>PWMU01000121.1 GCA_003558065.1 Opitutia bacterium | reverse complement strand
CCATTTCGAAGCTGAGCGGATCCGCCGAGACGCGGTTCAGGGCGGAAGCGGCGGCGTCGGGCACAAGGGGATCGGCACCGGTGGCGTATTTTGCCAGGTTCGAAACTCCGTCATTCGCGGGGGTCATCGCCGGACCGGCTTGTTCCGGTGCGTCGCGCAGGGCGGCCTCGCTCCAGGCGTGGAAGCCCGTAACATTACCCGCCGCCAGGACCGCGAGTCCATCCCGGGATTCTCCTGCGGCGGTGTTGAATTCTCCTCCCAGCCACAACCGCCCGTTGGCGTTATCAAACCAGGCCGCCCGCAACGGGCCCGGGCGGGCGGCCGCCTCCGGATCGACAGGGACGAGTCCCTGCCTCGAAAAGGTGATCCAGGAATCCGCCGCGCGCCGTTGCCGGGTTTGGAGTTCCGGTGCCCGAAACGTCGGGTCGATTCGTCCGTTCCGGTCGAGCCGTACCAGGCGGGCCTTTTGGGGAAGTTCGCCCTGGGAGGGTGCGCCCCAGACGTACACCTTTCCCGACCCGGCCGGGGCCGCGCCGGAAACGCGCCGCGGTGCGGCGTCGAAGCCCGCGTCCCACCGCCCGTAATGCCACCGGCGTAAGGTTTGCTCGCCGCCGGAGGATTCGGCGAAGATCACCGTTCCGTCCGGCATTTGGCAGAGGGGGTGAAATCCCCGCCCATCGGCGCCGTCCACATGCAACAGCACTTCGCCGGAAGCGTTGTGCAGGGTGCCTTCAATGAAAAACGAGCCGCCGGACAATACGAGGAAGGGTTCCGACATGGGCGATCGGGAACCGCCGCGTTGCGGAAACGAGGAATCGGGGGCGCCGTTCGGAAGCAGGCGGCGAATGACCCACGAGCCGACACCGAAGCTGTCTCGGTAAAAACCGACCAGAATTCTTCCGTCCGGCTGAACGCCGATCCGGATCAGGCGGGGAAAAGGTTCATTAACCGGCGTGTCGAACACCCGTGCCACGAATGATTCGTCGATTTCGCCGTCGGGCAGCAGGCGTACGATATCGGTAGTCTTGCCCTCGGCGAGGGTAACGGAACGGCCGGTGGCAATGAGGATGCTTTCATCCGGCGCGATCGCTATCGACGCGACGGGTTCGAACCTCCGATCGGGCACAAACGTTTCGTCGCGGGTTCCGTCGCGATTCCATTTTACGAGCCCGGCGGACGGCTCGCCCCCCGCCCGCTGGAAACCGCCGGCGGCCAGAAGTCCGCCGTCGGGAGTCGGAAGCAGATGCGTGACCGATCCCGGGCGTTGCATGCCGGGGCGTTGCCACGCGGGGTCCTCGGTCCCGTCGACGAGGATACGCCGCGTTCCGTCGAGCAGGAAAGTGTCGTTGTCGAGCGACAGGATACGGGAAATGTGTCCCGGGCTCGTGAAACCTTCGTCGAGGCTTCCGTCCGCGAGCCAGCGCCGCAACGTGCCGTCGGGCCCGGATGCCAGGACAGCCCCGTCGGCCGCTTCCGCGAAAGCGAAACGGGTGAAGGCGGGAATCCAGAAATCCCGCGCATGGGCCACGTCGCCTTCACCACTCCGTAATTTCACCCGGTACGAATCAACGTTCGTGCCGGGAAAAAAACGCGCAAGCGGGGGGCCGAACGTGAGGCGAATCCCGCCATCGGCCCGGGAGTCGAGGGTGGCCGGGCGTTCGGAATCCAACTCTTCCGGGGGACGTTCCGAAACGAGATCGCCGCTTGAGTCGATCCAGAAGAGTTTCTGCTCGATAAGCTGCCAAGAGATGCTTTGCGATCCGAGCACGCAGATTTGTCCATTGGGTCCGGGCACGGCCGCCCGCGGCGGAAGGGGGTGCTGATCGGATGACAGGATTTCCGGACTCCACGCTTCGGCGGTCACGGCCTGACGGACAAGTTTTCGGGCGTTATCCGCTTGAATAACGATGAAGTAAAAATAACCGTGGCGCTCGAACTGCGGGATCAACCGGACGTCCGGCGGAGCCTCGTTGAAGAAACCTTCGCTCACCTGGCCGCCCGCGTCGATCAGGGCGCCGTGGCTGTCCGGCCGTGCCACCATCAGGCGTCCGTCTTCAAGCACCCGGAGTTCGGGACCGGCGGACGCACCGAACGGTATAAAGGTCGGCCACCCCGTGGCGTCGTCCGGCGGCAGCAGCTTTTCCGCGAGCACCTCGAGAATCGCGCCGTGCGGGTCCAGTTTGAGGATCCCTCCGGTTTCGTTACCCTCAACCGTGTGAAACGCAGCCCATAGGTACAGCGTATCGTCCGGACCCGGTGCGGCATGGGCAAACGCAACCTGTTCGCGCGTTTCCGGAGCGACCGATTCGACAAGAGAACCGGGCAAGCCCCCGAGGCTCAGGGGCAACAACAGGGCGGGAAGCAAAAAAACGGTTTTCATTCATTCGAACTCCCCTGCGGAGCGCGGAATCAATACCTCCCATCCTTTGGCGTCGTCGTCAACCTCCAAATCGAATAGGACGTGCCACTCGTGCCACTCTGCCACCCGTCCCGGGTGCGGTCACTGTCGACGGCGGTCGAACCGATTTCGACCGCCGGATCGACGGGGAGGCTTTTTGTTCGGAATCAGCGGACTTTTGTACAATTCGAACGTTCTGATGTACGACCGAACCCACGACGCCCTCTGGTCTCAGATCGCGTTCAACGCGATCAGCGGACCTGACGCGGGACGTGCGCTGAAACATCTGCCATGGGAACTGACCACGTTCGAGCAATGGCGCGCGGAACATCCCGAATCGACGGTGGCCGACATGGCGGTGAAAGCCGGGGATAAGGCGCCCGACTTCACTTTGCCAGATGGTCACGGCCGGGCCGTCTCGCTTTCCGAGATGTTGGGGGGCGGCACGGACCGCCGGATACGGGCGGCTGTGGTTGAGAAGGGTCCGACACGGAGGATGGAGGTTGGGGACATCCTGTCGGCGCTGAATTCACTGAGTAATCGTCAACCTGAAAAAGAAGAGGACTGATCATGCCCGCGAAAAACGAGCCCATTGAAGCCGGAGAAGCCTCAAAACTTGTGGCCGAATACTACGATCCGCTCTATCGCTTTGCCTGCGGATTGACCGGCAATGCCGAGGATGCGGCGGATTACACGCAACAAACGTTTTTTCTGCTTCAGACTAAGGGGCACCAGGTGCGTGATACGTGCAAGATGAAATCCTATCCTGGCTGTTCGCCACCCTCTATACTTCCCTGCATCAAGTTTTCGGATTCTCCTGCCGCCCGCCTTCTGATTCATTCCCCTCTTGAGAGGGGGGGCCAGCCGCAAGGCTGGCGGGGGGTGCTTTTCGAAAACTTAATGACGTGCAGTATACAATCAATTCGTGGACCGGTTTCAAAAGAAGAAGCGTTTTCCCCATTACGAACTGAATGACGAGATTCGGCCCGACTACGAAACCGAGCATCGTCTTGTGTGTTGTTTAGGGTGGTTCGTTAAGGTGTCGTTTGTTGCGATCTCGCGCGCAGGAACAACCTCGTAATGATTTCGACAAAGGCGATCATCGGCATGAGGCCGAAGGGCCGATTCAAGCCGAATACCGCCACGGTCATGCCCAACACAACTCGGAGCACAAGATCGGGCTTCGCGTTCATTACAACCGGTTGGACGACCGTTTCGCCGGATTATTCCTTCGAATCGTGTTTGCGCCGCCCCGGAAATTCGAAGGGGAAAGACCGGGGCGTGAAAAAGCCTCCTCCGAGGGTGAGGTTGCGACGGATAATGAGAGCCATGCGAAAGGTTTACACCTCGCCCATGAGTTCTCCGAGCGCTTCGAGGTCGAGGAGAATACGGTCGGTGGTCCGGTTTTCCAGCAACTGGTCCACCAGCGAGCGTTTGCGGGCGTGAAGTTCGAGCATTTTTGCTTCCACCGTCCCATCGACGATCAGCCGGTGCACAAACATCTGTTTGTTCTGGCCGATGCGGTGGGCGCGGTCGGTGGCGAGCGGCACGCTTCCCAGTTCGAAAAGGGTGTCGATCAGGGAGGCGAGTTGTTTGCCGGGGATCAGGAAGCCGCGACCGTCTTTTTCTCCGGTGGTGGCCATAAAGGTCGTATTCAACTGTCCGGGATGAAGCGAATTCGGTTCAAGGCTCCGTCCGTTGGGCGTCAGGGTCCCCTTCTCCCGTGAAACCGTGCACTGCGGCCGGGCAGGAACCTGGGGGACGGTCCGAAAATGTATGTATTCAAAAATTCCCGAGACATTTATTCCTGAGGCGAGCGCCACACGCGCAGGGAGTAGCGGAACGGAGAGAGCGCGGCTTCCACCGCGTCGTCGGGAATGTACTCGGACTCACGCATCGATTGACGGGTTTCCTCGAGGCGATGGCGGGCGTAATTCATGGACAGGCTGCCTGCCTCGACCGCGGCCAGCCGGGCTTCCATTCGGCTGATCGTTTGCTGGAGTTCCGGGCGCAGGACGTGATCGAAGTTGATGACTTCATCGAAACCTTCCAGCCCCTGTTCCTCCCATTGATTAAAGGCTGTTTCCTGAACAATAGATCCGGCCTGAAGCTGCGCCGAGAAGAAGCTCCTGGCCCTGGACGGTGGAAAACCGCGGGCTTCGAACAGGACAAGAACCGGGTCGATTTCCTCCCTGTACACCTCGGGACGATCCCCGTCCCAACGCAATCGAGCCCCTTCGTAATGCAACTCAAGCCGATCTTCGACCATCACCAGCAAATCGGAAAAGGCCCTGTCGGCCGGTCCCTCGGGACCGGGGCGGCCGAACCGCAGCGATTGGCAGCCGCTCAAAAGCAGCGTGCAAACAACGAATGCCGAGACGATTCGAAACGCATTCATAGAGCAACCATTGCCGATACCTTGGCTCTGTCAAGCGGGTTGCGATCCTGCCATCAGCGAATCCGCGCGTGGAGTTGGGTCATGGCGCGGTCGAGTTGATCTCCCTGTTGCGGTCTGAGGATTCCACGGGTCCGGCAATAAAGGAGGCGGAATGACCGGAATTCGTCAGATGACTTCTCTTGAGACTGCGTTGACGGAGGAAGCATTTCCTTTAAGTGTTCCCGGCACTGGACGCCTAATCTTGTGGGGCTGAGTCTTGTCTGATTGGCGTTTGCGCTCATCCACTCAACGTCTCCGAGAAAAGAACGAACCGGCTCATGGAAATCTCATTAGTTGGCAGGAATAAACGATCGGTGTGTTCGTCGGTCACATAGAGGTATATCATTATCATCGACGCACTATGACCGTAACAACGACTTAATCCCTGCCCGACCTTTTCCGACCGGATACTCCGGCCAACCGCGAGCTGCGCTCCCATGTGGCCCCGCGGGACTGGCGGAATCCGGAACCTTCCGGGCGTTACAACCTCGTCGTCCTCGGCGCGGGCGGCGGCGGTGCGGAGTGCCGCCGAGTTCGCGTGAGGGTGGAGGGGGAGCCGAAGGTAGATTTCCCGGCGGTCATGGAGCGCAGGCGCAAGCTGCGCACCGGTATCGGGCCGAACGATTCCGCCGAGCTATTTCGGAATCTCGGGATCGATGTCTTTTTCGGCGAAGCGAAGTTCCGGGATGGGGAAACGGTGCTCGTCGACGGAAAGGAACTGAAATTCTCCAATGTGGTGATCGCCACTGGGGGACGGGCGATTATTCTGCCCATCCCGGGACTGGTCGAATCCGGGGCCCTGACCAATGAAACGCTTTTTTCCCTGACCGAATTGTCCGAACGTCTGGCCATCATCGGCGCGGGTCCGATCGGCTGCGAAATGGCGCAGGCGTTCGCCCGATTCGGCGGCAAGGTCACGCTGTTCGAGGCCGAATGCCGCATCCTGCCTCGCGAGGACACGGAAGCGTCGGACATCGCGCTGTCGGGTGTCATACACCCGTATCCCACCACCGCCGAGGCCATCCAGCGCATCGGCGACGCCTACAAGGCACCCGCCTGACGCCCCTGATGAAGAAACTGTTCAAGAAGTGGCTGGCGTGGGGACGGCGAGAGAAGGGATGAAGGATGATTTATGAAATTATGAAATATTACACTTTGTCGCCGTAGTGCGCCGGATCTTCCGCGGCGAGCGTGGGGAGGAACTCAGTATCCGTTCCCTCGATGATGTCGGGTAGCTTCTTTGCGAGGACCTCACGCATTGGAATGGTATCGAATCCGCAAGTCCAGAGGACTACAACGTTCCAGCCTCGACGCTCGAGTTCGGCGATGTTGCGTTCGTCACGTCGGCGGTTTGCTTCGATCTTGGCGGTCCACCATTCGGTGCGGGACTTCGGAATGCGGTGGTGTTTGCAGCCGTGATGGCCGTGCCAGAAACACCCGTGAACGAGAACGACCGTGCGATATTTCGGTAAGACGATGTCGGGCTTGCCGGGAAGTTCTCTGTTTTTCGGTCCGTTGACGGTGAAACGGTAGCCGAGGCGGTGGAGGAGGGAGCGGACGAAGATCTCCGGCTCGGTGTTCTTTCCCTTCACCATGGACATCACCCAGCTTCGCTTCCGCTTGTCGAAGACGTCGGTCATCGGGTTAACCGAGGGCCAGGTTCTTGAAGAGTTCGTCTTTGTCTCGGATGACGGGATGCTTTTCCAAGTGGGCGGCGATCATGGCCTCGATTTCGGACCGAGGAATTTGATCTTCGGTTGATTGACGAAACTGAAGGCGAAGAATTTGGCGATCCCGTCGGAGCGGCCGAGGGTTATGCCGATGGCACCGAAATGCACGGGAGACACGGCCTCGCGGAGTTTCCGGAGTTCCGACAACAGCAGCCCCGAATCGTTGACAAACCTCCGTATCGTGTCCGATTCCGGCTTCGCGTCTTCCGGCCGGGCTTCGTAGCCGGCCACTATTCGGCGCAAACTCGTTACCTGTT
>PWMU01000181.1 GCA_003558065.1 Opitutia bacterium | reverse complement strand
TTTAATGGCTTCCTGTTTTGGGTTGTTTTTTGTTTGACGATTAGATTCCAACCCACTCAGGAGGGCATTTTCAAGGTCTTGTATCCGGAATTTATTAACAAATTTTTGGGACTATAGGGTCTACAGCGTCGGCCCGAACCGGACGGACGACGGCGGGCTGCGCATGGACCGGCCCGGTCGCGACGAGCCCGGAGACATCGTTTGGGTGCTCGATTCGAATGAAGTGTCAAGCGATATGAGAGGACCGGATTGAACCGCTTCAGGAGGTTTCCGGCTGATCAAACGGTTCCATTGGGCCGCAAGTGCCGCGCAAATCGGTTCCGAGTTTCACGTTGGTCGTTTTCGTAGGGAGGTCGCTCCCCTCTTCGCTCTGGCGAACTACGGAGGACCGTGTTGCGACCTCCGTGGCGGATGCCGGAAAAGCGGTATCCCTACAGGGAACCGGTGCGTTGGTCTGGGAGCTGGCGAGACGACGGCGTTTGGGATGATAGTAAAATTCAAGGGCCTTTTGCTTTCGCCCGGCTCGAATGGGATGTTGTTTCCGACGAAAACATCGTCCGGATTACACGTCAGGGCGGCCGTGAGTTTGTGACGGTTCGGGACCCCGTCAGCCTTGATGAGACCGACGACGAAAGGTTCCTGCGCCTATCAATCTTCCCGAAAATGCAAGCAAACCGGCCCGAACCAGGCGCCTCCTGGCGTTCGGGATCAACGAGCCAATGCGCAACCATTTCCCGCACGTCCTTCAAGTCCCGATCATGACCGCGCTCAATTTTGGCAAGCGCTTGAGAATAGTAATCGTAATGAAAAAAATCGATCTGACTCCGCCTCAGGTCCGCCAGAAAATCTTTCGCCGGGTGAAGAAACGGACCATCAGGGCCACCAGCAGCGTGTAGCCGAGCGCCCGGAAAAAAACCGGCCACGGCTCGCGGGCCCATTCCATCAACCACCCGTGCACACCGAGGAGCGTCAGCACGGGAATCACGAACAGCCCCCCGCCCACGTACGCGATCATCGGATTCTGACCGTTGTCCACCAGAAGCCGGACCCAGTGCTTCTTTTTGAGGCGATCGATCACGACAATGAAGGAAGCAAGCAGGAAACTCGAGAGTGCGGCGCAGACGTAATAATAGCTGATCGTCGCCGAATCCTTCTTGATTCCGCCTTCATACGGCTCGAAGAGCAGGCCGATCACCAGCCAGGCGGCTCCCCAAAGAAACACGGAGCGAATGAACGTTTCCGATACGCCGCCCGGCGCCTTCGTGATCCAGGCCCCCGCGCCGATCCCGGCCGCGGCCAGGAGATTCGTCTGCCACAGCCACCGCTCCTGCAACCCGATCAGCACGGCCGCTGAAAACATCAACAGGAACGCCGCCAGGACGGCCCAGCGGCGCTCGCTCCACCCGCCGCCGGTCTCCCGGGCCGCCTCTCCGGCGCGCATCCAGTCCCACAGGAGCCGCCCGGCCAGGATCCCCGGGATAACGACGTGCAGGTACTGCAGGTAGCGCATGTGAAAGATCCAGGGAACGGGCGAGTTCCGGTACAGCGCCTGCACCACCCCCTCCTCTCCCGCCGAGAGCCGGATCGCGATAAAGGCGAGCAGGATCCCGAGATAGACGGTCGCATGGCGCTGGACGACCAGGTAAATCAAGGCTCCGAACACCGCCATGTTCGTCAGCACCACCAGGATGATGTTGCTGCGGTACAGCGAAAACCCGGATCCGTCCGGATACTCCACGGTCGCCAGCAGCACGACCACCGAGAACCACCCGCCGGCCCTCACCGCCCACGGCACCCACCACTTCCAGGAATCCGGAAAGCGGCAGAACACCGCGAACATCAGTCCAAACCCGGCCATGGAGGTCAGCAACGCCGGAGTGCCGCGGTCGGGATCGAGCACGTGGGGCATCATGTGCTGATGAAATATCGCAAAAAACCCGAGGAGAAACCCGCGGTGGAGGATATCCAGCACGATGCGCCCATGCGCGCGGCCCGCGGCGAGGCGGCGTCCCAGCGCCACGGGAAAGGCGGCGCCCATGCAGAACAGGAAAAGCGGAAAGACGAGGTCCACCCAGGTGATCCCCGGGATACCCGGATCGAACCGGTGGTCGGGCGGCGGCACCTGGGCGTGATACATCCACGAGGGAAACACCCCCCAGGACAGGTGCGCCGACAAAACCATCAACAGGATCGCAAGCCCCCGCAGGGCGTCGAGCCCGAAGGCCCGCTGGGATGAAACGGGGACCGGCCGGTCCGCCGTTGGAACGAATGAGGTTTCGGTCGTGCTGTCCATGGATGATCCGGGCGATCATAAGGACAGCTCGTGCGACCGATAGCAAAACAAAAGCCCGAAACCGGGAGCGGCGGCGGCCACGGGCCTTGATGCTTCAGGCCGGTCAGTGCCGGAAGTGGACGAACACCCGTCCGAAATTCTTGCCGTCCTTCTCCACCCGGTGATAACGCTCCTTGTGTCGCGGTTCCTGCAGGAAACGAAGCACGCGCTTCTTCAACTGTCCGCTTCCCTTGCCCGGAATGATCTCGATCACCCGGATCCGCTTCTTCACGGCCTCGTCCATCACCCGCTCGAGCTCCTCGTCGATGCGGCGGCCTTTGTTGAAGATGTCGTGCAAATCGAGTTTCAGTTTGCTCATATCAATCGTTGCGAAAGTTCTTGCACAATGGAAAGGCGGATTTTCGCGGCGTAAAGCCGGCTCCTACGGGGGTGTGGTGGAAGGATTCTCGGGAAGATTGATACAAATAAACCGTGCGTCATCAAGTTTTCGGGTTTCCCCTGATGTTGCAAACGTGTTCCGACAAATCTCATTTATAATAGGGTTTTTCCAAATTTCCCTGAATGAGCCGGCTTCGCCGGGGACCGCTTAATCACGCTAATTGAACGCTAAAACTTGTGCTCTGTTGAAATTCTTAAGCGGATCCGCTGAATTTCTCGTTTTAAGCGTCAAATAAGCGTCCTTAAGCGGTTAAAAAACCAGAGCATAAGACGGTGCGCATGTGCCCGGGCCGCGGGATTGGGTTGTCTTCTCGGATCAGCTTTCAGACCCAAACAGATCCAACTGCGTCCCTCCGGGCCGGCGAAAGGCTTCCGTCGACAGCTCCGGGCCGGGCCGGTCCAGGCCGGCCCGGCGGCGGGCGACCCGGAAGAGCTGGGCCAACTGCTGCGCGTAAATGCCTTCCCCCCGCATGCGCGAACCGAAGCGGGCGTCGTTCAACCGTCCCCCGCGCATGGCCTTCAGCCGGCTGAGGACCCGGTGCTTCTTTGTCGGAAAATGCGTTTCGAGCCAGGCCTCGAAGAGGGAGGCGACGCCGTGCGGCACCCGGAGGACCGTATAGCCCGCGAAGCTCGCCCCGGCGGCGGCCGCCGCCTCCAGAATGGCGGGCACCTCATGGTCCGTCAGACCCGGAACCACGGGAGCGGCCATCACCCCGGCGGGAATGCCCGCGGCCGCAAGCTGACGGATCGCCTCCAGCCGGAAGTCCGGATGGGCCGTGCGCGGCTCCATCACCCGTGCCAGCGATTTGTCGAGCGTGGTGACCGATACGAAAACCGCCGCCCCCCGGTGCGCCGCCAGTTCGCCAAGAACGTCCAGGTCCCGGGTCACCAGGTGATTCTTGGTAATGACGGCCACGGGATTCCGGAACTCGGCAAGGACTCCCAGGCAGCGCCGGGTGATCTCGAGCTTGCGCTCCACCGGCTGGTAGGGGTCCGTGACGCCGCTCATCACCAGCACGTGAGGCTCCCAACTGCGCTTCCCCAGCTCCGCCTGCAAGAGCTCGGGAGCCCGCTCCTTGACCATGATCCGCGTCTCGAAATCCACCCCGGAAGAAAACCCGAGGTACTCGTGGGTGGGACGGGCGTAACAGTAAACGCAGCCGTGCTCGCAGCCGCGGTACGGATTGAGGCTGTACTCGAATCCGACATCGGGACTGTCGTTGCGGGTGATGATCGATCGGGAATGATCCGGGAGAAACCGGGTTTCGGGAGCGGTCTGTTCGGTCGCCGCCCATTCCGGGTCGGGCGAAAAATGGGCGTGCTCGAAGCGGTTCGGCGGATTTTCCGCCGTGCCGCGCCCGCGCCATGATTTTCCGGTTCCTGGAGTCTCCATCGACGGGCCCCACTCTAACGCGTTCCCGGCGGCCGCGGCAAGCCGCGAGCGGCCGCCGCCGCGGGAATGCTTCCGGCGCTTGCTCCCCGCGCCGGATTTCATAGGTTGTCGCCATGACCGATTTACCGCCCGACGAACCGCCCGCCCTGTTCGAGACCGCCACCTTCGGAGGCGGATGTTTCTGGTGCATCGAAGCCGCGTTTCAGTTTCTCGACGGCGTGGAGTCGGCGGTGCCCGGCTACATGGGAGGAACCGTGAGCAATCCGACCTACGAACAGGTCTGCACCGGCACCACCGGTCACGCGGAGGTCGTGCGGGTGCGCTTCAACCCGAAGGTCACGCCCTACCGCGAGCTCCTCGACCTCTTCTGGAAAATCCACGATCCCACGACGCTCAATCGCCAGGGCGCCGATGTCGGCAGCCAGTATCGGTCGGCGATCTTTTATTATAATGAGGAACAGAAGAAGGCCGCGGAAAAGAGCATCCAGGCACTCAACGAGGCCGGCACGTACGGCGATCCCGTCGTGACCGAAGTGACCCCGGCCTCCGAATTCCACGAGGCCGAGGAATATCACCAAAACTATTACCAACGCAACCCGAACGCCCCGTACTGCCAGGCCGTGATCCTCCCGAAACTGCGCAAGAGCGAATTGAAGGATTGAGGATAACCGCCGGGCGCAGCCCGCGAAGAATGGTTGAATCACCGGGCCCAATAGGCTAACAAGACCTCCCATGACCATCGAAGAAACGCCCGATGCCCTTTCGCTCCCGGTCGCCGTCATCGGGGGAGGCATGGTGGCCGCCCTTGTCGCTACCTTTGTCTTTTACCCCCTGATCGACCGCTTTGTCCGGGATCGATTCCGGCTCAGCCGCGGACAGGCACTCTCGCTGCTGCTGGGCTGCGCGCTTATCTGCGGCGGTATCGGTTCGGGAATCACCTACGCCCTGCTTCACGACGACCCCCGATTCCAGCCTCCCGAGGAAGACGAGACCGCACGACGCCCGGTTGAAGCTCCGCACTCATCGGCGACCGCGACCGGGGAGCCCCAGCGCGCAGATCGCGTCGGCCCCGCTCCGGCTCCCGATTGGGGCACTCGGTTAAGCCCTCGGCTCGCAGTCGAAACCGCCCCGATTGGGTTCCGAACCTGATATTCAGGTCGAATCATCCCTCAGCCACACCGGGCTACCGATAAAAAGGTCGAGCGAATCGCCGGCGTGTCCGGCGTTGACCGCTAGTTCGATCAGGCCGCTGGAGCCGGGGACGGCGACGGGCACGCCCCTCTCAACCGCTCCGTAGAACGCTTTTACAGGAACCTCCCGCCCCCCCTCCAGAGCCATGACGGCCGCCGAGTTTTCGCCGCCCTCCGGCAGCAGCGTTTCAGGCAGATTCGTGATCGCGTTGCCGTACCGGTCGACGTAAACCACCTCGCCCCGCCATTGTCCCCGCCCTGCGGGTAGCGGCTCGGGCCAACGCAGGCGGACCCACTCCCGTGCTTCGGGTCCGACCTTCTCGATTTCCCCTCCTCCGCACAGGTAGGCGGCAACCGGCGCGAAGACGTCCCTTCCGTGAAACGTCCGGGACACCGAAGTAAGAAACAGTTCCTCGTTCCGCAGGTACCTGGCGCTCTCTACCGTCTCGTTTCTCAACGCGAACGACAGCACGCCGTTGTCCGGGCCCACGAACAAAAAGCGCTTCGTTCTGACGGCCAGAGCCGCCCGGCTGCCGCCGACCCCGGGATCGACGACCGCGAGGTGAACGGTACCCTCCGGAAAATACGCACAGGAGGCCGCCAGGGCAAACGCCCCGCCGCGACTATCGCCCGGCGCAATTCCATGGCTGATATCCACGATCCGCGTGTCGGGAGCGCGGGCCAGCACCACCCCCTTCAAGGTGCCGGCAAACCAGTCCGTCAGTCCGAAATCGGTGGTTAAGGTCAGGAGAGAGGCCATGCGAATGGAAAAGTTATTTTCTGAAAAGGAGGAAAAGGAGGGTCAGGATCAAACTGATCAGAAGGCAGGTGGCCAGGGGAAAATAAAACGTGACGTTCTCCCTCCGGATCACAAAGTCGCCGGGCAGCTTTCCCAGAAAGGGGATTCTGTCGCCAAAAACAAACGCCCCCCCGAGAATGACCAGGAACAGCCCCAAAAGGATCAAAAATTTTCCGAGTTCCGCAGGCATCGGTCACGTTCCCGAAACAGAATGGCCGTGGATTCGCTCGTGGTCCTTTTTCGGTTCCAGATGGGTGGTCACAGTGGCCCGGGGCTTGAGCGCCTCCTTGATCCGGTTCTCGATCCGGGTGGCCTTGGCATGCGCCTCGCGAATCGAGGTGTTGTCGTCGAAGAGGAGATGCAAGTCCACCCAATGCCCGTCGCCGAGATTCCGGTGACGCAGCTCATGATACCCGACTCCGAGGCTCCTGGTCTCCTCATCGAGCACCGCTTCGAGCTCCCGCTGGACCTGCGGCTCGGCGACGTCCATCAAACCGCCGACGCTTTTTCGAATCAGCCCGAAGCCGGTGTACAGGATGTTGAGCGCCACCAGGATCGCGAAAATAGGATCCCACGGCAACCAGCCCGTAACGATGGTCAACCCGAGTCCGATCAGGACCCCGATACTGGTCCAGGCATCGGTAAGAATGTGTTTTCCGTTGGCTTCAAGGATCAACGAGTGCTTGCGCTTCCCCATCCATACGAGATAAGCGCCCAGGGCGATATTGATCACGACCGCGCAGGCCGTCAGCCCGCTTCCGATCCCGAGGTTCTCCAGGTGCAGTCCGGCAATCCACTTGCTGATCGCGTCGTAGATAATGAACAGGGCCGCCAGGACGATCATCCCGCCCTCGAAGCCGGCGGAAAAGAAACTGATCTTGGCGTGCCCGTAAGGGTGATCCGAATCGGCCGGTTTCTGGGAAAGCCGCAAACTGAAAACGGCAAACCCGACGGCGACGATGTGAATGGCCGATTCCGCCGCATCCGCGAAAATAGCGGACGATCCGGTAATCCAGAACGCCCAGAACTTCACGAGAAACAGCACCAGTCCCACCGCCAGCGATACATTCATCGCGCGACGCAGGAGGGCCTGATCCTTCATTCTCAACCCGTGCAAATCCATTGCGCTCTGACTACCGGCAACTGTTCTGTCGGGCAAATCTATTCTCCACTCCCCCGAATGGCGCTCGGATAAGCGGGTAGATCGAACTACCTTAATCGAGCGCTATTCGTCTTAGTTTTGAATTGCCTAATAGCGACGGTTTGCCTGGACTGACAGCATGACGACACGACGGGTTGCCCTTTCGATTTCCGCCTCGATCCTTTCCTTTGCCACGTGGGCCCAGGCCCAGGCTCCGGATTTTGATCGGGTGTACACCCAATCCGAATTCGCCGGGTTTTACGGCGGCATTTCGGCGATCTACCTGACCAGCAGCGACTGGGACGAGGGTCTGGGGGCGGGCTTGGAGCTCGGTTACCGTTTCGTCCACGAGGACGCGGCGGCTCTGCGGCACGGGCCGAACCTCGAATCCGGTTACTACCGGATTGAGGCCGACGGGGCCGATTTTCAAATGATTCCGCTCACGGCCAACTACCGGATTGCGGCTGAAGTGGTCGATCACATCTGGCTTTACGCCGGTGGCGGAGCGGGGATGGCGTTTGTTGAAATCGACCCGGACGGCCTCTCGAGCGGGTCGGACCAGACCGGAACCTGGCAGCTTTTCCTGGGTATGGAAGGCCCGATCAACGAATGGGCTTCGGTCCGCGGCGGTTACCGTCACATGTGGATCGACAGCATGAGGCATGGAGACACCCGTATATCCGGCGACGACGCCAGCATTTTCGAACTCGGCGTCAATTTCTGGTACTGAAACACACCCGGACCCAACGCCTGTCTCTGCCTCCTTCCCCCAAGGTACCGATCCCCATTCCCGCATCACCCGCAGCCGATCACGCCTACCCGTTATTAAGACCCTCCCATAAGAATCCCTTCGGTTTCGGATGCCCTAATCCACTCCCCGTCGCCAGGTTTTCGGAAAACCAAACGGGGTCCGCGATTCGTAGCATCGGCGCTTCGCTGATGACAAGCCGCGGCGATGGTGATTGAAGAAATCCGAAAACTTGATGACGCACGGTATAACCGCCAACTAATCACGAATCACCGATAACGAATCACGAACAACGCCCCCCTTCAATCCTAGAGCACCATGGGCTCGGCGCGTTTGACGAGCTGAATGGGAAATCCCCACGGATCGCGGAGCATGGCCACGGTGTCGCCGTCGGCATTAATCTGGGCGTCACCGACAGGCTTGGCGCCCGCCCCGATCAACCGCTTTCGTTCGGCGGGAACATCCTCGGCCAAAAAAGCCAGATGCAGCACCAGTGGGTTCATCCCCCAGTAATCCGGCAGGGTGGCTTTGGGGTTGTTGTAGATCTCAACCATCACCCTTCCGGAGCCATCGGCCAGAAAATGCGTGTCGGGTGAACGATCCAGTTTTCGTTTGACCGAGAAGCCGAGATTCTCCGTGTACCACGCGGCAACTTCGCGCGGTTTTTCCGTCATATAGGCAAGGTGCTCGATTTTCATGGGTTGGCTTTCCTTCCTTTTGAACGGTTGCCGGGGCCCGCGTCAACCACCAATCAGGGGCCGTTGATTGAACTGCCGTCCGCGGCCGGGTTGTGGGAACACAACAGATGGCCTGCAAACGAAGCGCCCCGGGTTCGAGATCCGCGGGACCGTGCCTGCCCCGCCGACGCGAAGCACACTATTCCGAGGGCAGGTCTTGCAAGCGCACGACCGGTTGAGTACATAGGTGACTCGCTTTACATGAATGAAACGGACACCGCAGCCAGTCGACGCGGTGCGGAAAGCTTGTATGGATACCTTTTACGTCGCTCTCGCCATCTTTTTGGTTCTCAACGTGGCAGCCTCCCTGATTCGGGTTATCCGAGGACCCACCGCGGCGGATCGCCTGATGACGGCCCAATTGTTCGGGACGACCGGGGTGGCCCTGCTCCTGCTTTTGGCGGAAGCGTCCGGGCAGCCCGCGTTCCGCAATGTGGCGCTCATTTTCGCTCTGTTGGCCATCCTGATTGTCATCTGCTTTGTGCAAACAACCGGATCCGCCGCCGGTCCCGGAAACCGCGAAGCCTGATGACCCCGGCCGACGCCGCAACAATCGTTTTCTGTCTGGCCGGAGCCGTGTTTTTTCTGGCGGGAACGGTGGGGCTGCTGCGTTTCCCGGACATTTTCAGCCGGCTCCACGCCCTGACCAAGGCCGACAATCTGGGGCTCGGCCTGATCGTGATCGGCCTGGTGTTTCAAGCCGAATCGATCGCCGGCGCCTTCAAATTGCTTCTGATCTGGGGGCTCGCCCTGGCGGCGGGCTCGAACACCTGTTACGCGATCGGACGGTACGCTCTCGAGCGCCTGCCGGAAAAAGGTCCTAAGGAGGTTGAAAAATGAGGCCCGTGGAGATCGGACTCGATGGCCTTCTGTGCCTGCTCCTCCTGGTTCTTGCCTGGAAAGCGTTGCGCGCGCCGCACCTTTACCAGTCGGCCATTTACTTTATCGCACTCGGGCTGGTCATGGCGCTGGCGTGGGTGCGGCTGGCCGCCCCGGATGTCGCGCTCGCGGAAGCGGCCATCGGGACCGGGCTCCTCGGCGTGTTGCTGATCGATTCCCTGCGGGTCTTTGCCCGTGATTCCAAGACCGACCCAGATGCCGAATCAGAGGAGCCCCCCCCGGGAGAAATCAACGTTTACCCGGCGGGATCAGCCCGGCCTTCCGGCCGGACTTTACCGATGATCCTGGTCACGGCGTCCTGCGGCCTTCTGGCGATTCTTTTGGTCGAAGCCATCATCGAACTGCCCGACGGAGGTGGCCTTACTGCCGCGGCACAAGAGAATCTCGAACGCAGTGGAGTGGACCACCCGGTCACCGCGGTGCTGCTGAACTATCGCGGCTACGACACCTGGCTCGAAGTGGGGGTGCTGCTGTTGGCGATGCTCGGAATATTCTGCGCGGGCGGGCGGGTCGGCTTCGCCGAAACGAGGCAGTCGAACCCGCCCGGGCACCTGCTTTCCTGGCTCATCCGCGCCCTGGCTCCCCTGATGATACTGGCTGCGGCGTATCTGCTGTGGCTCGGAAAACTGGCCCCCGGCGGCGCGTTTCAATCCGGCGTGATCCTCGGCTCGGCCGGCATACTGCTCCGCCTGGCCGGATTTCAAGTGATAAGTCGCCTCCCTCCTCTCGCCGTCAAACTTGGATTGCTCCTGGGCTTCGGGGTCTTCTTGATTTTCGGAGGTGCCGCCCTCCTCACCGGAAGGGCGTTCCTTGAATACCCCGAAGCCCGGGCGGGCGAACTGATTCTCCTGGTCGAAACGGCGGCGGCGGTTTCGATCGGTTTCACGATTTTCGCATTTTTCGCGTATCTGAACTCCCGGGACCAACCCGAGGCACAGGAAAACCACGCCCGTGAGGAAGGCGGAAACCAGAAACCATGATCGCCGGAATCGAGACCCATCAGATCTACGCAGTCACGGCCGGGCTCCTCTTCTGTATGAGCCTGGGCGGGCTCTTTCTCTGCGGCCATTTCTTCAAGAAGATCATCGCCACGAAGATTCTGGGTACGGCGGTGTTCCTGCTTTTCATAAGTCTGGGGAAACGCAATGCGATGGAATTCGCGGATCCGGTGCCTCAGGCAATGGTGATCACAGGGATCGTGGTTGCCGTCAGTGCGGGAGCCTTTGCCCTTGCCCTCGCCAGGCGGATCTGGAGGGAAACGGGCCAGTCAACCTTTGAGGACAAGCCGTGAGCGCGAAACTGTCAGCGATATTGCCGGCGTTTCTCATCGCGTTTCCGATAGCGGGAGCGCTGATGTGCTTTCTGTTGCCCGCCCGGCTTCGCGCGCCGACAGGACTGGCGGTGGCCGCCGTCACCGCCGCGGCCGCGGTTGCGCTGGCGTGGCAGGTTGCCGTTGACGGCATGATTCGACACAACCTCGGCGGTTGGGACGCGCCCCTCGGCATCGGTCTCTACGCCGACGGTCTCAGCTGTGTTTTCCTGGTACTGACAGGGGTCGTCGGCTTGCTTGTCAGCGTTTATGCCAGGTCTTTTTTTTCTCTCCCGGAGGAACAGGAAGGCGCAACGAAACTGTTCTGGCCTCTCTGGCTCATCCTCTGGGGAGCGCTGAACGGCATGTTCCTGTCCGCGGACCTGTTCAACCTGTACGTAACGATCGAAGTCGTCGGCCTGGCGGCGGTGGCTCTCACGGTCCTTTCGGGCAGGCCCCCGGCGCTGGTAGCGGGCCTGCGCTATCTTCTGGCGGCCATCGCCGGCTCGATGGCGTACCTGATGGGCGTCGCGCTGATCTACGGATCGGTGTCGGCGCTGGACCTGCAGGTCGTTGCCCAATCGATCGAAGGCGGAAGCAGCCTCCGCGTCGCCTTCGGCCTGATGATCGCGGGGCTGCTTGTGAAAACGGCGGTCTTTCCGCTTCATTTCTGGCTGCCGTCGGCCCATTCGAGCGCGCAGGCACCGGTCAGCGCCATCCTTTCCGCGCTGGTCGTCAAGGCCTCTTTTTACCTCATCCTCCGGCTCTGGGTGGACGTCTTTGACGGTTCGGTAACAGTGGCGGCGGGCCAGGCATTGGGCGCGCTGGGGGCCGCGGCGGTCCTCTGGGGCTCCTACCAGGCTCTGCGCCAACGGCGGTTGAAACTGATGGTCGCCCACTCGACCGTCGGGCAGATCGGCTACATGTTCCTCCTGTTTCCCTTGATCACACTCGCGCACCAGGGCGGCGCGGATGCCCCCTGGCTCATCCACGCCTGGACCGGAGGCATTTACCAGGCGCTTGCCCACGGTCTGGCCAAGGCCGCGATGTTCCTGGCGGTGGGTGTCTTCGTTCTCGCGGTGGGCAGCGATGACCGGGAGGCGACGGTGGATCTCGTCGGACGGCTTCCGATGACCACCTTTGCCCTCGCGCTTGCGGGCGTCAGCCTGATCGGCCTTCCTCCCAGCGGGGGTTTTGTGGCCAAATGGATGCTGTTGAAAGCCACCTTTACCAGCGGGCAATGGTGGTGGGCACCGGTCATCCTCATTGGCAGTTTTCTGACTGCCGGGTACGTATTCATGGTGCTGCGACAGGCATTCGCTCCGACGAAAACGCCCATCCAGCTCAAACCGGTGCCGCGTGCAATGGAAGTGACGGCCCTCCTGCTCGGAGCGGCGGCGATTCTGATCGGCTTCCGCGCGGAGGAGGTCCTTTTTCTGCTCGACGTGGAAGCCCCGTTCCAGGAGGCGGTTGAAGCGGAGGAAGGAGGCGGACTGTGACTTTGAACGAATGGCTGCCGCTGATCATCGTGGCCAGTTCGCTCGTTCCCGGCCTCGTGATCTTCTTCCTGGCCGAACACCAGGTGACCGCCCGAACCGTCCTCAATCTGTTCGGAGCGACCCTGAAGCTGCTTCTGGTGCTGGTCGTGTACTACGGTATCCTGCGGGGAAACGAGTACGAATTCCGCTATGACATCGGGGTGGACCTGGAATTCTCCCTTCGGGTGGACCTGCTCTCGCTGCTTTTCGCCATACTTTCGAGTATCCTCTGGCTGGTGACCACCCTGTACGCGATCAGCTACCTGGAAGGCTCCCCAAACCGGAGGCGGTTTTTCGGATTCTTCAGCATCTGTGTCACCGCAAGCACTGGGATCGCGCTGTCGGGCAACATCGTCACGTTTTTTATTTTCTACGAATTCCTCACCCTGGCCACGTATCCGCTGGTGGTCCACCGGGGGACCGAGGCCGCCCTGCAGGCGGGACGCACCTACCTCTGGTACACCATCGGGGGCGGCACGGTACTGTTCGTGGGGGTCGTCTGGCTGTTCGTATTGGGGGGATCCATGGAGTTCGACCGGACGGGGGCCCTCGCCGGGCTGGCCGGGGAGCATTCCGGACAACTGAAGATCCTGTTCTGGGTGCTCATCGGGGGGCTTGGGGTGAAGGCGGCGCTTGTCCCGCTTCACGGGTGGCTTCCCATAGCCATGGTCGCCCCGGCCCCCGTCAGCGCGCTGCTCCACGCGGTTGCGGTGGTAAAAGCCGGGGCCTTCGGGATCCTGCGTGTCGTTTACGACGTTTATGGAATCGAGTTGGCCGAGGAACTCGGGCTGCTGACAGGACTCGCGGTGATTGCATCGGTGACGATCATCTACGGATCGATGCGCGCGCTCGCCCAGGACGACCTGAAACGGCGCCTCGCGTATTCAACAGTCAGCCAGCTTTCCTACATCGCCCTGGGCACGGCCACCCTCGGGGTCACGGGATCGATCGGCGCCCTGGTGCACCTGGTGCACCAGGGCGTGATGAAGATCACACTCTTCTTCTGTGCGGGAAATCTCGCCGAAACCCTCGGCCTGCACAAGGTCAGTGAACTCAACGGTGTCGGCCGTCGAATGCCGCTCACCATGGCGGCGTTCACAGTCGCCGCTTTCGGGATGATCGGGCTGCCTCCGATCGCCGGCTTCGTCAGCAAATGGTACCTGGGTCTCGGAGCGCTGGAAGCGGGACGCCCGTGGATCGTTGCGGTGCTGCTCACCAGCAGTATGCTGAATGCCGCCTACTTCCTGCCCATCGTTCACGCCGCCTGGTTCCGCGAACCCGACGGCGAGTGGACAGTCAAACGCCGGGCGCGCTATCTGGAGACGTCCTGGATGCTGCTGGCGCCGGCGATAGCAACGGCCGTTCTTTCGCTCGCCATCGGCCTGTTCGCGGCGACACAGTGGAGTCCTCTGGAAATGGCCCGGCAGATTGCCGAGGCCTGGTATGCGGATCGATGACCTGGGCACTCACCATAGGCCTCCCCCTTCTCCTGGCGTTCGTCGTGCCGGTTGCGCGCCTCCGGCCCGGTTGGTATGGCGCGGTCCTGGGAGCGGCAGCCCTCCCGGCGCTGTATGCGGGAATGGCCGGCGCGGCTCCGGCCCAGATGTCCTGGCTGCTGCTGGAATCGTCCTTCGGTCTCGACGGAACGCGGCGGGTTCTCCTGTCGTTCACGGCGCTGCTCTGGGGAATCGCCGGAGTCTACGCGGGCGCCTACCTCGCACACGACCGGTCCCGCGGACCGTTCGCCTTTTTCTTTCTTCTGACAATGGCCGGAAACCTGGCACTGGTCGCGGCTGAGGACGTGCCGGGTTTCTACACCGGCTTCGTTCTGATGACATTCGCCTCCTACGGCCTGGTCATCCATAACCGAAGCCACGAAGCCCTCCGCGCGGGCCGGATTTACCTGGTCATGGCCATCCTGGGCGAACTGTTCCTGCTGGCCGGAATCTACCTGGTTGTCGCGGCGGCGGACAGCCTCCTGCTGGTCGATATGGGAGCGGCGCTGGCGGAAATGCCCCTCCGCAATCCGGCTCTCCTGCTTCTACTCGCCGGTTTCGGGGTTAAAGCGGGCGCAGTTCCGCTTTACTTCTGGCTGCCTCTGGCTCACCCGGTAGCCCCCACCCCGGCCAGCGCGGTCCTCAGCGGCGCCATGATAAAGGCCGGGTTGCTTGGGTGGATCCATTTTTCACCTGCAGGCTCGGCCCCGCTGCCGGGATGGAGCGGCGTCCTGATCGCCCTGGGGCTGATCGCCGCTTTCGGTGCGGTGGTCATCGGTTTGTTTCAAACCGACCCAAAAACCAACCTCGCTTATTCCAGCATCAGCCAGATGGGGCTGATGACCGTGCTGTTCGGAATCGGGCTCGCCGCGACCGAAGCGAGGGACACGACCGCACCCGCCCTCGCGCTCTATGCCTGGAATCACGGGCTGGCAAAAGGCGCGCTCTTCCTGGGCGTCGGCGTCGCGCTCGCAGCGGACAGGGCGAAAGGCTGGGTTCTGGCCGGACTCGCCCTTCCGGCGCTCACGATTGCGGGCGCCCCTTTTACCGGTGGCGCGTTCACCAAGTACGGGTTGAAGGAAGCCGTTGCGTTCACTCCGGGGGCATGGAGCGATCCCATCCTCTGGTTGCTGCCGCTCTCGGCCCTCGGCACCTCGCTGCTTCTCGGGCGCTTCCTCCTGCTTACCTGGAAGAAGATGGGCTCCGAGGCCGGTCACGGCTCGTTCCGGGGCCTGGCGACCTCATGGCTGGTCCTTCTGGGCATCGTCGCGATCGGGGTTCCCTGGGCCAGGGGCCATTTCGGACTCGAAACCCCCGTTCCCTCCGCGAGCCCCGAACAGCTCTTCGATTCCGCCTGGCCCGTGGCGGTTGCGGCAGGCCTTCTTTTCTGGGCCGCCCGGATTCTCAAAGGAAAGCAGTCGCTCCCGACCGTACCGCCGGGGGATTTCCTCCTGCCGATCGAACGTCTCGTGTCAGCCGTACGCGACATTTGGAGACACCGGGGCCTGCCGGACCTCAGGCAGGGGGCCATCAATTTCGTCCCGATCGTCGACCGGATCCTCGCGCTCGAAGGCACCTGGAGAATCGTCGACCGCGTTGAAAGGCGGCTGGGAAGCTGGAACGTGGTCGGTTTTCTGTTCGCCCTGATTGCGCTGGGATTTATTCTGATTCTCGGTTAGATGATTCCTGGTTTCAATCACATGCACGACAAGCCAACAACCGATTACAAGACCGCCGGACGGCCACTGGCAGTGTCCATCGCGTTGCGCGGCGGTTCGCTGATACTGCTCTGGTGGGTACTCACCGAGGGAATCCTGGAGGATCCCGCGTTCGTTCTGGGATCAGTCGCACTCGCCCTGTATGCGAGCTACAGACTCATCCCGCGGGGAGAGTGGCACTGGCGGCCGCTGGCGCTCGGCCGGTTTCTGCCGTACTTTCTGTCAAAGTCGCTGATGGGCGGAATCGACGTGGCCTCACGGGCGTTTCGTCCCACCATGCCCCTGCAGCCCGAGATCATCAAGTTCCCGCTGCGTGTTTCCGGAAAACCCGCGCTCCTGATGGCCTGGATCGCCAGCCTGCTGCCCGGGACAGCCAGCGTCTATCTTGAAAACGGCACCCTCAGAGTTCATGTATTGGACACACGACTGCCGGTCCATAAGAACCTCCGGGAACTCGAACGCCGCGTGGAATCCCTGTGCCCGGAGCCGAAGCCCGCGCGCGGGGATCATCAATCCCCGCACCCTTGATCGCAAACCATGCACAGACCACCCGCCACATTCGCGCTAATCCGGGCTCCTCACTGTATCGGACTCATAAGATTCCCGGCCGACCATGAAATTCCCGGCACACGGGAAATTTCAACCGGTGTTGCCTGATCCCCTGAATGCGCCCCGTCCGGAGTTTTCACACACTATTTGCCAATGTCGGAAACGAGCCATAGCCGCGGAAAGGAGACCGAACAGGAACCGCCCGCCCGTCTTTCCCGCAAAGACTACGTCTCGCCTCTTTACCAGCTTGCTCTGTCGCTCGCGGTTGCCGCCGGACTCGTCGTTCTCATCTTCGGTTCCTACGAGATCATCGAGCGCACCTGGCTCGGGCATCTTGAGGACGAAACCTTGCGACGCCTGCATCAGCTCAGGGGTATCTTCACCGCATTGGTGGTGGGGCTAACCGTCGGATGGGTCGTTATCCGGTCTTCACCCGCACTATTGAGCGCGACCGGGGTCGAAGAGGACCTGCCGCCCGAACGGGTCCGCGAGGAACGGATCCGGCTCTACGCACACTGGTTTATCGCGATGCGGTGGATTGCGGTTCTCGTGGCGGGCATCCTTATTTTTCTCGGCGTGCGCGTGTTCGATCTCCTTCCCGCGGAAACCTGGTGGCCGCTAATGGCGACGCTCGCGGTACTGGCGCTCTGCAATGTCTTCTACACCCTCCGGATCCGCCGTACCGCCCGGGCACGCCCCCTGCTCGTCTGGCAGAGCTACCTCGACCTCGCGTTTCTCAGCGTTCTGCTCCACTTTTCCGGAGGCGCCGAAAATCCCCTGGCCGTCTTCATGCTCTTTCATGTGATCATCGGCGGCATTTTGCTCTCGCGAGCGGAATGCTACCGGCTGGCGGCGACGGGAAGCCTGTTGTTCGCTTTGGTGGGACTTGGCGAGTGGTCCGGCGCTCTTCCTCACTATTCCCTTTACATTATCCCGCACTCCACGGACGCGGAAACCGGCCTGCGTCTGTCCTACACGCTGGCGGCAGTCATCGTACACACCGCCATCCTCTTTCTCGCAGCGTACTTTGTCACCACGCTGGCGGAACGCTTGCGTCGAAACGAGCGGCGGGTGACAGCCATGGCGGAACGGGCACTCGCGGATCGCCGGCTGCTTGAGCAGGCACTGGAAAGCACGAGCACGGGAATCCGTGTGTTGACCCCCGACCTGACTCCGGCATGGACAAACAACCGCTGGAAGGCCTGGTTCGGACAGAATCACGGCACCTGCCAGATTTTTCCGGAGCTTGCCAATGTAGGCTGTCCGGCCAGGGAATCTCTGGAGAAAGGAACGTTGGATATCTGTGAGTTCGAGCGCCCGCCGGACGGCAACAACCGGCAGATCTTCCAACTCTCCAGTGCTCCCATTTACAACACTCGCGGGGAAATAACCCGGTTGGTACAGCTCGCCCAGGACATCACCGCCCAGAAAGATGCCCACGCACGCATGATGCGCGCGGGACAGCTGGCGGCCGTCGGCGAGCTCGCCGGTCAGGTCGCCCACGAGGTGAACAATCCGATCGCCATCATCAGCGCCAAGGTCAGTCTCCTGTTGAAGAATCGCCGCGACCAGATGTCCGACAAGATTTCACGGGAACTCGGCAAGATCGTCGATCTTTCCAACCGGGTCGCCCGCATCGCCCAGGGACTGCTCTCGTATTCGCGGCCCTCGCCGACGACCCGCTCGCGGATCGACCTGCGTTTGGCGATCAGGAAATCGATCGCCATGATTGAAGACCGGACCCGCAACCGGGAAATCGACGTCGCGGACAAGCTTCCGGAGCAACCCCTGACCGTCACGGCCAACGCCGCCGAGATCGAACAAGTATTTCTCAACCTTTTCATCAACGCGATTCAGGCAATGCCCCGGGGAGGCCGGCTCACGATAGCCGTCCTCTCCGGCAAAACGGGCCCGGAGGACGCCTCAATCCTCGCGATCGCCGTGGACGATACCGGCGACGGCATTCCTCCCGAAATCCGCGAGCGTGTCTTCGAACCCTTCTTCACCACCAAGCACGAAGCGCACGGCACCGGCTTGGGTTTGTCCATCTGCCAGGGCCTGCTGCGCAGCCACGGAGGCGAAATCGCCATCGAGGACGCCCCCGGAGGAGGAACCCGCTTCATCGTCAAACTGCCGGTGTGATTTATCCGTTATTCGTTATCGGTTATTCGTTATTCCTTCTTGGTTGAGGGTACCGGCCATTCCGCACGCATAACCGCTTATCGTCACATCTCAGTCATGACACAAAACCTGATGCCATCCCAACTCATCCCTGAAAACCAATTACCGATCCCCGATTGCCCGATAACCAATAACCGATAACCGATAACGAACAACCACCAACCACCCATGAGAAAAATACGCATATTGATTGTCGACGACGAACCCGGGATGCTCGAGGTTTGCGAAGACACGATCGACGCTCTCAAGGGGGTGGAGACTGTGGTCGAGTCGGATCCGCGCCGCGCCGCGGAGCGACTGAAAAAAAGCGGTTTCGACGTACTCTTGACCGACGTACGGATGCCCGGGATGAGCGGTGTCGATCTCTTGCGCATCGCCCGTGAAATTGATCCGGATTTTCCCGTTCTTATCCTCACCGCCTATCCCAGCGTGGAAACCGCGGTGGAAACCATGAAGCTCGGAGCCGCCGATTACATCACCAAACCCTTCAACACCGACGAGCTGCTGGCGACGGTGGAACGGCTGATTGAGCAACTGAGGTTAAAGGAAGAAAACCAGCTGCTTCGCCGCCAACTCGAACGCTCCTATTCCTTTGGCGATATGCTCGGAAAGAGCGAGGCCATGCGCGGGATCTTCCAAACGGTGGAGCGCATTGCCGAGCCCAATGTCGACGTCCTGGTGCTCGGGGAAACAGGAACCGGAAAGGAGCTGATCGCGCGCAGCCTTCACCAGCGGAGCCCGCGGAAAGCCGGACCCTTCGTCCCTGTGGATTGCGGAGCCATCCCCGAGGAACTCATGGAGAGCGAGTTTTTCGGCCACGAGAAAGGCGCCTTCACCGGCGCGCAGAGCCGGAACCTCGGCCTTCTCGAATACGCGCACGAGGGCACGTTCTTTCTCGATGAAATCGGGCAGCTTCCACTGACGCTTCAGGCGAAGCTGCTGCGCGCCCTCCAGGAACGCAGGATACGCCGCATCGGCGGCAACCGGGAAATCGAAGTTGATGTCCGGGTGGTTGCCGCCACCTCCCTCGATCTGGATGCCGAGGTGAAGGCCGGACGTTTCCGCCTGGATCTGTACTATCGCATCAATGTCGCCAGGATCGATCTCCCGCCTCTCCGGGACCGCGAAGGCGACATCCCCCTGCTCGCCGAAACGCTCCTCAGGCAGTACGCCGCCGAGATGGGCAGGGGACCTGTCAGTCTGAGTCCCGAAGCGATCGAAGTCCTGGACTCGTATTCCTGGCCCGGCAATGTCCGCGAGCTCCAGAACGTACTGAAGCGCACTCTCGCCATGGTGCGCCATGAAACCATCGTTCCCGAAGACCTGCCGGACCAGATCGTCGCCGCCGCCGGACACCTCCCGTCACCGGCAAATGGAGGCTTCTTCGCCCAACGCGAACGCCGCGTCGCGTCCTTCGAACGGGAATACCTCACCCAGCTTCTGACAGAAACGGAGGGCGACGTTTCGCGCGCGGCACGCGACGCGCAACTCCCGCGCGGAACCCTCTACCGCCTTCTCAAGAATCACGAACTCGACCCGGCCGATTTCCGCCGGCCCTCGACCCGGAACACCAAATCATGACTCCGCGAGAAGTCGTCCGCGACGCCGTCACCATTCGGACTAGCGGGATCCGCCGCGGCGCAGGTCCTTCAGGATCACGACGGCAAACTGCTCCCCGCCGCAGTCAAACGCGTACGCAGACTGTTCGAACGAAAGGCTGTTCCGTTCGCCGTGCAATTCGGTTTCGATTCGCGACCGGCAGTGGGCCTCGCCTTTTTCCAGCGCCTCGATCACCGAGGTCGTCACCCCGCATCCGCGACACCACACCGTGGTTCCACACCCGCCGAGTTGGTGAGCGGAGTTTGGACAACCAAACGCCTCGCCGATTCGAAAGCCGAGGATCGCGCGCGACTCCCCGGCTCCGAGGATCTCGAGCAGCGCCTCGTTCGCGAACACGATCTGGCGGCCGGAGTTCACGACGACCACCGGCAGCGGCAGTCGCGAAAAAATCCACAGGAACGGTCCGGAACGCCGGAGAAGCGCGGCCTGGGTTTCCACCGTCCGAAAGTGGTCCCGTTCGGCGGACGCGAACGCGGTATCAGGTAATGTCGATCGGCTCATCGGTTTACTCCTTTCTGTATCCCGCGCATTTTCAGGCATCCGATACCCGGCCGGTGCGCGTGAAATCAATCCGGCAGTCGGCAGCGAAACGAAAAGAGAATACCAGAAACCGGAATGGCCCGCACCGCACGGATTGTCGTTTCCACTGCGCGTCTTGGCCGGAGAGACCGCCTGCTAGACCGAATGGCGCTCGGTTAATGTCGTTTCCCGTAGCGAATCTTCCACTGAAGATTCGCTACGGGAGGCGTCCGGGGCCCGCCCGGGTCGACGCCTTTGCAGGCGTCGCTACGACGAGTGCCCTTAACCGAGTGCCATTCCTGCTAGACCGGAACAGGACCGATCCCTTTGGCTCGTCCCCTCCGGTGTTACATCCTTGGGACGGGCCACCTGCCGCCTGTCTCATGCGTGTGACACGGCCCTGCAACGGGCCTGTAAACCGCTCATTGCCCTGGACGCCGCACATACGGAAAGCTGGCGCCCCCCCCCGCTGCTGTCATGCCCGTGTGAACGGACCCGGACCGCCGCGCTCCCCCTCCGGATCCGACGGCATCCCGATTCGCATTTTTCCCGACATTTCAGGCTCTTTCTGCCCCGGACCCATACGATTTCCGAACCGCAGTACGTTCCGTGGCACGCCCCCTGCTGACAAGGGAGAGGTAATTCCAAATGCTAATCTCAAACAGGAATTCTACTACGCATATCTAATAAACAAGCTGGCCTTTTTCATACCGGGAGAAGCTCCGCACCTTTCGCGAACCAATAAAAGAACCAAACCGACAGGACGATTCGAACCCTGAGCCAGAGAGAAGAAGAAAATTTAGTTTTTTCAGTTCACTTTGAACTGACATGAAAGAAACATACATGAAAGAAACATACATGAAAGAAACACGTACAATAGGAAAATTGATTGCCGGATTGTCTCTGTCCTCGTTTCTGATGGTTGGTACGGGAACGACTACGATCCATGCCCAGGAAAGCGATGAGCTTGAGCAATTGCGCCAGCGAATCGACGTTCTTGAGCAAGAACAGGAAGGAGGTTTGACACTAAGGCGCGATGATCGGCCTCGCTCCGGTCCCTTCGTCCACAGCCTGGCGGGCAGACCGCAGCCGTTCGATCAGCGCGGCTTGGAAATCGGAGCAATCGACGAGACCCGGCTTAATTTCGGATTCCATGTGGTGGGACGCGGCCAATGGTTCGATCAAAACCGGGTAAGGGTCGACGATGGTGACGGCAACTGGGAGGAACCGGCCAACCTGGGACCGGGCATGCAGACCGGTTGGGGCAATCTCGACTTTCAGCTCGATATAGGCGGGGATATCGAGGTGTATTTCGACCTTTTGATCGCCACCCAGCGACACCCGACCAGAACGTGGGGAAGTCAGGGATATTTTTATATACGACAATTGCCGGAGGACAGTTTTCTGGCACCGGCCAACACCCTGTTCGAATTTATCGACATCAAAGCCGGAAACTTCAATCCGAACTTTGGCAATGATATACACCGCCGTTCCATCAATGCGGATGTCCAGCGCAACCCGCTTATCGGCAATCCTGTCGTAAGTCCCCAGGGGGTGGAACCCGGGCTTGAAATTATCCACGAAGGTCAAATCAACGGCCGTGACTTCGGACTTATGGCCGGCGGCGGTATCGGCGCTCCAGAACAGGATTTCAACAACGACCGAAAGTTTTCCACTCGTGGAAAAGGATGGTTCTCCCCCCTGGACGATCTCGAACTGGCATACTCTATCTATCACGTGGACCATGGGGACGAGGTTGACAGGGGCACCAATCTGTTTCGCCGCGAGCGCTACGGCAGCGCTTACAGCTCGGTATGGAATCTGCACGACGATGACGGCGGCAGTGGCGAAGGCCCCGGACAGGTTCGAATCGGTGACGGGCGCCGCCTTACCGCCATGCAGGGCGATCTCAGTTGGGACATCACGGATCGTTTCTTTGCCAATACCCACTTCGGTCACGCCAATGCCTCAGGCGCCGATCCCTCAGACCAAGCCGGAAAAGAAAAGTGGTTTTATTACGGCGCCGACCTGACTTATTACCTTACGAATGACGTCTATGTGGCCGGCCGCTTCAGTGAAGCAAACGCGCGCAGGTTCCTGGAAAGCGACAACACAGGCCGCGTAAGCCGATTGCAAGGGGGCGTGGGTCTCTGGATCCTCGATGGCTTGTTGATTAAAACGGAGTACGTATACCAGGAGGCACGGGGCTTTAACGAAGGAACGCGTGGCGTTGCCGGCAACGTGGACGTGGGACAAAATCCAAGCTTCCATGGGGGAATCGTAGAGCTTTCCTATTCCTTCTAGCGAAGCGGAGCCTCAAACCAGGCAAGATGTAAACTATTCGCAATGATCGGCCCAGCTAGAGCGTTAGAGTGAGCTTTGGCTTGGAGAATGGGTGGTGTCCGCGCAGCTGCAACTCCTTACGGGAGTAACAAAAGCCCAAATCGGACACCACCCTATTCTGTCGCCGTACTCCAAGAAAATCACGTTTTCTTCGAATTAAGGTCACTCCGCCGCTTTCACGGTACTTTCAGAACGCCCGCAACAGTCGGAACACCATAAAGCTGGTCAACCCTGAAAAGTGGCTCGCCGACAACACGACAAGCCAAACGCCCGAAATTAAACATAATGCACAAATGTTTACTTCCTTTGAGCAAGGCGATCAAAGACAACACAACATCCAGGTCAATGCCGCTGGCTCTAACCTAACTTCCCCGGCCATTTAACCAAAAGCGGCCCCATTAAAGCATTTTGCCTTTAAAAGGTAGCAAGTATTTGGTGAGATTTGATCATGTTTTAGCTTTATTTTAGGTTAATAATGACAAATCATGTAGCACGTGTTCGTTCAGATCACTAAATCCAAACGCGGCGATAAATCGTATTTGACTTATTTGGTGCGCGAATCCTTTCGCACGCCGAAGGGACCGCGTTCACGCACGGTCTGCAACATCACCGCCCTGCCGCCCGAAACACGCGAGCTGATAGCCGAGTCGCTCAAGGGCAACGCCTTTGTTGCGGCCGAGAGCGGCCGCATCGAGCAAGCCCTCGACTACGGCGGCCTGGCCGTTCTGGTGGATGCCTGGGAGCGTTTCGGCATGGATCGAATCTTTGGCTGGATTGAATCGCCCCGGCAGCGAGGACTGCTTAAGGCGATGA
>PWMU01000140.1 GCA_003558065.1 Opitutia bacterium | reverse complement strand
GGCGCGCCCACCCCGTGACTGTGACCGGCCGCATCCGTCTCGCCGATCCACATCGTGGTCACCGCCGGAGGATTGTCTCCCAGCGCGTGATACAAGTACGCGTCGACGACCCATTCCGTCGACTCAGGCCCGCGGCCGGAGGGCAAGTCGCCCAGCGCCGCGACCGCTTCCTCTTCCGCCTCGGGCGGGATAAAAAACCCGCCGCTCTGCCAGATCCCTTTACCCGCGCCGGTGTGATTGTGCAAGTAGGTATTTCCCGTGCCCCCCGAACTGACCGCAAGCATCTCGAGTCCCGCCCCCTCCAGGAGCTCTCCCAGCGAAGGAACCGTGAACAGCGCACCGTCCAGCACCTGGCTGAACCGTTTCAGGTTGTTGGCGCTCCCGGTACTGAACGATCCCTCCCCCATTGCCGGATGGTACATGTGGTTGTGCAGCAGCCCGTTCGTGCCCGGATAGCTCCCCGTTACGATCGCCGGCCCGTTGGCCCGGGTATAGGTGGGGGAAACAGCCGCACTCCGCTCCCCGAAAACGCCCCGCTCCCCCATCGCGTGGAGGTTCGGCATGAGCTCCGGATTCACGTAGTCAGGCCGAAGCCCATCCACCACGATGATGAGGCTGCGGTTGCGATCGTCCGAACGGTTCGCCGGATCAGCAACAGCCGGGCCCGCCCCGGCCGAAATTGAGATACAAGCCAACAACAAAAAGGAAATGGTACGCATAGTGAAGTGCTTCGTGTGGGAGTGAATGTTTGGAGGGGAAGAATGCCAAGAAGCTACCCATTACCCGAAAACCGTCGCCGTAAGCAATAAAAATGATTCCGCTGCAACAACGGCATCCCGGGCGGGAGACCCTGTGCGGCGTCTCTCTTCACAAGCCGCCCCGCCAGAACAGCCCGTCGCCCGAGGTGGAGGTCCGCGGCACGTCACTGTAGGCGAGCCGTTCCACGTGCCCATCGTAATAGAGGAAATTGGCGCCATCGTTGTGCGGAATCAATCCGTACAGGTAATTCCACCGGTGAGCGTCGGCCCACCACGTGTACATCTCCACCACCGCTACGGTCCGTGAAGGAGTGGGCAGAGCCGAGAGCGGGAAGCCGCGGTGGGCTCCCTGAAAGCGATTGTGCACTTCCGCGCTCATCGCGTAGGCGTACGGATCGCCGTCACGGCCGGTCGGCACCCGGATGGGACCCCGGCTCATGGTGGTCGGGCAATGGAAGCTGTTTTTGACAGGGCTGGTAATTCGCATCGAATTGTTGCTATAGTCGAACGAACCCCATTCGTACCCCATGTACCCCCATAACGTGTACTGGAAGGTCACCATCATGTCGTTGGTGCCGTACTCATCCGTGTTCCGGGCCATCGGCGCCCGTCCGTCGTTGTCGTCGGCGTACAGAAAGATCCCGTTCCCGATTTGACGCAGATTGGACGCACATTGGGTGCTGCGGGCACTCTCACGCGCACTGGACACGACCGGGATCAGTATCGCCGCGAGGATTCCGATAATGGCGATCACCGTTAACAGCTCGATCAGCGTAAAGGCGTTTCGGGCGGCCCCCGGTCCACGGGTGTCGCCTCCAAAAGCTAGTTGGTTTCCTGATCCCATCGTATCGGATGATTTCGTACTGGATTCCGCCGACGACACCCGACCTTACTCGGTCCGAACCCGGTAGAAACGCCGCGGATGGGCTCCGGCTTCACTGTCGGTAACCTCCCGGACCCCACCGTCACCGGCAACGGTTTCGATCACGTTCCAATCACCGGAGTCGAGATCCTCCGTGTACTCCACATGATGCTCCCGATCCGCGGCGGTTTCAAACCACAGGGTAAAAGTCTCCCCGTCGTGCGTCATGTCGGTGATCGCAATTTCGGGAATCCCGGGATCGTCCGCAAAAGCCTCCATGTCCGCCGCCCAGATCGCCTCAATGTTCTCGACGGTGAGGGCGCCTGATGAGTCTTCACTGGATCCGTAGATCCGGAACCGGTCAATCAGCCCGCGAAAGGTACGGTCTCCAATACCGTTCCCCCCGATCGCCAGTTCGCTCGCGCCGTCGCGAATCCGCCCCGGCTCCACACTGCGTACGAAATCATGGACCAATTCCTCCGAATCCTCGTACGCATAATAGAACCTCATATTATCGACAGGCTCGGTTCCATCGAATGTGACTGCGAAAAACGTCCAGGTATCGGTTACGTGCTGCCAGTCGGGACTCGAAACATGCTGTCTCGGCTCGTTCTCCAGGTCGAAAACGACCAACGCGAGCCGGCCACCGGACCATACGTTGAACGAACGGTTCTTGTTGACGAGCCGGGCACTGTTGGTGAACGGCTCCGGGGCCTTGAACCAGCCCGCAATCGTGATCGACATCAGCTCGTCCAGCCCGCCCTGGGGATGGTAGAACAGCTCGCCGTCCTCTCCGTCGCTGTCGGTCCCCATACCGCTGGCCGACGTATTATCCAGGGCGTGACCCACCCCGCCTATCCCGGGGCTGAATACCGGAAGCCGGTCGCCCCCGGACGCGTTGTCCAACCGTCCCTCGCCGCCGAGCGCTCCGGTGTTCGCCAGCGACTCGTTGTCGAAGTGAAACTCCACCAACGGTTCCGGCGTATCCGCCCGAAGCGTTCCCAAAACCGACAATACCGCGACAGCGGCAAGACCGACAAACCAATTGGACCGTTTCATATAAGACTCCCTGCTTGAGGTTAAAACCGACGTGAGTATGGAAAAAGGGATTCCGTCCACGACCTCTGAATGTGCGCGCAAAAATCGGCCGGGTGCAAGATCAAAGACGGTGGTTATCCGTCGGTGTACCCCGGATAATCAATGCCACCCGTCGGGCCGCTCCTACGATCACGCGTCTCACAAGGTCCTCCTTCTGATCCGGCACGCCACCGTAAAGATAACGCCGAAACTCGTACGCATGATTGACGGCTTCCTCGAAAAATGTCCCCCTCCACTGCCTACCCGGCCCCTGACAGGGCCGGAAATTCGCACTTCGCCTGTAAAAGGCTTGGCCACGCCGGTACCCGACAGGCTGCTAATAGAGGAAATATGATGACAAGGGAGTGGAATAGAGGTGAAATCAACTCATGAAAGCGTATATTTAGGCCACTTTAGCGCGAATCCCGTTCATTTTTTGCCCGAGTTCTTGCTTTTTCTTCAAAATTCCGCCGCTTTCTGTCATGATGGTTCCTCTCGCAGGAGTCTGTGGCGGAGCCCGACAGATTCCTGGAAAGGCCTCCACAAAGTCACCCTCAACTCACTGTCTTATGAAGCCATTCATTTCCGGCCTGTTCCTCGGCGTTATATTCCTCTGCACCTCGGTTCCTCGCGGCGATGCGATGGACATTCCCGACGAATACCATATCGGCGGCTTTGCGACAGGCTGCCAGGCTTACACCTTCCGTGCCTTCAGCGCCCTGGAGGCGATCGAAAAGACAGCTGAGGCCGGCGGACGGATTATCGAGTTCTATCCGGGCCAGCGCTTCAGCCCCGAAAAACCGGACTTGCAGTGGGACCATCACGCTTCGGCGGAAATGATCGCGCAGGTCGAGGAGCACCTGGAACGGTTCGACGTTCTCGCCGTCAATTACGGGGTGCTCGGCATTCCCCGGGATGAGGAGGAAGCGCGCAAGGTATTCGAGTTCGCGAAACGCCTGGGTTTGCGCGGGATCACCACCGCTTCGGTCGATTCGATCGACACCATCGAAAGGCTGGTCGAGGAATACGACGTCAAGGTCGCCTATCACAACCACCCGCGCCGCCCCGGCTACGATCTGTGGGATCCCGAATTTCTGAAGGAGCTGCTCGAAGGGCGCGACGAACGCATCGGGGCCTGCGCCGACACCGGTCACTGGATACGCTCCGGTCTCGATCCGGTGGAGTCCCTGCGCACCCTCGAAGGACGGATCATCAGCCTTCACCTGAAAGACCGGGCCGATCCGGACGAGCACGACGTGGTGCTGGGTACGGGAATGGGGAAAGTCGGAGAAATTCTCGAAGAGCTCCGGCGACAGAAATTCAGCGGCCACATCTCGGTCGAGTACGAACACAACTGGGAAAACTCGGTTCCCGACGTCGCCCAATCGATCGGCTTCATCCGAGGCTACGGCGTCGCGCGCGGTTGGGGCGACTAACCCGCCCGGCGGCACCACAGCCGCGCGCCGTATTCGCCGATTTCAATCGTGCGTTCCATCATCGCTTACGCCGCTTGTTCTTCGCACGCTTTTTCGCGCCGGCTTTCCGTGATCCGGCATTTCGGGCGCGTTTCCGGGTCGCCCCGGCCCCCGGGCCTCCCTCGCCGGGCCGGACCGGACGACCCTCGACCCACTTCGGATGATCCCTGACATAGAGCCAGCCCGCCGCCGACAGACCGGAGAGGACCGCCAGGACCAAAACTCTCGCGCCGGTGCTCTCAAAAAAACTCAGGACCAGCAGGAATCCGACGAGCGCGACCGCCGCGACCCCCAGCCGAACCGCCCACCAACAGGCGAGCCGCCCCCAGCCTTCTTCCGCTCCCGGTGGATACAGTCCCCAACGCCACAGGAACCTGCCAAGGGGGGACGGCTCCGAACTATCATAGGGAGGCGCTTCCTCCAAAAAGGAAAACGAGAACTCGCGGCGCCGGTCCGCAGCCGAAACGACGGTCCGAGGCGAAGCGGCCGGCGCTCTTTCGCCGTATCCGGCCGCCTCCGGGCCGGCGGCCTCACGCGCCCCGCCCCGGGAATCCCCGTCTCCCCGTTTCTCGTCCTCCGAACCCGCGAGCCCGGCCCCGGGCGCCCCGGCCACCGGAACCTCCCCGACCTGCCCAGTACGCAGGCTCCGCACCTCGCGCGCCAGCCCGTCCAACCGACGCGTCAGATCCTCGCACCGATTCCCGGCCTTGACCGCCATGACCATCGCCGTAATCGCCAGCACCGGCACGGCCAGCACGGCGATGGCGATCAAAAGAATAAGACTTTCATGCATACCGTTCCCACAAAAAAGCCCGCCGGCTGATTACCGGCGGGCTGAAAGTGTTGCCTACTTATTATTGGGCGGGAATTCCGTCACTCAGTTGGGTGAAACTTCGACTTTGTCAAGTCCCGGTACCTCAAACAGAAAGGTTGAGGCACGCCGGGGGCCGGAGCTCTCAAGGGGAGTGGCATCGGGATCGGAGCCGAGGCTTGCCAGGGCGGAGGCGGAAGGAGCGACAGAGGCTGTCTCGGGCTGGGAGGCTTCTGCGACGACCGGTTCGGACGCCGTATCGCCACTGAAAAAGGGGAAAAATGAAGCCCACCCGGCCAGCGAGGAAGTGGCGACGACAGCTTCGGCTTCGCCCGCCTGCTGTTCCGGAGACTGACCCTTTTCACTGGCTTCCGGAGCAATTTCGACGGCAAAAGCGACGCTGGCGGCAAGTGCCGGAACGAGGGCGAGGCTGAGAGATTTGAGCAGACCTTTTAACATGGTATGGATTCTTTAATAAATGAGTGAGTTGTCAATGATTTATCAATCAGATCGCGCCCCGGGAGCCGGAGCTCTTTCTCCTTCGGCGAACCACCAGAACAACGGCGAATGAAAGGAGACCGAAACCGGCGGCGACGGTAGCGGGTTCCGGAACGATGATAATATCGTCGATCGCGAGGTCGCCCATTCCGCTGGACGGGACGATATTGCCGGAGTAACCGGTTTCGTTCGCCTCGCGGGGGCCGTCCTGCCCGAGCCAGATCGGTCCGAGGTGGCCGGCGTCAGCAATATCTGAAACCGCGTTTTCGATCGTTGCGCTGAAAACCAGGACGTCGTTGGGATCGTAAACTTCGTTGATTTGGTCGACTCCGCCAAGAAGGTTCGAAACCCACGTCGTTTGCATGCGGTACCAACCTTCGTCACCGGTGGAAAACGTTTCGCCTAGGAGAAAGGTCGCGTCCGCCGACTGCGGGTGCGCGGCGTTGTGGAGCCCGTATTCAAAGCCGCCAAGGGCATTGCCCGTAGCGGCGATCGCCCATTCCCCCTGCTCGGAAAGCTGGATGCCAAAACCGCCCGCGGAAATCGGCGGCTCTCCGTCGGGGCGGTGCAGGGTCGGCTGGAAAAACCAGCCGTCGCCGCTTTCGTAAGCGTTGCCCCCGTTGCCGGGCAGGGAACGCCCCGGGTTGTCGAGGTAGGCACGGAAGCTGACCGAAAGGCCGCTCTGGAAGGCGCCGTCCGGAGCGTCGTCGTAGCCGCCGGCCCCGTAGCCAAAGGCAGTCTGGTCGTTCTCGTTGATCAAGCCGACTTCCAGGTGAAAATCAGAAGCATACGAAAGCACGCCGAGGTTGCCCTCGCCCGAGGCAACGCGGGCGAGATTCGAGACCGTGTCTGAGTCAAACTGGCGAGGAACAATGCCGTCCATGTTCTGCGAAAAATCCTGTTCGTAGATCGTCCCGTAGACGGAGGGGGCCAAGACGGCGAAGGCGGATCCAAGGGCAATCAGGGTTCTGGAAGATTTTTTCATGTACATTCTTTCTCATATCGGTGGGCAGCCAGTCCTGATAATCACGGACCTGAACTCAAATGATAGGCGGGACATTAGAGGTAAGATAAGGTCCGGATCAAGGGTAAATTAGGTAAAAAACCAATAAAACTGTGAAGGAAGGGGAAACCCCGCCCCCCTGAACGATACCAGGGATTAACCGAATAGGAAAAAGAGGGGCTGCCCGGCTAGGACTCGAACCTAGACAAACAGAGTCAGAGTCTGTCGTGCTACCATTACACCACCAGGCAAAGAGTGATATAAAAGAACCAAATTTAGCGCCTCTTCCGCGGACCTGGCAACCCCATTTTTTCGGAAAGCGAATTTCGGAAAGCGAAAAGCGGAAGGCGGAAAGCGGAAAGCGAGACACGGACAGAGAATCGACAAATAATGGGGTTGTGTTGTTTTTTGGAGGGCGGCTTACTCGGGAGTTTCTTTTACAGCGAACATGTGCAGGCTACAGGTGTGTTT
>PWMU01000014.1 GCA_003558065.1 Opitutia bacterium | reverse complement strand
GCGAACTCCGGGGATAAACCCCGTCGCCACGACGCGTTTCGGGACTGGACGGTATTTCGTCAAAGGGCAGTTCCTGATTCGCGTCCTTTCCCCCAGTTCCATAGGTTACAATCTGCTTGGCTGGGTACACTAGGGGTCGAGAAGGGGTTCCAGTTCCTTCCAAACCGTTTGGGCGATTTTTCGGTGGCCTTCTTCGTTGGGATGAATCAGATCGTCCAGGTTGTATTCCGGATCGGCTGCCACCCCTTCCAGCAGAAAGGGAATCAGGGGAATGCCGAATTCCTCGGCCAATTCCGGGTAAATGGCCGCAAACGCCTCGGCGTAATCGGTACCCATATTGGAGGGGGCCTTCATGCCGGCCAGGAGGAGCCGGGCGGCCGGGTACCGGTCGCGGACCTTTTCCAGAATCCCGTGGAGATTCGTGCGGGCCTCCCGGGGATCGAGACCGCGCAGGGCGTCGTTCCCACCGAGTGCCAGGACGAACACGTCGATCTCGCGGCGGAGAATCCAGTCGATCCGGCGCAATCCGCCGGCGGTCGTCTCGCCGCTGAGCCCCGCGTTCACCACATGGAATTCAAAGCCTCGATCGCGCACCTTTCTTTCGACGACCGCGGGGTACGCATCCTGAAGATTCACGTCGTAGCCGGCGGTCAGACTGTCGCCAAAGAACAGAATTGTGCCCTCTTGACCGTCCCGTTCGGCGGCGAAGGCAATGATGGGGCCTGCAAGAGTCCCGGTTAAGACCAGGATCACAAAAATCGGGAAAAAGAGTTTGGATCGTGGAAAAGTGGTGTACTTTGGTGGTTTGTTCATGAGCCAGGAAAACAGCGTATTGAAAATTTGCAGTTTGTCGAAGAGCTATCGCACTGCTTCCCGCGAATTGACGGTGCTTCGGGGGATTGATTTTGAATTGTCCGCCGGGGGAGTCTGTGCGGTCGTCGGGCCTTCGGGCAGCGGAAAGACCACCCTGCTCGGGCTTTGCGCGGGTTTGGACCGTCCCAGCGAAGGTTCGGTCATACTCTGCGGACAGGTCCTCGAGAAACTCGATGAGGATGGGCGCGCCCGTCTGAGGAATCGGGAGGTGGGGTTCGTCTTTCAGAACTTTCAACTCGTGCCCAGCCTGACGGCCCTCGAAAACGTGACGATTCCCGCCGAAATGCAGGGCCGCCTGCACGGGGTCGGCGAGGCCGGCCGCGGGCTGCTTGATCGGGTGGGGCTGGGCGATCGCCTGGACCACTACCCGGTTCAACTATCGGGAGGCGAGCAGCAGCGGGTCGCCCTCGCGCGGGCTTTTATCAACCGTCCCAAGATCCTCTTTGCCGACGAGCCGACCGGCAACCTCGACGACGAGACGAGCGAGTGCGTCATCGAGCTGATGTTTTCATTGAACCGTGAGACCGGGGCGGCCGTCATGATCGTGACCCATGATTGGGAACTGGCCCGGCGGAGCGGCCGTGTGATTCGGCTCAAGAGCGGTGAGGTCGCCGAGGATCGCCGATTCGGGGAAGGCGAGCGCGGCGACCCGGGAGGCTCCCGGGCCATGGGAAAGGGCGCGGAGAAGTCGCAACAGGGTGTATTTCGGCTATGAAGATCCGGTGGGTGGGCAGAATGGCCTGGCGGGACAGCCGCCGGAGCCGGAAGCAGCTCTTTGTGTTTTCCCTCGCGATCGTGCTCGGCGTGGCCGCGCTGGTCGGGGTGCGGTCGTTTCGGGAGAACCTGGAAGAGGAGGTTGAAAACCAGGCGCGGGCCCTGCTTGGGGCGGATCTGGTGCTGACCTCGCGGCAGGCCCCGGGGGATGAAATCGAGGCCTTTCTCGACGACATCGAGGGAGAACGGGCGAGCGAAGTGAGCTTTACCTCGATGGCCCTGTTTCCCGGGCCCGGGCAAAGCCGGCTGGTCATGGTGCGTGCCCTGGACGGGGATTTCCCCTGGTATGGGGAGATCCGGGCCGAACCCGCCGGCGCCCGGCAGGCATGGCGTCGCGGTGAGGGCGTTCTTGTGGAGAAAAGTCTCTTCGATCAGCTCGGCCTGGCGCCGGGTGATCCGGTCCGGGTGGGCGGCAAGGAGCTGGAAGTCGCGGGCGCTCTGCGCCAGGTTCCCGGCGAAGCGGTCGGTGTCGGGCAGCTCGCGCCGCGTATCTTCGTTCCGCATACGGCAGTCGCCGACACCGGCCTGCTCACGGCCGGAAGTCTCGCGCGCTACCGGTACTATTATCGTTTTCCTGATGAAACCGCGCCCGATGATTGGGTCGCGGAGAACCGAGACAAACTGTCCGGGCTCAGGCTCCGGGCGCAAACGGTCGAAGACCTGAAGGAGGATCTGGGCGACGCGCTGGGGAATCTGGCCCGCTTCCTCAACCTTTCCGGCTTGGTGGCGCTGCTGCTGGGCGGTGTCGGCGTCGCCGCGGGCGTCTACGGTTACGTATCCAGAAAACGGGACACCGCCGCCATCCTGAGGTGCCTGGGGGCGGGGCACCGGGAGATATTCGGGATCTACCTTCTGCAGGGGGGAGCCCTGGGGGCGACGGGCGCTTTTTCAGGGGCGCTCTTGGGCATCGGGGTTCAGGCGATCCTTCCCCGTTTGTTCGAGGGGCTGCTTCCGGTTGAGGCGACGTTCTCGCTTTCTTGGAAGGCGATCGCCGAGGGCCTTTTTGTCGGCTTCGGCCTGTGCCTGCTGTTCGCGCTCTGGCCGATGGCGGCCCTGCGGAGAATTCCTCCACTGAGGGCCCTGCGGGCGTCGGTATCGGCCCGGGGAGCCGGACGCGATCCGCTCCAATGGTTCATTGCCGGTCTCCTCGGCGCCGCGGTTTTCGGATTTTGCCGGGCCCAGTCCGAGAACCTGCGCACGGCGGGCGGCATCTTCCTGGGCCTGGCCGCCGTGTTCTTGCTGCTGGCCGGGACGGGCTGGCTGATGCTGCGCGGGCTGCGGTGGGCGCGGCCTTCACGCGGCCCCTTTGCCTGGCGCCAGGGGGTCGCGAACCTGTACCGTCCGAACAACCGGACGGTTCTCCTGATCGTTTCGCTTGGGCTGGGGACGTTTCTTATAGGGATACTTGCTTTTTCGAGAGGGATGCTGACGGATTATATCCGATTTTCCGATACAGAGGAAACACCCAATTTCGCGTTCTTCGACATCCAGGACGATCAACTGGAGGGGGTTCGCGAACTGCTCGGCGAATTCGACCTGCCGGTTCTCGGCGAGACGCCGATCGTCACCATGCGGATTGAGTCGATCCGCGGCCGGCCCGTGAGCGAGTTGCTTCGGGAAAACGAAGTTCCGGGCTGGACCCTGAGACGGGAGTACCGTTCGACCTACCGCCGCGAACTGACCGATACGGAACGACTGATCGAGGGGCAATGGACGGAGGAAGCAGCCGGAGACGGGGAACCCGTTCCCATTTCGGTGGAAAGCGGGCTGGCCGGGGATCTGAATCTGGAGGTCGGAGACGAAATCGTCTGGGATGTTCAGGGACTTCCCCTTCGTAGCGAGGTCGCCAGTTTGCGGGAAGTGGAGTGGCGGCGGATCAGTCCGAATTTCTTTGTGGTTTTTCCCGCCGGCGTGCTTGAGCCGGCTCCCAAGTTTCATGTAGTGGTCACGCGGACCTCGTCTCCCGGCGAGACCGGGAGGGTGCAGATCGAGGCGGCGAACCGGTTCTCAAACGTATCCGCCGTCGACTTACGGATGCTCCTGAATACCGTGGAGGAAGTTCTCGGCCGCATCGGGTTCGTGGTCCGGTTCATGGCCGGGTTCACGGTGGTCACCGGGTTGCTGGTGCTGGCGGCGGTCGCGGCCACGGGACGCTACCAGCGGCGGCGGGAATGGTGCTTGCTGCGCACGCTGGGGGCTTCGAGCGGGCAGATATCGGGGATTCGAACGGTGGAGTTTCTGGTCCTTGGCACGCTGGCGGCAACGGCGGGATTGGTGCTGGCGACAGCCGGGGGATGGGCCCTGGGGCGGTTTGTTTTCGATCTGCCCTTCGCTCCTTCCGCGGGGGTCATGTTCGGCTGTTGGGCGGCGGTCGCCGGGGCGACGGTACTGGTCGGATGGCTGAACGATCTCGGCAGCGGTCGGCGGCCGCCTCTCGAAGTATTGCGCGAGTCCGGTGACGGGTGAGGGCTGGTTCCGGGGTTCTTCACGCCGCCGGTCCCGCCAGGTTTCCGCCGATGGGACTGGACTTGTCGGCCGGGGGAGGATAAACTGCTTCGAGACATAAAGATGCAGGTGCTCTTTACCGTTCAATCGAAAGGTAATAATGAAAAGGATTAAAAAATTTCCCGTGATTCTGCTGGCCGCGGGCATTCTGCTGGTCGCTCTTTCCGGATGCCAGACGTTTATGGGCGGCCAGGGGGATGCCGTCGCTACAGTGATCAACCAGACGAACTACGATCTCGAAGTCCAGAAACAGGGCGAGTATGTCACCGTACTCGGGCGCGGGGACACCTACAACCTGAGGGGAGCGGGCGGGCGGCAACCGGTTCGTTCCATCACGCTCGTCGTTCTGGCTTACGATGAACAGGGGGAGTACGTCGGATCCGCTTACCGGGCCTTCCGGGAAAGAGGGTTCAGAGTATGGGAGATTTCCTCGGGCACGCTCAGCCGACCCGAGGATGATAGGAATTGATCAGCGGCTCGCCGAATAAGTTGAGGACCCTGTCGCCTGAGATTTGACACTCCCGTCCCTGTACGGCGAGGCTGGCGTCAGCAGTTATGAGGAATCTGGACGACCTGAAAAGCGTCCTCGCCCGCATCGACGGACGGGGCTACAAGGCCTATAAAGACATCCAGGGGGATTACGCGTTCGAGGGCGGAGTCCTCTCTGTCGATTATGTCCAGGGCGACCCCTTCGCGTCGCCTTCCAAGGTCCGGGTGCGCTTGCATGCCGGGACTGCCGGGCTGCCTTCCGACCTTCACGGCTCCCGGGTGCGGAGGACGGCAGTGGAGGATTTTCTGGCCAGGCGCGTCCGCCTGGCTCTCCGCAAACAGGGCAGCCGGGACCGGGGAATCGGCAAGAGCGGGCTGATGCTGATCGACGCCGGCGGGCAGGAGGTGCTCGAGCGCAGCGCTGTTCGGGTTTCGACCGAATGGGTGGAAGCTCGGGTCGAGGTCGGTCTGCCTGCGGCGGGCCGACGGGTCCTGGGACGGCAGGCGGCCGAGATGCTTTGCGGGGACCTTCCCGAATTGACCCGGGGGGCGCTCGGTTGGACGGAAGAGGCCGAGGCGGAGGGGCGTCCTTTTGTCGAGTGCGTCGAGAACCAGGAGGCGATTCGTTCGGGACTGCGCGAGCGGGGACTGGTCGCGTTCGTTGCGGACGGGTCGATGCTGCCGCGCGAGAGCGGGGTCAGCGACCGGCCGCTTTCGCCCGAAAAGGGCCTTGCATTTGAATCGCCGCAGGAGTTGCGGGTCTCGTTCGACCTTCCGAATCCGGATTCCCGGTACACGGATGAAAGGGGGGCCGTCACCGGGATGGGAATCCCCGGGGGAGTCACTTTGATCGTCGGCGGCGGTTATCACGGGAAATCGACGCTGCTTCGTGCCATCGAGCGCGGCGTGTACCCGCACGTTCCGGGAGACGGGCGCGAGTACGTGGTGACCCGGCCCGATGCCGTGAAAGTCCGGGCCGAGGATCGGCGCCGTATTGAAAGAGTGGATCTGTCGACGCTGATCGGCAACCTCCCAAACGGCCAGTCGACGGTTGCCTTTTCGACGGAGGAGGCTTCGGGAAGCACCAGTCAGGCGGCCGGGATTATCGAGTCGCTGGAGGCGGGGTCGCGCCTGTTGCTGGTGGACGAGGATACCGCGGCCACCAACCTGATGGTGCGGGATGCCCGTATGCAGCGGCTGGTGAACCGCGAAAGCGAGCCGATCACGCCTTTGCTCGACCGTATCCGGGAGCTGTACGAAGAGCACGGCGTTTCCAGTCTCCTCGTCATGGGCGGCTGCGGCGATTACTTTGACGTGGCCGATCAGGTGATTTTGATGCGCGGCTACCGGCCCGAGGAAGCCACCTCCCGCGCGCGGGAGGTGGCGGAGGAATTGCCGACCCGGCGCGGATTCGGCGAAGGGGAACCGTTGAAGCTGCCCGCCGGCCGCGTGCCGGATCCGCGGTCGATCAATCCTCTTAAGGGGAAAGGGAAGGTGAAGATCGAGGCGGAGGGAGTCGACGGGATCCGTTTCGGGAACGAAACGATCGACCTGCGTGCGGTTGAACAGGTGGCCGATGCCAGTCAGTTGCGCGCGGTCGGCCGGGCGCTTTACCTGGCAGCCCGGGAGTTCATGGGTGAGGAGCGAACCCTTCCGGAGATCCTCGATCGGTTGGAGAAACTGATCGATGCCGAAACCGTTGATCGCCTAGGCGGTTTCGGCGGCGGTAAACATCCAGGCAACCTGTCGCGGCCGCGGCGTTTCGAGATCGCCGCAGCGCTCAACCGGTTGAGGAGCCTCAGGATTGTAGGAAAGTGAGTGTGTGTAAAAAGCGCACATAAAGATTTAGTGCATAAAAAATACACCTAGATTGACAGTGAATTCAGGCTGCACTAGCTTTCCGCTGTGGGCAGTGAATTCATACTGATGGGAGATGTTTCCGAAAGCCGGGAGTACCCGGGTGAAGCTCTTGCCGCCCATTTGAGGAAGGTGATCGGCGTCGCCACCCGCCGGAACCGCGAAGGAATCCGTTCGCCGCTGACGGTGACGCTGGGGGATGAGTTTCAGGGGATCGTTCGTTCGCTTTCCGACGGCGTTCGGATTATTCTCTCCCTGGAGCAGGCGCTTTTGGAGGATCCCTTGCGGGTAGACGGAGACGCTTGCCCCTACCGGTTCCGCTACGTGCTGCACGAGGGGATTGTCGAAAGTCCGGTCAACCCTGAAATCGCGCACAACATGCTGGGACCCGGGCTGACCCGGGCGCGCGAGTTGCTCACCGAACCCGGACGCAGCCGGCCGCATTACCGGATCGATATCGGAAACCCGACGGTCGGGGCGCGGCTGGAACGGCTTTTTTTTGTTTACGAATCACTCCGGAGCGACTGGTCCTCGAAAGACTTTTCCCTGATCTGCGCCCTTCTGGAAGATGACGATGATGCGGCGGTGGCCGAGCGCTTTAATCGTCACCGCACAACGATCCTGCGACGGAGGGTTTCGCTCAAGATTCGGGAATACCAGGTGTTGCAATCCCTTCTTCGCGAGATTAGCGAAGATGCGGAATGATCGAAACTTTAGTGATCACGGTCGGCATTTTTGTTTTGGGCGAGATGCTGGCGGTTCCTCTTTTCCGCTGGATACGGCGGCGATTCGGACCCGGCCTTACCGGTGATTCCCGCGGGGCGCGTGTCGCCTTGGCGAAGGGCCTTCTCGAGCGGCTCTTTCTTGTGATTGGAATGATGATGGGGTACCCGGTGGTGATCGTGGCCCTCGGTGCGCTCAAGCTCGGGACCCGTTTAAAGGAGGATCAGGAGTCGAAAATCTCCAACGACTATTTCCTGATCGGCAACCTGTGCTCGCTGTTGCTGGCGCTGCTGTACGTGTTGGCCGCCGGCCGGCTTGCAGACAGTTGGTTCAGCGGGTAATCCGGCACGGTCTGGTACATGGACACCGGGCACGACGGGGCTGCCGGGCGCCGTCCGCCGGGAAATTTTCTACGACGAAAAACACAAAGAGCACCCAAACGAAACATAGGAAAGTCCGACCCGGGAGACTCCCGTTTACCCCTTGGGTCCGCAGTGATTTGAAAACAAGAGGCTAACGTCCGCGCCTTTTCGCGAGAGTGAAGCGTTTGCGGCGCAACTCCGTTTCTTCCCGGGGCGGCGTTGGCGGTTCGGGTTCGGCGCGTGTCGCCGGTGGGCGGGACGGTTTGGGCCGTCGTGGCCGTACCGGAACAGAGGCCGGGCCGTCGGTCCGTGAGCGGGTCTTCATGCTTTCCCCTGCCGGGCGCAAGCGTCCGCCCAGACGTGTTTGGAGGGCTTCGAGCAGGAACAAAGCGAGCAAAAGGAGAACCAGCCAGGCGCGGCTATCGCGGAAAGCGGGTTGGCGCGGCGCCTGCCAGATGTTTGAAAGATCAAGTCGTTCTTCGCCGCCCGAGAGGTGAGCGAGGTTGCGCAGTTCGGTGATTCGGGTCCGGTCGAAAGCCCATTCGGGGCTGATGCCGGTGACGACGGGGCCGAATGAAAGTGCGTGTTGGCCGACCTGGGCGGCCCCGCGGACCCATTCCGAGGCACGGAGGCGGTGCGAGGCGCGGAAACGGCCGGGTTCGAGGCGCTCCCAGGGAATCGAGAGAGTCTCTTCCCCGCCCGGCCCGGCGAGGTGGAGAAGGGGCGCGGTCTGTGCCAGCGGCTCCTGCCATCTCTCGTCGTAGAGAAGGTCGACAGTGAGAATCTCCCCCTCGACGCGGGTGCGCAGGGAAATGCCTCGCGGCGTATCCTCTCCCATCAGCCAGCGGGCAAGCGTTTGAATGAAATCACCGTAAGCCGGCCACTCCCGAACGCGGGCGGAATAGTCCCCGCCCAGCGGGAACGTTACCGCCGCGGTCCTTCCCGGTCCCCGGCGCGTTTGCGCCACCAAAGGAGCGTTGTATTCGTCGGCTGCGAACGCGGAGGCGGCACTTTGTTCCCGGAGGTAGGTGAGATTGTAACCGTCGACCGCCTCCACCCAATCGAGCCGTCCGGGAGAGATTTCGCTCCATGCCGCGGTTTCACGGAGCGCGGCGGGTTCCTCGATAAAAGTCGAGCGCGCCACCGCTACGGTCTCCTGCATGAATATCGCGGGGAGCTCCGCCGGATCGGAGCTGAAGAAATACCGTCCGTTGCCGCGGTTGGCCACATCCTTGAGAAAATCCGCGTCCGCGTCCTCTTCGGTGCCCAGGCCGATCACGCTGAGGGTGACGCCGTCGGCGGTCATTGTTTCGAGCAGCGACCGGTAGTCTCCGGGTTCTTCGGCGTCCATGGCGTCGGCGAAAAGGATGACGTGGCGTTGGCCCTGCTCGGCCTTTTGAAGTTCCTCCCATGCCGCGCCCAGGCCCGTGTAAACGAAGATGCCGCCTCCCTGGCTCGAGATCCGGCCCACCGCGTTCACAGCCTGCTCCCGGCCTCCCCCTTCGAGGGTGGTCAGGGGAATGATCTGGTGTGCCCGCGTGTCGACGGCGAAGACGGTCACCGCATCGGTGGCGCCGAGCAGCTCAATGGTTTTTGCGGCGCCCCTGTTGGCGAGCTGCATCTTGTTCTGTCCGCCCGCCCCGGGCAGCACGGCGTTCATGCTTCCGGAGCGGTCCATGACAATGGCCATGGCGGTCGACAGGCGGCGGTGGTCTTCGCGAAGTTCGGTGGATACCGGCAGAAGGTCCTCGACGACGGAGCCGTGATACCCCCCGGCGCCGAAACTGTGCCGTCCTCCCGCCATCAGAAAGCCGCCGCCCTGTTCGCGCACAAAGAAATCGAGCGACTGGAGGAATTCCCCGGGAACGGCGTCTGCGGGGACGTTGTTGATGATGACCGCGCGCGCCCCGCTCAATCTGCCGGGGTTCAGGGACGAGGGATCGGTCTCAAGGTCGACCGCGAACCCCTGTTGCGACAGGACCTCGCCGGCGGGATCATCCTCGTAGCCGGAGACCAGGAGAATCCTGGGTCCGCCGGCGACTTCAACCCAGGTTTCGCCGTAATTATTGCCCGGATACGCATCGTCCTCGGGAAGAAGTTCGATTTCGTACCGGTGGGCGCCCGGGGTGCCGGTTCGTTCCGCGATCCGGGCGGCGCCGCGTCCGTCGGCGACTTCCACGCTTCCGGAACCTGCGGGTTTCCCGTTGAGGTACAGCCGGAAGGGCACGGTGGCGTTCGGCCGCCCCGCCACGGTGAGTTCGAGGAGGAAGGGTTCGGAAGGTTGGACGCGGTTGGGGGCCTCGACGTTGACAACGCGGTAGTCCGTGGCCCCGGGAGCCCCGGCCAGGCGGAAATCGAGGGGAACGCGTTGCCCGGCAAGCGGCTCTCCGAGCCCGGCCAGGGGCTCGGTACTGTAGCCGTCGGAGAGCACCAGCAGTCGGGACGCCCGGTCGGAGGCCATGCGATTGAGGGCGAAACGAATGGCTGAGGCGGTTCGGGTCCGTTCACGGTTGCCGCTGAACGCCAGGGTTTCGTCTTCGCCCCGGAGGATGGACTCATCGGCGTAGTCGACGTAGAGGATCCGGTCGTCGGCTCCCCGGGATCGTTGCAGCAGAGCCTCCCATTCCCGCAGGTTCGGATGCAGGGAATCCTCTGCCGAGGAGGACTGGTCGACGAGCACCCACAGATCGAGTCCGGACTGGAGACGCCGGACCTCCGGTCCGGTGAGCAGAAGCACGAGCAGGGCCAGGCAGGCGAGCCGGAGCGGACGTTGCCGGAGAAGGCGACGCCACTTCCAGCCCGCGATGAGCAGCAGCGGAACGAGCGGAAACCATTCTGGAGAGGCGAATTGTATCATGTTTCCCGGTCCGAGCAGCGCCAGCTCAGCAGGAGAACGCCGCCCAGGAGCAGCATCCAGAGGGGCGCGAGGAAGTCGCGGTGCGAGTTGCGTTCGAGATGTTCGCGTTGCCGGTCCCTTCCCGGCTCGAGGCGGAAGGTTTCCGCGTCGCGGAAATCGGCCTCCCGGGAATCGGCGAAATGGGCGGCCGCCTCCAGGAGCAGGTTGTCGCCCTGGTGCAAGGAAAAGAAACCGGGATCGCCGGGTGCCCGCAGCAGACTCGCCCGGGAGGCCGTAACAGGCTGTTCGGGACCGGTTTCCGAGCGAAGGGTAACCGCTTCGCCGAACGGGTCGACGGCTAGTTGAAGGCGCTGTCCGGTGTGCACGTTTCTGCGGGCATAGGCGATTTTGGCGCCGCGAAGCTCGTCCAGGAAGCGATGGAGAAGGATCACGAAAGCGGGAAGGCGATCGGCGTTGGAGGTCCGCAGGTCGAAATAAACCAGCAACTGTTTTTGGCCCCGGTTTTCCCGGAGCACCAGCAACGGCTGATCTCCCCTCCAAAGCAGGGTCGTGTCTTCGGGGCGCAGGGGAAAGGTTTCGACCGGCGCCGCGTCGAGTCCGTGCCAGGCCAGGTTTTCGGTCAGCGGGTGGCGTTCCGCGGTGACGGGAGCGCCGGTGTGTTCGGGGGGAGCGGGATCGGCGAGTGCGAAAAAAACGCCGGATCCGGCGGGATCTTCGGCCGGGTTGAAGGTCGCGAAGCGAAAGTCGGCGTTTTCCTGCGGGCCCGCCTCACGCCAGTGTTCGAGGCTGTCGAGAAAAGCCGTCAATTCCGCCCGGAGCGGAGAGTCCGCATCCGGCGCCGCCAGGATCAGGGTCTTTGGGGCGGGCCGTACCAGCGGAAGCCGGTCATCGAGACCGAAGCGATCGCTTTCGAGCACGAGGGCGGCCCGGTCGGCGCTCTCGGGCAACACACCGCTCAAGGCAAGCGTTCCCCGGGGTTCCAGGCGAATTTCTTCGGGTTTGGTGGTGCCTTCATCGAATTCCGCCCACCAGGTCCGGGTTTCCGTTTGCTCGCTGTAATTCCGAACGAGCGCCCTCCAGACGAGCCGCCCCTCCCGTTCTTCGAGGCGCAGGCCGGTAAACCCGGCGTTGGCGATGGGTTCACCGACGCCGAGGACCTCAATGCCCTCGGGTGCATCCCCACGTCTGCGGTCGGTGACAAACAGGACCGACCCGCCGGGGTGGACCGAGGCAATGGCCCGGCGAAGTGCGGGGGCGGCGTTGTGGGAGCCCGTTTGCGGGCGCCAGTTTCCGGCGCGTTCGAGGAGTTCCCGTCGATCGCTTCCCGAATACAGCGTTCCCCGCCGGCCCGAGGACTCCAGCAGGATCCATTCGGTTTCAGCGGCGCCGCGCTGCAGCCGGCGCAGCACGGACGGAAGCTCGGGCACGCCCGCCTCGCCATCGCCTGCGAAGGCCCGCATGGATACCGAGTCGTCGAGCACGACGGCGATGCGCTGGACCGAATCGGGCCGCAGCCACCTCGGTTCGACCAGAAGCCAGGTCAAAAGGATCACCGCGAGGATCTGGAGCCAGAGCGAGGCCGAATGGCGCAACCGTTCCAGGCGCCGTCCTTTCTGGGTTTCACGGTGAAGCCGTTCGATCAGGAAGAGCGTGCTGACGGATTCGCGGCGGGTTTCCCGTTGGAGGAAATGGATAAGCAGGATCACCGGAATGGCGCCCAGTGCCCAAAGGCCCGCGGGGTTGCCGAAGGTCAGTCCCATGGTTCCACCGCCCCGAGCGGAAGGGCCCGGGTTCGCAATGCTTCGAGGAAATCCTCCTCCGCGGGCACGCGCGCCAGCAGAATGCGATGCCGCCGCGCCTGCTCGTCGGCCATTTCAAAGTGCCGGCGGTAGTCGTTGCGATAGCGTCGCAGGAGGTCTGAATGGAAATATTGGATACGCTTCTCGCCCGTTTCGCAGTCGAGCATCTCCACGTTGCCGCTCCAGTCGGGAGCCTCCTCTTCCCGGCAGTAAGGAGCCAGAAGAAGGCTGGTTTTGTTTTCGTTCGAAAGACAGGGAAACACCTCTTCGCCACAGCGGGGATCGAGGAGGTCGGAGATGAACACGCGCAGTGCCTGTTGTCGCCAGGGGACGCCGCGAAGGGAGAGTCTTTCGTCTCCCTTGAATTCCGGCAGCTCGAACCGTCCCTGCTCGATGGCTTCGAGGCGGGCCTCGCGGCATTCTCCCTCGGAGAGGTACCAGGCGCGCGGCGCTGCCTGGGAGCGGCGCGTGCTTTCCAGACAGAAATGGAAAAGCTCCCACGTCCGGGCGGCTTTGGCGGGGCGATGAAACATCGAGGGAGAAACGTCGAGAACCAGGTCGACGCGGGGACTCACTTCCTCGCGGTAGAGCTTCATCGTGTAGGCGCCGGTTCGCGCGTACGCCTGCCAGTTGATGTAACGGGGGTCGTCGCCCGCGATGTACGGCCGGTGGTCCTGGAAATCGATCGAGCTGCCGACGCCCGCGCCGCTCCAGTTGCCGGCGGTGCCGCGCCAGTTGCGGTTTCGAAACGGAAGGCGGAAGTGGTCGGCGGCTTCGACTGCACGACCGCGCGGGGCGACCAGCCGGTCATCTGCGAACGGGGAAGTCATGGCGTTTCCGGCGCGAGGGGTTGCCTTTGGGGAGCCTGGCCCGGGTGGGCGGAGGAGGTTGTCGCCACGGTTCGCCGGGTTGCGGTCATGCCGGTTGCGAGGAGCGCCACGAGGGAGATCGCGTTGACAAAGACCATGACGTTGACGCTGGCGTTGGTCGATCCGGACAGATGATCCCCCAGCATGAGCATGAGCAGGGGGATCGGCAGCAGTTCGAAAAATCCGGAAGCGGCAAAATAGGTGGTTTCGGCAAACACGAGGGCGCAGATCCCGGCGCAGAGCATGATGACCTGTATCAGGACGAAGAACACAAAACCACGTTCGGTATCCGGGGCGGCCAGCCGGATCAGGGCGACGGGAAGCAAAATGGCGCCGGAAAGGGTAAGCAGTGCCAGGATGTGCTCGGGCTCCGTGGTGGAATCGGTGAGCAGGAGCGCGAGGTAAACCGCGGTCACTAGAGCTGTGAAAATCACTCCGCCCGGCCACCCCGGCGCCAAAAAGCGGACGGGGGCGGCGAACCGTTTGCCTTGCGCGCGCCGGGCTCTCAGGAGAATGCCGTAGGAGCGAAGATTCTCGTTCACCGCCTCGATGCAGATGATCAGCAGCGGGATCGCGACCACGACGGGGGCCCACCAGGAGCCGTTGGTGCCGAAGTAAACGGCGATCCCGCCCGCCAGCAGGACCAGACCGGTGAGGCGCTTTCGAAGGGCGTGGTTTTCGGCAGGCGGGGCAATGCGGCCCGCGCCGAATTCCAGCATGAGGATGATAAAAAGCGGCACCGAAAAGAAGAGGAACAACCAGGACCAGCCGTCAGCCGTTCCGAAGGTCATGAAGAGACCGCGAGCTCCGTAGAAAATCGCCATCGACGTGAACAGGCCCTGGATCAGGAAAAAGAGCACAGCGATAATGATTCCTAACCGGAAAGCTTTCGAGGTAATGCTGGAGAGCCCGACTGCCGCCGCGGTCAGACAGAGTGACCCGAGCATCAGGAGCAGAAGGATCCGCAGTTCGTCAACCAGGTTGACGCCCCCGAGAAAATACCGAAGGATCATGTACGGAAGGATGGCCGAGACAAACAGGAAACCCTGGATGACCAGGGCCGCCCATTTGCCGAAGACGATCCGCAGCGTGGTCATCCGCGTCAGGAAGATCAGTTCCAGTGTTTTGGCGTCGAGTTCCTTTTTCAACCCGCCGAACCCGATTCCCGGCAGCACCAGCAACAGGGGGATGCTGATCAGGGTCCAGAAGAACCCGGTGACAAAAACCTGGTCGTAGTTGGAATGGGGGGATGCCGCCGTTAGCAGCGCGGTGATGATAAGCAGAAGCAGCACCGTGTGAAGGGCCAGAAAGGACCAGACAAACGCCCGCGAACGGGTGCCCTGCCGCAGTTCCTTGACCAGGATCGGGCTGAACCAGTCGCTGGCATCCCGCGTTTGTTCTTCGCTGTATCCGGTGCTGTCCATGGTAAATTTTCCAGATTCTTGTACAGGGAGTTTTATGTGGGAGCGGTTTTACGACGCGACCGAATCATCATTCGAGCCTGCGAAATTTCTTCATGATTGAGGGTGGGTTCAGGTGTTCGAGGGCGCTCCGTTCGCATTGAGTTTCTCCAGGATTTCGACAAAGGCGTCCTCCAATCGTCTTTGTTCGCGGTGGAAATCGGTCACACGGATTCCGGCGTCGAGCAGTTGCTTAAGGACGCCGCTGATTTCAGCCGGATCGATGTGGTCGAAGCGGATCAGGGCGCCGTGTTTTCGCGTCTCGATAACCGCGGCATCGGGCCGGAGCGCAACCCATTCCTCGAGATGCTCGACCGGACCGGCGATCTCGACCGCGTAGGCAACTCCCGGGGCATCGCCGTGCATCAGGCTTTCGGCTGTGCCTTCGTGGATCAGTTTTCCCTCGTCGATGAACAGGAGCGTGTCGCACATTTCGGCCAGTTCGGAAAGGATGTGGGAGCTGATAAAGACCGTCTTTCCTTCGCCGGCCAGAAGACGCACAAGGTGTTTGAACTCGATGCGGGCCTTCGGATCCAGACCCGCGGCGGGCTCGTCAAGGATCAGCAGGGCGGGGTCGTGAACGAGGCTGCGTCCCAGGCAGAGCCGCTGGCTCATTCCCTTGGAAAGGGTGTCGGCCGGACGGTCCGACAGGCTGCCGAGATCCGCGAAATCCATTACCTCGTCGACCCGCCGCTTCCGTTCGATCCCGGTGTAACCGAAGGCGCGGGCAAAGAAGTCCAGGTATTCCCAGACCGACATATCCTGGTAGCTTCCGTACGTGTCCGGCATCCACCCGATGCTGCGGCGGGCGTGGGACGGGTCTTCGAGCACGTCGACGCCGTCGATCTCGATGCTGCCCGCGTTCGGAATGTCGAGAGAGGCCATCATCCGCATGGTGGTGGTCTTGCCCGCGCCGTTGGCGCCGATGAACCCGGTAACCTGGCCGCGCGGCAGGCGGAAGGAAAGATTCGCCACGGCCCTGGTCGGACCGAAGGAACGGTGAAGGTCGCGAACGACCGCAAGGGAGGAAACGGAGTTCATGGGCTGGGCGAGAGCAAGCCGAGGTGAATGCTGTACTGGTCCTTCCAGTCGATCGACTCCAGGGTGTCGATCGCCGGGGAAGACTCTCCGGAGGACGAAGCGTAGAAGTAACCCCTTCGATCTTTCTGTCGATCGATCATTTCCCGGGTGGCCGGGCCGAAACGCCGGCGTTCCGTTTGCCACCAGGATTCGAATTTCCTTTTGTCGGACGGTTCCAGCGCCAGCGGTGTGCCGGGAACGAGCGGCCCCCCGGCCCAGATACCTCCGGCTTCATCCCGGAAAAAGACAGTGTTCAGCGGGTGCTCCAAGGTGGATACGATCACCGGATCATCCTTGTTGCCGGATATAGCCGTCGTCTTGTGGAATTCGATACGCGAGCGCGTGGACGGCACCGACTGCAGCCATTGCGCCTGAGTGCTGCGGCTGAGAAACCAGTCGCCTCCGTAGGAATCGCCGAGTGCCGAAAAGTTCGTGCCGGCGGAGCTCCGGCCGGTGCGGATATTGGCCTGGGTGAGGACGGAGGCTTCTCCGAGAGAGAACCGCGTATCGATCAACAACCCCGCCCGCGAGACCTGGTCCTGGATGACGACCGCTTTGTTATCCTCGGGGAGGTGATGCCAGACGGCGGCGCGTATGCCGGTGGCGCCGGTGCCGTCATGCAGAAGGATCAGGACAATCAGCAGCAATCCCGCGCCGAGTGAAATAAGAGGGGTGGTCCACAAGAGGCGGTGCCGGCGGCCGGGTTTGGCGAAAAACAGGAGATTGACCGGTCCGACGAGGATGGCGAACCCCGCGAGAAAGGCCCCGAAGAAGCCGACCGGGATAGCCGGCAGCCCGACTTTCTCGAACAGGTCCCATTCGTGTTCCCGGACCTGTGAAGCGAATCGAGTGTAGCCGGCGGTGAGTTCGTGGTTGATAATCTCGCCGACTCGGTCCCGGTCGAGACGGTTGCCGTCGCGGGAAAAGCGATGCACTTTTCCGAATCCGTAGGCAAGTGCGTCTCCGGCTGTGTCACCGGCGGGAAGCCCGGCGAGGCCGGGCGCCGGTTCGCCGTCCTGCTCTTCCCCGCAGATGAAAAGTTCCCCTCCCGCCGCGGCCCAATCGAGCAGAGCCCGCCGTTCGATCCCCCCGATACGCCGCCATTCACTGTCCCGCAGCCAGATCGCGTCGAATCCTGAATAGCCGCGCCAATCGCCCGGCAGGCGGTCCGGATCGATTCTGGCGCCGGCGAGGTCGCCGTGCCGGGCCTCCTGCAACGGTCCCCAGTTTTCGGAGTGAAGCGCCGGCGTCATGCCGAGGAACGGCGTGGTGCCGCCTCTTCCACCGCGTGCGTCAAAGCTGGTTGACAGCATGACCCTTCCCTGGTCGGCGGGAATGGCGAAGCCTGAAAAGAGAAGGGTGGCGTTGCCTCCGTGAATGGTCTGGTGGGGGGCGGCGCCGACCGGGACGAGGATATCGAAGACACCGGTTTCCCCCTCGGGTACGGGAAAACGAAAACGGGAGCGGGTTTCCGTGTTGTGGTGCCTCCAGTTCCGGTAGTGACTGGAGAGGTCCCATTGGTGGTCGCGTCCGGAGTGGTTGGAAATGGATACGCGCACTGGAAAATAGCCGTGGGAAGGAATGTTGCTGAAGAAGGGCCGGCACTCGATGGACACGCCGCTGTCAGGTTGCGTGTGAATCGTGTGACGCGGCCCCGCGGCGAAGAGGTCCGCCGGAAGGAAACCGGTGAGGAACAGGAGGGCGAAGAGGAGGAAGACACGGCACAGGGACGATGCCGGTCGTGTCGAACCCGAAGCGCCTTGGCGCGGGCCGGGCGGAGCAATATGGAGGGATACTGTTTTTAAAGGCGCGCCCCGGCCGGGCCGTCTCTCGGCCAAGCCTTTGCGCGGGGGGTGTTTTGGCGTGGGTTCAACCATGGACTTCCGTTGGCTTAAGGGTCGAGGGGAGTGCTTTGTCCTGGGCGGGGATTTCCTGGAGGAGCTCGGCGACAATGGTCGCGCCGGTTTTTCCGTCGAGTTTGGCGCGGTAATCAAGGAGAATCCGGTGACCTAGCACCGGGGCGGCGAGGTTCCGGATGTCTTCGAAGGAGGCGTGGCCGCGTCCCTGGATCAGCGCGCGCGCTTTGGCGCCCGTCGCGAGCGCCAGCGCCGCGCGGGGACTGGCTCCGAATTTGATGGTTTCGGCCGTTCGGGAGCGCCCGGGGTGGGTGGCGTCGACGAGGCGGGCGATGAAATTGGCCACCACATCCGGCAGGTACACGCGACGGGTCAGGGTCGCGAAGCGCACCAGCGTTTCCCGGTCAAACACCGCTTCGACCTCCGGTTCCTCGCCGATTTCGCGGTGTTTGATGATTTCTTCGAGCACCGGGATTTCGTTGCGGTAGATATCCAGCTTGAAAAGGAAGCGGTCGAGCTGGGCCTCCGGAAGCGGGTACGTGCCTTCCAGTTCGATCGGATTCTGTGTGGCGAGCACGAAGAAGGGCCGCAGTAGTGTATGCGTTTCACCCATCACCGTGACCCGCCCCTCCTGCATGGCTTCGAGCAGGGCCGACTGGGTTTTTGGGGAGGCGCGGTTGATTTCGTCGGCGAGTACCAGGTTGGCGAAGATGGGTCCCCGGTGAAAGACGAAGCGCCGGCCCTCCGGCGTTTCCTTCAGGATCGGGCTGCCGGTCACGTCGGCGGGAAGCAGGTCGGGCGTGAATTGGATTCGCTTGGCGTCCAGTTGCAGCGCCCGGGCGAGCCCTTTTACCAGTTCGGTCTTCCCGAGCCCGGGCAATCCTTCCAGAAGCAGGTGTCCCCGCGAAAGCAGGCCGATGATCACGTTCTCGATCAGCGGGTCCTGTCCGAAGAGAACCCGGTTCAAGGTTTGACGGAGCAGATCGAGTTTTTCCGCGGCTTCGGCAGTTTCATCGGGGGTGGGGCGGGTCGAAGTGGCGGAGGACATGGGGGATGTTGGAATTTGGATTGCGGATTCTGGATCTCTGCCCGCGGTTTCCGCAATAAACAGCGGGCGCGGACAGGGGAGGGTGTCATCAATGAAGCATGAATCCAGAGATTTGAGAAGAGATTTCTTGAGCGCCCCGGTCACCCGGTGGGTGAATCCCGCACCTTTCGCCTATGCCTGAGAATGCGTGTTCATCGGGGGGGTGCCTGTGAATCAATAACCGTTTGCTTGGGTTCCATTTGCTGTTCGTGGAGCGGGCTGCCGGAAATTTTAAAATCCCTCAAACCGCCCTCACCGAAAGTAGCGTTCGAGGACGGCTTGCTCGTCCGGCGTGAAGGTTTCCCGGGGGACCGCTTCGCCGCCGTCGCCGGGGGTGGCGATTGTGCCGGCCCTGGCCGGGCCGCGGTAGGGGGCGCGTTTTTCATCGTCGTCATCGGTCTCACCGACGCCGATGCGGTCTCCCAGGGCGGCGCGGCTCAAGTCGTCGTTGGAAACGGATTCCAAACGGGAGACTTCGCCGGTCGCGGGGTCGGCCCTGAAGCTCAACGGTGCGGGAGCCGGCCCCTCGCCGATACCGCCGGTGCCGGGAACCCGGGCGAGTAGGACGTCTTCGCCGTCGCCCAGGGAGGCCTCGCAGGCGGCGAGACCGTCGGCGAGGCACTCCCTCAAGGCATCCAGTTCCTCTTGCGACATCGAAGGCAGCGACTGCGGGTCGAGTTCGCTGAGTTGCGCGAGGAATTCCGGATCGAGCTGAAGGAGGCCCTCTTCGAAACCCGCGAGCGCCTCCCGGAGTTCTTCCCGGAGGGCGGCCTCCCGCCCCCATGGCAAACCCTCCGGAAAGGCCTCGGCTTCGGCCAGGGCCCGGGCGGTCGTTTCAAGGTTGTCCCGAAGATCGCGAATCGCGCGTTCGGTTCGCTCCTCGAGCGAATCGGTCGCCTCCAGGCTGCTGTGGCTGTACCAATCCCGGGGGGCTCGGCGCCGCAGCTCCTCAACCCGCTGCCGGAAATCCTCCAACGAGGCCGGCTCGAGGATGTCCGTTTCTTCGAGCGTCTCAATCCGCGACTCGATGCCGCTCCAGGCGATCGGTTCCACAGGCCGGGCCGAAGGAGACGAGGTGACGGGGTCGACGGGCAGCCAGGCCGCGACTGCCATTATCGCCAGGGTCCAGGCCGGCCATGGGCCAATGCGTTTCCACGACCATCGGGGAACGATCCGGGCGGGCAGGGCAACGGGTTTTGGCCAACCGGCGACGCCTGTGTCCGCGGCAGTCAGCCCGTTGTTGAGCCCGAGGCGGGTTTCGAGAAAAACCAGCGCATCCTGTTGTGAAAAAAACCGCTTCCGTTTCCGGAACCAAGCCACTGACCCGGCGGCGAGCAACAGCGCGGCGAATACCCACCAGGCAGGGGATGTCGGGAGTTGGTTTTTCCTCAGCCAGATCAACAGGAACGCCTGCACGAGGCCGGCGGCAAAGAACAGCGGCAGGAAATCCGCCAGCCAGAAACCGACGTTCATTCGCCGGGCGAGCCGGCGGGCCATCCGGCACCACGTTTCCCTGGGAGGTTCGCTTTTCATGGTCGCTCTTTGGTCGGAGTCGCCGGGATGAGATCCTGAAGATTTCGCTCGTCCGGGCGGGGCGGAGCCTCGGACCGGGACTTCACACCGCGGAGATGGAAAGATCTCGGACGATACTCGGGAAATACTTCAAACCCTTCTCCGCGCCCCCGCAACCTGCGCGGGGATCAAAACTTGATTCAATGAGAACATTTTTGATGGGCTGCGGCATTCTAGCAATCCACGGCCGCCAAAGAAAAGCCTAAACGCAGTTCCGGCGATCGGAGAAAACGATCCACACGAATGCCGGCCGCGTGCGGTTAAACGCTTGCAGCGTCACACTCACCCCTGTTTTTTATCGGAATCAGGCCTTATACAAGGGGCGGCAACCGAAATCAGTTTGATATTCCGATGAGCGACACGTCATTACTGGAAACCTTTCCGAACCCGAAACCCGGGCGCGATTACCGGATCGAACACACCTTTCCGGAGTTTACTTCGGTTTGTCCGAAAACCGGTCAGCCGGATTTTGCGACGGTGGTCGTGACCTATATCGCCGGCGAGACGTGCCTGGAGTTGAAGGGGCTCAAGCTTTACCTAAACGGTTACCGAGACGAAGGGGTGTTCTACGAAAAGGTGACCAATCTCATCCTCGACGACCTGGCCGCCGCCTGTAAGCCGCGCTGGATGAAGGTCGAGACGCGGTGGGGGGCCCGGGGAGGGATCAGCTCGGTTCTCGTGGCCGAGTACCGGGAGGGCGCTTGAAACCTGCCGCGAGTGCGAATTTATTTTTCCGTGTGTAATCGTCCAGGAGTCTGTCGGGTTTAGGCGGTTGCCTAAGTCCGACAGGCTGCTAGGCTCTTTCGCATGAGCAAAGTCTTGCAGGCATGGGGGTGGATCTTTTTCGTCGGGTTGATGGCTTCCTCGTTTTCAGCGGCGTCCCCGGAAGGAGGGAATGCCGGGCTCGAGAAGATCCTGGAGCGTTACCGGGTCTTGCTCGTGGAGCAGGAGAGTCCGGACGGGGAGACGATCCGGGAAAGGGTCGAAACTCTGGGCGGGGACGGGCGTTGGGCGGATCTCGATTACGACGACCAGTCGCGGGGTAACTGGCATCCCTATCGGCATCTTGAGCGGGTGCGGGAGATGGCGCTGGGATGGGCCGACCCCGGGCACGACCTGCACCGGGACAGCGCCGTCGAAGCCGCCATCATGGATGCCCTGGATCATTGGGTCGATCGCCGTTACGAGGCGGTCAACTGGTGGTTTAACGAAATTGGCGCGCCGCGGCTCGTCCGGGATAGTGTTGTGCTGATGGGGAAAACCGTCGCGGGGGATCGCCGGAACGGGTTGCTCGAAATTATCAACCAGCACAAAGTTCGCGGAACCGGCGCGAACCTGGTCTGGACCGCGGAGCTGGCGCTGCATTACGGCTGCCTGACCGGTGACGATGAGCTCGTTGAAGAGTCGGTGAATCGTATTCAGAATGAAATTACCGTGGGAGCCCCGGAGGGGATCCAGGAGGACTGGAGTTTTTTTCAGCATGGGGCGCGTCTGCAGACGTTCCATTACGGGAGGGCTTACCTGGAGGTGGTTGCTGCCGTGGGCTGGCAGCTTCGCGAGACCGAGTGGGCCGTTCCTGACGAAAAAGTGGTCGTTCTTTCGAACTTTATTCTCAAAGGGATGCAATGGATGCTTCGCGGCCGGGATACCGTACCCGGAACCATGGACCGCATGGCGAGCCGTCCGGGAACCCTGCAAGTCGACTTGACACCCTTGCTGCGGTTCTGGAGGGACGTCGATCCGGAGAGAAAGGAAGCCATCGATACGTTTATCGCCCGCCAGGAAGGTTCGGTCGAACCGCTGAGCGGTTTCCGGCATTTCCCGAAGGCGGACTTTACCGCTTATCACCGGCCGGAATTCAGCTTCTTTCTGAAAACGGTGTCCGACCGGACTCACCTGACCGAATCGATCAACGAGGAAAACCTTCTGGGAGGCGACCTGAATACCGGTGATCATTACCTGCTCACGGACGAGAGCAGTTACCACAATTTGCCGCCTGTTTGGGACTGGGATCGGCTTCCCGGCGTGGTTCGTGCCGGGGAGTTTCTTGAGATCAACCGGAAACCTTTTGTCGGCGGGCTGGGTGACGGGCGCGGCGGTCTGGCCGTCATGGATATGCAGCGTGAGACCGATGGGCGTTCGTTGGCGGTGCGTCGGTTCTGGGCGTTTCACGAGGATTGGGTGCTCGGTCTGGTCGGGGGATGGAAGAAAACGGAAAACCAGTTTCCCTACACCTGCCTTGACCAGCGGCGTTGGAGGGGGAAGGTGGTGGCCGGGTTTGAGGACGGCGAATCCCGGGTGATTGAGGAGGGCGGGCACGACCTGGAAGGCGTTCGTTATCTTTGGCATGACGGAGTGGCGTATCTGTTGCTGCAACCTGAAGCCGTGCATCTCCGGCTTGGGGAAGCGTCGGGTTCCTGGTATCGGATCAATCGTAACCGAAGCGAAGAGCGGGTGTCCGAAAAACTTTTTCTGGCGGTGCTCGAACATGGAAGCGAACCGCGTCCGGGCGGCTTCGTGATCGCTCCGGCGGAAACTCCGGATCCGGTGAGAGCGTGGGTTCGGGAGGAAGACTGGAGTGTTCTGCGCAACGACGAAAAGGTCCAGGCGGTCCTTTTCGGCGACAATACCGGCATGGCCGCGTTCTATGAGCCCGGGAGCCTGCAACAGGACCGATTGGGGCGGCTCACCGTGGATCGGCCGTGTCTGGCCTTCTGGAATGAAGGGCAGCTTCGATTGGCCGATCCGACCCATGAGGGGGGAGCCGTGCAGGTGAGTTGGCGCGGGAGCGAATACACCATTACGCTGCCGCCCGGCGGGAACGGCGTTGCTGTAAAGGAACGTTGAGCGTCAATGCTCACTGCGCTTGCGGCCGGGACGGAGCCTGCAAGCGACCGGCTTTACCGGATGCCGAAAAGTCCAGGGAAAAGAGATACGGACCAAACCGTCAGGAGCGTCGGGATCAGGAGCCGCACAAAAAAGCCTTCGCCTTGAGGGCGATTGTTCATGGGGAGGCTCAGGGAGATTCCTCACGTTCGTTGAGAATTTCGATCGTCCTCCCGTGAATGTATTTGCTGGCCGCGACGATCGATTGGCCGCCCAGCGGATCGTTGCCCTCCCAGGTCGTGATGACGCCTCCCGATCCCCGGATCACCGGCATCAGCGCCATGTAGTCCCAGGGATTCATGACCGGGTCAATCATGATATCCGCCCAGCCGGTCGCCAGGAGGAGGTAGCCGTAACAATCGCCCCAGGTTCGGAAGAGGGCGGTGGATTCCAGCAGTTTTTCAAACGGATAGCCCCGCTGGTATCTGTAGATATTCCCCAGGTCGGTAGTGAGGAGAACCGCATCTTTGAGATGGGGGGTGTACCGCATCTGAACCGGGCGGCCGTTAAGCAAAGTCTTCCGATTGTCCCCGTAGCAGAATTGTTTGAGCAGCGGCTGGTTGATCGCTCCGGCAATGGGTTGCCCTTCGTGAAGCAGCGCGATCAGTGTTCCGAAAAGCGGGCAGCCGGTGGCGAAGGATTTCGTGCCGTCAATAGGATCGAGGACCCAGACGAATTCAGCGTCGGGATTTTCCTCACCGAATTCTTCGCCGATGATTCCATGCTTTGGATAGTGCTTGGTGATGTGGTCGCGCATCACTTTCTCCGCAGTCCGGTCGGCCTGGGTCACCGGGGATTCATCAGCCTTCAGCTCGATTTCAACCTCGGGATTCGCAAAATAGGGCTCGATCACCTTTGCGCTCTTGTTGGCGAGGGTTTGGACGAATGGAAGGATTTTCTCGGAGAGCATGGTTGCCGTGCGGATTGCGGAAATGGTAATAGGTCGGTCTTGATTGAGGAGATAATGATTAGGCTCCAGGGAGAAAGCTTCCCGGGGCGCCCTTTCACAGGGGGCCGGTCCCGCGGCCTGTCAACATTATGGCTAAATCCATGAACTGGACGGATGCAATACTGCATGTCATCGATTTTGAGGGGAGTAAAGCTTCCGGGATCCTCGAGTACGGGCTGGTAACTGTCAAAAGCGGGACGATTGGGGAAACACGGACCCGTCTTTGCCGTCCGACGGGCCGGATCCGGGAGGAGGACCTGCGCACCCACGGCATTCGCCGGGAGGAGGCGGTTGTCCATGAGCCGTTCAGTGCGGAATGGGCCTTGTTTTCCGGTTTGAGGCAGACCGGACCGTTCGCTGCTCATTTTGCTTCCGTGGAGAACAGCCTGATCAAATCGGTCTGGCCTTATCCGCGCGCCTCGCCGGACTTCACCGGGATCGGAGAAGCCACGGCGGATTGGGGGCCCTGGGTGGATACGGGCCGCCTGGTGCCCAGGTTGTTCGAGGGAATCCCGGGCGCGGGGCTCAGCGAGCTGATCGACGTCTTTGGCTGCCGGGACTATCTGGATGATCTGGCCCGGGAGCATTGTCCTCCGGAACGCGGCAGCTATCACTGCGCCCTGTACGACGCTCTCGCATCCGCGTTGCTGCTTCTGAAGGTCGGGGAATATCCGCAGTTCAGGGACCGTTCCCTGGCGTGGCTGCTGGAGATGAGCGCCGGTTCCGGGGAGAAGAGCGAAGCGCTGCGGCAACGGCGGTTGTTTTGAAAGGTTCGGATTCGAACTATTCCCGCCGTTGACGCAAAAAAACCCGCAGCTGAAAGCCGCGGGTTTCTTCATCCATTTTTGGAGGGAGTTTCAAGCCATCGCTTTGAGCGCGGTGCCAGGCTTGAACTTTACGGTTTTGGAAGCCTTGATCTTGATGGCTTCCTTGGTCCGCGGGTTGATTCCCTTGCGGGCCGCGCGCTTGGTGACATTGAAGGTGCCGAAGCCGGCCAATTGAACGGACTTGTCCTTTTTCACCCCCTTCTTGATCCCCTCCAGGACCGCGTCCACCGATCGTTCGGCGGCGGCTTTGGAGGCATCACTTCCGAGGGATTTCTGTACTGCTTCAACGAGTTCTGATTTGTTCATATCTTTTATTGATGTAAGGGTTCCGATTGACGTGCGACGTTTGTCGCCAGCGTCATGAAAAGTTCAAGGCTGATTTTCCGATGCTTGTCAACCGAAATCCCTTTGCCGGAGCCGATTTTAGAGGGATCGTACTTTGGGCGGGGATCGATGCGAAGGGATTATCGCCGGTCTCAGAACGACGTTTCGATACTCAGGGTCGCATAAGGAGCCCCGCGTGTCCGGTGTACGATGCCGATCCGGTCATGGTCGAACTTCCGTTTGATCATCCATCCAAGGCCGCTTTTAATCTTGAGCGAGTCCCCAAGGCTTCGGGTGAGTTCGGCTCCGGTGCGGAATTCGGTGTAATTCAGTCTGGTGTTCTTTGGGACGCCGTTTTTCTCAGCGACACGGAAGGAGCCTCCGTGAACCGAGCCTCCGAGAAAGAGGTTCCAATTCTGATTGAACGTGTACCGGACGCCCGGGCGGGGCGGAGTCAACAGGAGAAGCCCGTTCTCACTGAATCTCCAGGTCAGGCCTATTCCCGGCAGGACCGGATACTTCGCCGAGGTTGAGCCGAACAGTGCAAGTTGGACGGCCCAGTCTTCATTCAGTGTGAAATTGCGGTACCCGAGAATCGAACCGTGAATGCTGCTGGTCGTGATTGAGTCCTCGAACCCGATACCGGGTCGAAGGGTAACGAAATACAAGGGGCGCCGGTCGCGAAGCAGGGTGAACTCGAGGGGAACGGAAAGCTCGTGGAGATTTTCGGGAAGGGGCAGCCCGGTCGACGAAAAAGAGTATCGTCGGTATCGAAGCCCGGCCCGGAGAAAGGTGTTGCGACGCAGGGGAAAGCGGTAACCCGATTCGGTTGTGAATTGACGCGCGTCCTGTCGCTCGTCCCCCCGGCGAAACCGGCTTTCCAGTGTGTGCTCATACCCGAGAGCGAGGTCGGCTCCCGAGAGATCGCCGGGGGTTCCCGGGCGGGCGGCCTCGGGTGCTGGCGCGACCTCGTTGTCATCGCTGCCGCGTGCGGTTGGCGCGTAAAAGAGAAGGCAGGAAACAAGTATCCAGAGAGTCCTGTTTCGGCTGTTTCGGATAATGAGTATCGAGCTAATGAGCGGTTTTCGGATAGGCGTGAACGATGGTTCTGCAAAACGTTTCCGTCGTGAAATTGGATCTTAATTTGGATCATTGCGGGGAGTTTTGCAACCGAATGTCGGATACAGGCTGCTTTTCCGGGATTCTCCTTTCCTCCGGAAATTGTTAAGGTTTGCCGGTACCCGAGAAACCGCCATCAGGAAGTAACGGTTACTGACCCGCCGGTCGGGCTGACAAACGAGCCGTTCGGGAAGAACGAAAGGCCCCATGACCTCCGAACCGGAGACCTCAGGTCATGTCCGCGGGAAACGGAAGGAGGTGTTCCGGACGGAGGGTTTGACGGAAATCCATGTCATGGGCGAAGTGAGCTCACCCACCCCGGCGACCGGATCGAAGCGTGCGTCCGTGTCAGTGCGACCGTTCGCGCCTATCAGGCTTCCTCGGAATCCACGTCGACGATGCGGGCGATGCCGATCAGTTTGTCGTCGTCGCCGAGGTTGACGAGCTTGACTCCCCGGGTGGTCCGTCCAATGACGCGAATGTCCTTGACCGGGCAGCGGACAGTTTGGCCGCTGGAAGTAAGGAGCATGATCTCGTCCTCCTCTTTGACGCTCAGGGCACCGGCCACATTGGAGGAGCGGATGGCGATAATGCCGCTGCCGCCCCGGCTCTGAGTCCGGTATTCGTCGAAAGGCGTTCGCTTTCCAAGCCCGTTCTCGCCGGCGATGAGGAGAGTGGCGTCGGCTTCCACGATTTCGATGATTTCCACCGAGTCGCCCTGCTTGAGTTTGATCCCGCGAACGCCGCGCGTATTGCGGCCCTGATCGCGAAGGTCGTTTTCATGGAAGCGAATGGACATCCCGTGATGGGTGATCATGACGATTTCGTTATCACCTCCGGTGAGCCGAACGGCGATCAGACTGTCGTCCTCGTCGATCTTGATGCCAATGATCCCGCCCTTGCGGTAATTGACGTAGTCGCTGAGATTGGTCTTTTTGACGATTCCCTTTTTCGTGGCCATGACCAGGTGCTGGGCCTCGGAGAACTCCTTGACGCAGATCATCGTGGCGATGCGTTCGTCCTTCTGGAGCGAGAGTACGTTGGCGAGGGAGCGGCCCTTGGACGTGCGGGTGCCTTCGGGAATTCCGTAAACCTTTTCCACGTAGACCCTGCCGTTGTTCATGAAGAACATGATGTAGTCGTGGGTGCTTGCGGTGAAGAGGTGTTGGACGAAATCCTCGTCGTAGGAGCCCGAACCGATGATGCCCTTGCCGCCGCGCTTCTGGGAGCGGTAGGAACTGACGGACGTCCTTTTGATAAAGCCCTGGTGGGAGACGGTGATAATGCAGCCTTCGTTGGCGATGACATCCTCCATGCGGAATTCGCCTTCATCGGGAACAAGCTCCGTGCGTCGCGGACTGGTGTATTTTTCTTTCAGTTCGAGAAGCTCGGTTTTGATGACCTCGAGGAGCTTGCTCTCATTTTCGAGGATCGCCCGCAGTTCCTGGATGAGTTCGAGGAGCTTGCGGTATTCCTCTTCGATTTTTTCGCGCTCGAGGCCCGTGAGCTGGTAGAGGCGCAGATCGAGGATCGCGTTGGCCTGGCGTTCCGACAGGGGATAGGTCTGCATCAGGCTTTCGCGGGCTTCGTCGCGATTGGCGGAAGCGCGGATGATGCGGACGAAATCGTCGAGGTTGTCGAGGGCGATCTTGTAGCCCTCGAGGATGTGGGCTCGATCCTCGGCTTTGCGGAGCTGGAACTGCGTGCGGCGGAACACCACTTCGCGGCGGTGCTCGACGTAGCACTCGATCAGTTCCTTGATGTTCATCTGCTTCGGCCGCCGTTTGTCGAGGGCGAGCAGAATCACGCCGAAGGAGGATTCGAGTGCGGTGTGCTTGAAAAGTTTGTTGACGATCACGCGCGGGACTTCGCCGCGTTTGAGTTCGAGGACGATGCGGGTGTTTTCGTCGGATTCGTCGCGCAGATCACTGATGCCTTCAATCGTCTTGGCCGAGACGAGGTCCGCGATCTTCTTGACCATCGTGGCCCGGTTGACGTTGTACGGAATCTCCGTGATAACGATCTGTTCCTTGCCGTTCTTCAGTTCCTCGGTGTGGATTTTTCCGCGGATTTTGACGATGCCGCGACCGGTGCGCATGTACGAATCGATGCCGCTTCGGCCGACGACGGTACCGCCGCTGGGGAAATCGGGGCCCGGGATGTGGCGGATCAGTTCGTCGAGGGAAAGGGAGGGGTTGTCGATCAGTGCGATGATGCCGTTGACCAGTTCATCGAGGTTGTGGGGCGGAATGTTGGTGGTCATTCCGACGGCGATACCCGTCGAACCGTTGAGCAGCAGGTTGGGAAGCGCCGCCGGAAGGACGGAGGGCTCGGTGGTGCTTTCCTTGTAGTTGGCGACGAAGTCGACGGTATCCTCGTCGATATTGCGCAACATGTCTTCGGCCACGGACTGGAGCCGGCACTCGGTGTACCGGTAGGCGGCGGGGGGATCGCCGTCGACGGAGCCGAAATTCCCCTGCGGCTCGATCAGGGGATAGCGCATCACCCAGGGCTGGGCCATGCGGACGAGGGTATCGTAGACGGAGGTGTCCCCGTGAGGATGGTAGTTCTTGAGCACCTCGCCGACCACGCCCGCGCACTTGTCGAAGGGACGGTTGCTGGCGAGACCTTCGCGAAGCATCGCGTAGAGGATGCGGCGCTGCACCGGCTTGAACCCGTCGCGGACATCGGGGAGCGCCCGGCTGATGATGACCGACATCGAATAATCGATGTAGGCGGTCTGCATGATGTCCGTGATATTCGCGGGAGTGAGCTTTTCGTTCTGCGTGTACATTCAGACTGACTGGAAAGGATTCTGGTGGACGGGACTTAGACGTCGAGGTAGCTGGTGTTGAGAGCGTTGTCCTCGATGAAGGCGCGCCTGGGGGCGACCTCTTCTCCCATCAGAATGGTGAAGAGTTCGTCGGCGCGGGCGGCGTCGGAGATACTTACCTGAAGCAGGCGACGTTTGTCCGGATCCATCGTGGTTTCATAGAGCTGCTTGGGATTCATTTCCCCGAGACCCTTGTACCGTTGAATGGAGAGGCCGTGGCGGCCGGAAAGGCGGATCTGGTTGAGGATCTCCAGGGGCGAATGGATAGGAGTCACCTTTTCGTTCTTCTGGCCCTGGTTCTCCGTGAGCGTGTATTGGGGTTCCTCCTGGCGGCTGAAGTGGTTGACGTCGATTCCGATGTCCTCGAGCTCCTTGACGATCTTGGAGATCTGGGTGGATTCGAAGATCTCGTGCACGGAGGTGCGGCGGTTGACGCGGACTCCCTCCTCGTTCTCGACAACCTTGAGGTCGGGGAGGTCGAAGAAGTCGCCCTCCAGTTTGTAGTCGGAGGTAAACCTGGCGAGGTCGGGATCGTCGTTAAGGTAGAAGAACTCCTCCCGGTTACCTTCGCGCAGGCGGGCGATGTACTTCGGCAGGGTCTGCTGTCCGGGCTGGTGCTGGTCGAGATAAACCGGGAGGGAGACACCGTATCGGGTGACGCCGCTGCCCAGTTTTTCGAGGCGCTGGAGGGCGTCGGCAATCTTTTCGAGCTGGTTCGAGGTGAAAGCGTGGCCGTCTTTGACGCGGGTCAGCAGCGTGTCTTCAGCTCCGAGTTCAAGCAGGATCCGGTTCAGTTCGTCTTCGTTGTCGATGTACTGCTCGCGCCGCCGCCGCTTGATTTTAAACAAAGGGGGCTGGGCGATGTAGACGTACCCCTTTTCAACGAGGCCGCGCATCTGCCGGAAGAGAAAGGTCAGGAGCAGGGTGCGGATGTGGGAGCCGTCGACGTCGGCATCGGTCATGATAATGATCCGGTGGTAACGGGCCTTGGTGATGTCGAAGGCCCCCTCTCCCTCGTGGCTGCCGATACCGGTGCCGGCGGCGGTGATGATGGTGCGAATTTCCTCATTGGAGAGAACCTTGTCGATGCGGGCCTTCTCGACGTTAATGAGTTTTCCGCGGATCGGGAGAATGGCCTGGTAGCGCCGGTCGCGCCCCTGTTTGGCCGAGCCGCCGGCCGAGTCGCCCTCGACGATGTAGAGTTCGGTGAGGGAGGGGTCCTTTTCGGAACAGTCGGCGAGCTTGCCGGGAAGGCCGCCGGAGCTCATGGCGCTCTTGCGCACGGTTTCGCGGGCCTTTCGGGCGGCCTCACGGGCGCGGGCGGCGTTGAGGGATTTGTCGATGACCCGTTTCGCCACCGCCGGATTCTTCTCGAAGAAAAAACGGAGTTCCTCCCCGACGATCTTCTGCACGATGCCGTCCACTTCCCCGTTCGAAAGCTTGGTCTTGGTCTGGCCTTCGAAGCGGGGTTCCGGGATTTTCACCGAGATAACGGCGGTCAATCCTTCCCGCGCGTCGTCGCCTGAGATGGAAGGATCCTTGTCCTTGATCAGGCCGTTGGCCTTGGCGTAATTATTGACCACCCGCGTGAGGGCGGTGCGGAAACCGGAGAGATGGGTGCCGCCTTCGATGTTGAAGATCGAGTTGGCGTAGGCGTAGATCTGGTCGTTGTAGGAATCGTTGTACTGGAGGGAGACGTCCACGATGGTGGCCAGGTCCGGTTTTGCCGGGTCGGCCACATGTCTGCCGCTGAAGGTAATGGGGTCGGAGTGAACCGTGTTCTTGTTACGATTGAGGTAGGCAACGTACTCGGAAATTCCATCCTTGAATTCGAAGGTTTCCGATTTGTTGGAGCGTTCGTCGATCAGGTGCACGTAAATGCCCGCATTGAGAAATGCGAGCTCGCGCAACCGCTTGGCCAGGAGGTCGTACTGGAATTCCAGGACCGAAAAAATCTCCTGGTCGGGTTTGAAAGTGATCTTGGTGCCGGTCTTCTTGGTTTCACCAATCACCGTGAGCGGGGAGGTGGTTTTTCCTTTCTCAAAGCGCATGTGATGGATCTTGTTCTCGCGGCGGACCTCCGCTTCGAACCATTCGGAAACCGCATTGACGCATTTGGCGCCGACCCCGTGAAGTCCGCCCGAGACCATATAGGCGCCCTTGGCGAATTTGCCGCCGGCGTGGAGATTGGTGAGAACCAGTTCGAGGGCGGGCATCTTGTATTTCGGGTGGGGGTCGACGGGGATCCCGCGGCCGTCGTCTTCCACCGAACAGGAACCGTCGAGGTGCACGGTCACGGTAATGCTCGAGCAATAACCGGCGAGCGCTTCGTCGATGGAGTTGTCCACCACCTCGAAGACACAGTGGTGCAGACCCCGTTCGTGAGTGTCTCCGATGTACATGTCGGGGCGTTTGCGCACCCCTTCCAGACCTTCCAGTTTTTGGATTTTCGAGGCGTCGTAGTCCGACTTCTTCGGTGGCTGAGTGTTCGCGGGCTCTTCGGATTCTTTATTGGACATGTACTCTTTCAAAATTAAAGGTTCGATACTGTTCGAAGCGGTATTTTTTAACAACGATTTTTTTGGCTTGCGGTATTTTTTTATTTTCAGTAAAGTACTAAAGATACTAGTTTAAAGCATTGAGGACGTGAAACTTTCAGTAAAAGTCGAGTACGCCTGCCGGGTGCTGGTCCAGTTGGCCCGCGGGTACGGAAAGAAGGAGTTGGCCCATATCGAGGATCTGGCCGCGGCCGAAAAGATTCCGGCCAACTACCTGGCGCAAATTCTGACCGACCTCCGAAACGGGGGGCTGATTGCGAGCCGCCGCGGGAAGCAGGGGGGGTACGCGCTGGCCCGGAAGCCAGAGGAGATTACGGTTTTCGACATCATCAAGACGATTGACGGCGAGCTCCTCTCGATCAATCCGGCAAGCGAGGGGGAGTCCTCCCGCGCGGTACACCAGGTCTGGGAGGAGATCCGGAGGGTTCTGGAGTCCAAGACCCGGGAGTATTCCCTGGAGGTTCTGCTGATGCGGGACAGTGACGAGAAGATGTATTATATCTAGCCGCCGCTCTAATTCCCCGAATCTTGAGCAGCGGGCTCCTTGTGCTTGGAAATAGGCTTGCTCTGCCGGAAATCGCCCGGCTAGGCTCGCCGGCAACCGATGCCCAGTGAACAAATTCAAAATCTCCTCATACTGCAGGACAGGGACAGGGTCAGGATGGACCTGGAAGCACAGCTGGAATCGATTCCCCGGGAGATCGAGTCCAACCGGCGCAAGATCGTCCATGAGGAGGAAACGGCAAGGAACGCCCGCGAGGAACTGCTGAAGCTGGAGAATCGGCGCAAGACCCTTGAGGGCGAGATGGAGGAGCTGAACCGCAAGATTGTGCGCTACAAGAATCAGCAGCTCGAAGTTAAAAAGAATGAGGAGTATCAGGCCCTCAATCATGAGATCGAGACCGTCAACGGGAAAATCTCCGCTCTGGAGGACGAAGAGATCCAGGTTCTGCTGGATATTGACGAGCGGAAACAGGCGGCCGACGAAGCCGAAAAGGCGAGCCGGGAGAATATTTCAGTCTACGAGGGGCGGATCGCGAAGCTGGAGGAGCGTGGGGAGGATTGTCGGAGGGAGTTGAAGGAGGCACTGGAGAGGTCGAGTAAAGCGCGTGCCAGCGTTGATTCGGCTTGGCTGGAGGTTTACGACCGCTTGCTGGAACACGTCCGTTTTCCGGTTGTGGTCTCACTGTCGGAGAAGAAATGTCAGGGGTGTCACCTCAAGGTTTCAGCCGGGGTGGAAAGCGATGCGCGCTATGGAAAAGAGATTGCGGCTTGCGATAATTGCGGGCGCATACTATATTCGGAGAGTTAGTTTTGAGGCCGGGTGTTCGCTCTGTTCTTTGGCATGAGCGGTGGGATTGCCGCAGTCCCACCGTTGCTTTGAAAGGACCGAGAGGAAAGTCCGGACACCGAAGGGCAGGACTCCCCGGGAAACCGGGGGCACCCCGTCTTAAAGGCGGGGTGACGGACAGTGTCACAGAGAAGAGACCGCCTCTGGAGGGGTTGGGATTTCAAATTTGAAATTTCAAATCTCCGACAGGGGCAAGGGTGAAAGGGTGGGGTAAGAGCCCACCGCCCCCGGAGCAATCCGCGGGGGGCAGGACAAACCCAGTCCGGTGCAAGACCAAATAAGGGGCGCGGCGGCCCGTCGAAACGCCCCGGGTAGGTCGCATCCCGCTCCATGCGGGAATCCCGCTTCCGCGGGATAGATAAATGAATGCCGTTCCGTCCGCGTGGCGGAATACAGAATCCGGCTTACAGGCCTCGAAACTAACTTTTCCCAAAAACTTCTTGACGGCACCCCGGCTTTGGCCCTTTTCTCAGGTTTTCAATTATGGCGAATACCAAGTCAGCAACCAAGCACGTGCGGAAAACCGAGCGCCGTTTTGAGCACAATCGTACGATCAAGACCCGCCTTAAAACCCTTTCGCGCAAAGTGAAGGAAGCCGAGTCGGCCGACAGGAAGGATGAGGCCAAAGAAACGGCCCGCCTGTTCGTTTCAGCTCTTGACAAAGCCTCAAAATCCGGAATCATTCATCCCAATGTGGCGCGGAGGCACAAATCGTCCTGTGCCCACTTGATTTACGGATCCTGATAACAATTTTCCCTTTCCTCCTCCCATCCTACTCAAACCCTCCGGCGCCTTCGGGCCCGGAGGGTTTTTTTTGCCGGTGACCACTTCATTCATCAGTTTTCCCGAAGGCGTTGTGCAGGTGCGACCGTTGCGCCTGGCTCTCCTGGCGAACACGGAGGCCTGGTTCGCGTTGGAGAAGCCTCCCGGTTTAACCGCCACGCGGGATGCGCTCAGATCGGATGCCAAAGGCACTACCTTGCTGGATGCTCTGAGGAGGGAGGCCGCCCTCGGAAAGGGGCAATTCAGTGCCCGGGGGATCAGTGAAGTGCACGCGGTCAGTTTTCCCGACCCCGAGGTGGCCGGGATTTTTCTGTGTGCGAAATCAGAGGCGGCAAAAATGTCGATGAAGAACGCCATGGGGGCCTGCGAATTCACGTTTTTCCACCGGTTCCTGACGTTTTCCCGGGAAAATCGAGGGGAGTTTCTTTGCGAACTGCCTCTTGCTCATCCGGCCAAGTCCGCGCGCATGCTGGTATCGAACACAACAGGGAAGCGGACGGCAACGCGATTTCGAATCTTCAAGTGCCTGAGAGGTTACGCCCTCTGGGAGGCGGAGTCGGCTTACAACCGGCGACATCAGATTCGGCTGCATGCAGCCGAATCCGGCATTCCGGTACTCGGCGATCGTTTTTATGCGGGGTCGAACCCGTTGTATCTCTCCCAGTTGAAGCCGAAATACCGTGCCAAGGGACCGGAAAAGCCGCTTTACGAGCATCCCGCCCTTTATATGACAAAAATGAGGTTGCCGGACCCTGCCTCGGGCGAGCAGGTGGAGATCGAGGCGCCGACTCCCCCAAAGGCGCAGGCACTCATTGCCCGGATTGAACGATACGGTTAGCTCAACGGTGGATTCCCTGTCCCGTCCTTTGGGGGGGGGAGATTCAGACCGGAGGCGGGTCGGGCGTGCCGGCAGGCGCATCTATCGGGCGGCGCTCCCTCCTCGTCGGGTTTTTGACTCATTTTTGCAGATCTTGCTTTACAGCGGTTTGCGAAGTCGCCACCCTTTTTCCTTTTCGCTAGAAGAAACACACACTATGGGTAACCTGAAAAAGAAGCGCCGTCTTAAGATTTCAAAGCACAAGCGCCGCAAGCGTTCCAAGTCCAACCGCCACAAGAAACGGAACTGGTAGCAGGCCCGGAGCGTCGTTGGTCCTGCGCTTTCCCCCGCGTTGAGGGGGGCAATCGGTTTTTTGGTGCCGTGCGCAAGCCGGGATATCCCGGCCCGGGAGCCGTGAGGAAAGGCGTGAAGGGCTTCTCGTTTCTTTGCGGTGTTCTCCCAACCGCCGCAGGCTTTTGGCCCGGGAACGGTTCGCGGGACGTTATGACTGAGACCTGAAACGCGGAAGCCGGGCCTGTCTTTCGTTGGGGCGGGATGCTAATCCCGCTCAACCCGCCGAACCTCATACCCCTCATTCCGGAGCAGGGTTATGATCCCGGTTTCGCCCAGAAAATGACCGAGCCCGACCGCAATGAACGCGTTGCCCTGTTCGAGGTGGGGACGCGCGCGTTCAATCATGGTGCGATTCCGGTCCGAAAACAACGCGTCCCGGAAAGCTTCCGGCGTGTCCTGCTTGAGCTCCTGAAGTAGAGAGTAGGCGGCCTTTTCGTCCCCGGAGGCATACAACCCGACGAGTTTCCTGTAGGAAGGATAGCCGCTTTCGGCCTCGTCCAGCGCATCGCGGATCAACTCAAGAGTGGTCGCCTCGTCGAGGTTCTGGAAAACGTCCATCTGTTCTTCCAGGGTTTCCAGGGGGACAATCTCCAGGCCGTGTTCGTTGGCGGCACGATAGAGTTGTACATCCACGATCTGATTGAAATTCCCGCCCGGAGGTTGAGCCAAAAAGAAGGGGAGCATCTCAAAGGAGATATTGCGCAGCATCAGATCGGGCAGGCCCAATCTCCGCGTTGTGCGTCGTACGCGTTCACGAAGTTCATCCGGCAGGCGTTCTTCCAGCCGGGAGCCTTCCCAGTCGAACACCGCTGCCAGCATCCTGCCCACATTCTCCGGGGAAAGCTCCAGTTCAGGGAGGAATACTTCGGACGCCGCAAGGGCTTCGGTTACCGGATCGGGCAGATCGCGTACCATGGAGTGCGAAGAATGGATTGTCCCGAACATATGGCTGGTCCGGCCCTCTTTTTCGATTTCCCAAAGAAACGGCGCCGCGGTGATCGAGCTTTGGGCCGTGAGAAGAACGCCAATGAGGATTATAAGTCGTACGGACCGGGGAAAAAATGAGTATCGCATAGGGTTGAATGATATACCCGCTGGAAAGAAATTGCATCTCCTTTTTGATCAATGCCTCCTTGATAAACGGGCAAAAGATTATCATCCGACCTTCTGAAACAACCCTAAGGTTTTGCTCTAAAAAAACTGTAAACTTGGATCATTATGGCATTTACGTATTGCTTTGCAGGGGGGGATGCCTTGTAAAACAAGGGTTCATTTCTATGTCAGCGTCCAAACACAGCGCCTTTTTTGTCGAACACTCCGATGTGAGTTTCCTGATGGCCCGCACTTCCGGATATGGACATCCCATGACTGTGGAGGAAATCAAGGAGGCACCGGCCGGCGACAACGAGGAAATCCAGAAACTTATCGAGAGCAACGGTAAATCTTCCGGAAGCAGTGGGTACACTCGGGCGCGTTGCGGAGTCTATCCCCGCGGTAGAGTCCTCGGTAAAATTATCATGGATGAGCCCCGGAAAGCGCGGGATCCCCGTTATTTGGAGGACAGGGTAAAGGCTGAATTCAACATCGATCCGAATGCCTACACACTCGCTGTCCTGAACCCGCGTACCGGTGCTCCGGCCGATGTCGGCAGTCTCATGGAGAAGGAATTCTTCATTGGTGGCGGCCCGACGTCAGAGTTGGGTGACGCTCAGCAGGAATTGCTCGATTACGGGGTCTTCCCCGACCGGCTTGAGATCGGAAGCATTGCCACTATCGGCGCACTCGTCGATTACCACAGGTTTGCCGCGGTGGAGTACCCGACGCTGGTTCTGGAAATCGGCCAGAAGGAAACCAGGGTCATTGTGATCAATGGGGGAGCCGTGGATTCGGTACGGGTTATCCCGCACGGCCTTCATTCAATGATAGCCGTTGTCCAGCGGGATCTGGGGCTCAAAGACGAGGCTGCCGCCCAGCGCCTTTTCTATTCCGATTCATTCGACTTCAAGGAAATGGGGCCCCGGCTGGTGGACCGGCTGCTACGCGAACTCCAATCCAATATCGGGTTTTACGAGGTCCAGACCGGCCTGTCTATCGGGCAGGTGTTTTGCGCGAGAACTCCTCTTCAGCTTTCCTGGTTGAACAAAACCTTTGCAAAAACACTGAATGTTGATCCGTTCGTGATCACGTATCCCGAATGGCTCGAACATAACGGTATTCTGCTGGGCTCCGAATTGAATACGGAAAACATCCCATCGCATTGGCTTGGGCTCTTTGGGCTAATGATCGAGGCAAAAATTCCCGAGAATGAAAAGAAGTAAAGGAGATTCCCGAACACCTTTGTGCTGGCATCCGGAATTCCGCAATCCGGCAGCGCTTCCTGACGTCAAGGTAGTGCGCACTTCTTTCTTTCTGAATGTTTGCGCTTTTGTTATTACTTGCGCGCTCTTGATTGTGTTTGTGTCCCGTGAATACGAACTCCGCAATATCAAGGAGCAAGTGGATTCATGGGAGACCCGTATAGAAGAAAGGCGTCCTCAAAGTGAAGAGGCCGTCGAACTCAGCCGGGAGTTCGATGCCGAGCGAGAACAGTTCGAGCAGGCGGCCGCCTTTTTTCGCTCGCCGGTTGTGGCTTCCGAGCTGTTGGGGCAACTCGCCGGGACACTGCCCGAGCGGATCGTTCTGACAAGAATAACCCACCGGGTTGAAGATGGGCGGCGGCGGTTGACGCTTGTCGGGCGGGTGCTCGGGATTTCGGAAGAGGCGACCGATATTATTTCCGGTTACGAAGCCCTGTTCGGGGAGGATGAATACTTTTCGGCCGTGGTGCGGGACGTGGACGTGACGTCGGTTACGCGAAACCCGGAAGCGGATACGTTGTCATTCAGTTTCGCCTTGAGCCTCAGTGAGGATTAGGCGGCAACAGGTTTTTAGATGAATCTTAACGTACTTATAGCCAAGTTTAGAGAACATCCGGTAATTCTCGTCTGTGCGGTGCTGTCAATTGGTTTGGCGGCGGCGATATTTGTTCGCGGAGGGACTCTGGCGGATGTGAGGCGCGACCTTGATCGTGTGTCCGCGGAAGGGGAGCGGATTGATGAGAACATCAAAAATTCGTCAAACCTCAGCCGGCATCTTGACTCTTTGCGCTCGATAACGCAGGATGTCGACACTCGTCTGATACGCCCCTCGGAACTTGCCCGCAATCTTCAATACTTTTATCGGCTGGAGTCTGAAACCGGAGTACGTATTGCATCACTGGATCAACGAGGTGTGCCGGCGGCGGGAGATAATGAAGATGAGCGAGTGTATGTGTCGGTGCCATACGAAATGTCGGTCGAGGGAGAATTTCGGGACATTATTTCCTTTATACATACGATCGAGAACGGAGTGCATTTTGTGCGTATCAGAAACTTTGAGATTATCCGGGCACGGCAGACGGAATCGACGCTCTTGAGCCTGGCAATCAGATTGGAGCTTCTTGGGCGGCCATGAAAAAATTTTTCAATATATGTTGCGTGTGTGGGTTGTTTTTGGGGCCGTTTGCCGGGGCTGTCGCCCAGGTGGCGTCTCCTGAAAGCAGGGAGGAGTTTTTGGCGTCGGCGCGCTCGCTGGTGGAACCGGAGGTGCCTTCGCTTGAAACACTCATAGAGGGAGGGGTTGCCCATCCATTTCATCCCCGAATGGAAGAGGTTACTGAAGACGTGGTGGGCCGATTGGCTGATATCGCTCAAAGGTTGTCGCCGGACGGGACGATTACGATGCGAGGGAGGCGTTTTCTGCTCCTTGAAGGCCGGCCGGTTGGTGCCGGGGAATATCTGGTTGTTGAATACGAAGGACGTGCTTACGAGGTGTTGGTAGTGGAGATTACGGCCTCCTCTTTCACTCTTCGGCTGAACGATGAGGAACTTGAAAGAAACCTTTAACTCATAAATAAAATGAAATTAATGAACCCCAGGCAATGGTTGCTGTGTGTGTGTGCCGGCGCGATTTTGGCTCTGCCTCTTTCGGCAGACGAAACGCCGCCTGCTGAGTCCGTGTCCGTTGACACGTTGTTGGAGAGATTGGCCGAGGAACCGGGCGATGCGACTCATTATGATTATGTAAGCGACGCGGTGGCCGAGGAGCCGGAACGTGCGGAGGAGTTTGCCGCAGACTTGAGTCGTGAACATCCGGAATCGGCTGCTGTAATCGTGCGCAGTATTCTGTCGGGAGTGGCGGATCCGGAGGGCGCTCCGGGAGTCGTCCTGGCAGCGGTGAAGGCCGCGCCCGTGTCGATGCAGCCTATCGTTGAGAGCGCGGTGGAAGCGGCGCCGGAGCAGGAGGAAGCGATTCGCGCCGCCGCCAGCGAAGCGCTGCGCGAGCTTGCTGATGAAGAGTCGATGGAGGAGCCGTTGCAGGTGGATGAAGAGCTCGACGAGGCGGTGAGACAAGAGTATGTGGAGATCGAGGATGAAGAACTCGAAACGATCTCGGTCGATTTTCCGGATACGAACATCCGGAGCATCCTCCGCAGCGTGGCGGATCTCTATGAGCTGAACCTGGTGATTCCCGAGGAGTTGACCGGGCAGGCATCGGTGCAGTTGAGGGATGTTACCTGGCACCAGGTCTTTGATATCGTGCTGTCACCGACGGGATACACTTATATCGAAGAAGAGGGGATTATACAGGTCGTTCGCGATGATTACGTCGATGTGGGCGTGCCGGACGACCAGGTTACGTTGCACGATGACGGGACCATGACGGTGAACTTCGAGAACGTTGCGATTGCGGATATTATATCTCGGGTATCTTCGGAGGCCGACATCAATGTGGTGATTCCGCAGGATTTTATGACGGTTGGGGCCGAGGCGACCGCCACGGTGCGGCTGCGCAATATCGGCTGGGAACAGGTTTTCGATGTCTCCCTTTCCCAGATCGGGTACGGTTACATCGATAGAGATGACATCGTTCGGGTTGAAACCCTGGAGCGGATCGAAGCGGTTCCTCCGTCCACGCGGGTCATTCAGGTGAAGTATCCGCCTGCGTCGGACATCGCGGAATTGGTTTCCAACCTTTCCGGTGTCCAGCAGGTCCAGGTGGACAGCGGCACCAATGTTTTAATCGTGACCGCGGAGGAAGGTAGGATGCGGGAAGTTCAGAGCATGGTCGAGCGGCTTGACCAGCCCGCCCAGCAGGTTTTGATCGAAGCCATGTTCATCGAGGTATCGGATACCGACGCCCGTGAGCTCGGCGTGAGATGGGAATCGCTGGAGGACGGTGTGGACGTCTCAGCCGGTCCGGCGACCCACCGGTGGGAACGCATGCGAGGACAGGCCGACCCGGGCTTCAGTGACCTGATGGAATCGGTGGGTACCGCCCGTCATTCGGAAGCGATCTTTTCGGCATCGGAATTCAATGCGGTTCTGACCGCCTTGCAGCGGGAGACGGACGCCCGGTTGACGGCCAGCCCGACCGTGGTGACCATGAATGCCGAACGGGCGGAGATCCAGGTGATCGACCACATGTACCGCGACGGAGCCTCGACGGTTATGGGTACGGGCCAGCCGGGGGATCCCTTTCGGCAATCCTTTGAAGAGCCGATTCTTCTCGATCCGCTTCCCGGAATCATGCTGACGGTGACGCCGACAATCAGCGGCGGCGACTTGATCAACCTGGCTGCCCGTCCCGAGATCAACAACGTCGTTGGACAACAGGTCCTGGGCGGCGGAGAGAATGTACAAATTGTTCCCACCATTCGCCAGCGCTCGGTCGAGACCAACGTGATGGTTAAGAGCGGGCAAACGCTCGCTATGAGCGGTTTGGCGGACGAGGATTCGATCACAACCGAAAGCAAGGTGCCTTTGCTCGGGGATATTCCGGTAATCGGGCGCCTGTTCAGGAGCGATTCCACCGACCAGCTCAAGAAAGATCAGATCATCTTTATAACGGCGACGATCACCGATCCGAACCGGCATAACTACACCGATTATATCGACGAACGCCGGATGCTGGAAATGGACCTTTCGCATCGTGATATTCAGGGGTCGCAATTCCCGCGGACGGAGGAGGAGGACCGGTATCTCGAAGAACTGTCACGCTGGCGCAGCGAGCAACAACAGGCGCAGGTCCGGCAGATGATGCAGGATTTGGAGCGGGATGATCCTGAGGGAGTTAGGGAAAACCGGGGCGCTCGCACCGGTCCTCGTCAACGCAGGTAAAAGAAGGGGACCATGAAATTAATACCAACTATCCAGTGTTTGGCCGCGATCGCGGCGATAGCGGCGGTAGGCGCTGTCGGGATTCGGGCGGAGGAATCCGTCGAAGGGTTGCTTCAGGAAAGCGAGGAGCGTGGAGAGGAACGGTTTGCGTCGGTTACCGAAGCGGTGGCCGACGACCCGGAGAACGCGGCCACCATTGTGGGATCGCTGGCGGAAAGTTTTCCCGAATCGGCGGCGGCGATAGCGGTGAGTGGTATCGAAGGCTTGCCGGAGAAGAATTCCGAAGCGGTCCGTGAGATTGTCGATGCGGTTGTGAAAGCCGCTCCCGATCGAGGCGAGGCGGTCGAGACCGCGGTGGCTGGAGCCTTTCCCGAGTACTACGTATCCGGGGAGACGGCCGGGGGGGAAGAGGAGCTTCCGGCGCGTTTGCAGCGCGAAGTCAGGCTCGTTGACTCCTTGATCGGGACGTTTCCTGCAAATTCGGGGATGGCGGTTCGACGCTCGATAGGTCGCGTGGCGGACGAAGAGGCTTATTGGGCTCAAACTGTCGTCAAAACCGCGCTGGCGGCTTCGCCGGAACATGAGGATGAGATTGTCGAGGAAGCGATCGGAGCTGCGCCGCATCACCGCGACGCGATTCTTGTGGCAGCCGGCCGTGCTCCGGAAGACGAGGAGGCGCCGGATGAGGCCGAAGTGCTTGAAGACCTGGAGGACCCTGAAAGTGGGTTGCCGGAACGTCTGGAGCGTGAACTGAGGTTGGTGGAATCGCTGATTGAAGCATTTCCTGCCAACGCGGGGACTGCAACACGGCGTTCCGTGGGCCGCGTTGCCGAAGAGGAAGCTTTCTGGACGGTGGCCGTCGTGGAGACGGCACTCGCGAGGGCCCCCGATTTCAGGGATGACATTGTCCGCGAAGCGATCGGGGCAGCCCCGCAACATGAGGAGGCGGTTCTGGAAGCTGCTGCGGCGGTTCCGGAGGGTCGGGCCGAAGAGGAGGTCGAAGAGGAGGATGTGGAAGCGGACGTCGAGGAGGTCGACGAGTCCTACCGGATGGAGATGGTAAGGGAGCGGACCGAGCTGGTAAACGACCGGTATCACGTCTACCTGGATATGCCCGGTGCGGAGTCGACGCGACAGCGGCGGGCGGTGGAAAGTCTGGAGCTTCGTATACTTCCCGAGCGATATTTCGACCCCTATGAGGGACGGTATCTGGAGCGGAATGGAGCGATCATAACCGGTGATGATATCGTGGGGCTCGCTTTTAAACTTGTTCCCGGTGACGCCGAACAGCGTGAAGCTCTGGCGGCCGCATTGGAAACGTTTGAGAATCGCGTGTCAGGCGCCCGGGAATTTGTCCGACAGATACGCGCCGACGAGGATAGCGAGCTTATCCTGCGCGAGTTTCGCACTTCGGTCGGTAAAGTTTACCTTTATCCCTCGAAGGACAGGTTCGACGCCGAAATGGACGTCGACTTTGTGGACGATCATTATCGTTTGTTGATCGGTGGAGCGATTACCGTAACGGTTGATACTGCCGGGGCGATCCGTCACCTGATTGAGAATCTCGACCGGTTTGATCAACAGTACCGGGAAAGTCTCGAACTGCGGGAAAAGCAGATGCGGGAGTTCCTGGAATTCAGCGAGGCTGAAAGGGTGGAGGAACGTTACGACGAAGAGGTGACCGACGAGGAAGAGGCCACCGACAGCGAAGCCACCGGCGACGAGAGCCTCGAAGAGGAAAGCGTCGAAACGGAAGGCACCGTCGACGAAGCGGTTGACGAAGATACCGTGGACGAGGAAGAGACCGGAGAGGTCGACGCCGCCGACGATGAGGAGGCAGACGAAGAAGCGGACGAGGAAGAAGCCGTCTGAGGTTTCCGGATGGGTGGGGCCCTTCCTCATTTTGACCGGCTGCGGCCCCCTCCTGAAATTCTTTTCGCCGTCCCGGAGTCGGGACGGCGGGAGGCCCGCAGAATCGCCGCACCACTTGCGGGCACGACTGAAAGCCATGCCCTCTGCCCGCTATTCCGGGAGAGGACTCATCGCTTCCGGAAGTGCGTGCGGCCCTTGGGAGAGGCATGAAAGGCGGTGTTACCACCATCCCGTGACGAATCCCTGCATGGCCTTGATGATGAAAACGCCCAGATTGCTGCACAGATGGGCGGCGAAGCAGGGAATCAGGGACCGTGTGGTGTTCAGGGCATAGAAGCGCACGGTGTAGAACCAGAGCGAGTTCACAAAGACAATCGAGGTACTGAACCAGGCCTTTATCGAAAAGTCGAGGGTCAGGGTTCCCTCCCAAACACGCCACCCGCTTTCGCCGGTTTCAAACTCCCAGAGAAACGGGTGCGCGAGGGTGAAAACGAGGGAAAAGAAGATTATGCTGGTGATCAGCGCGATCCGTCCCCGGTTCTGGACAACCAGGTACCCCCGGAAAATGAGTTCCTCGAAGAACGCGGCGGATAACATGACCAGTCCGAAAAGGACGGTGATTTCCGATTGATCTTCAACAACATCCAAAGCGTATTCCCCGCCCGTCTCCAGCCCGAGGATGATCAGTGCTCCCGCGATCGCCACCCAGACCGCGGTTCGCGTGGTCGAGCGGGCTCCCGGCAGCTCGCCGGGATGGGGCTCCCCTCGTTCCGCCTGGCGGTAATCGTCCAGCCAGAGTTTGAATACATAGCCGGCGGCGCCGAGCAGGAGCAGGATTAATAGAGGATTGTCACTCATTATTGGGTTTTCTTATTGTACGAATTCGGAAAAATGTATTGCGCCGGTGCTTGTGTCGCGCGTTTGATTGTTTCGTCATTTCCGGTATTTCTTGATTCATGCTCGCCAGCGAAAAATTTATTGAGCCGAGGGGAGACGACAGTAAAAGCCTGTCGCTTTTTGCTTCCTTAACCCCTCATATGCAAGCATTGGATCTTTTTCTGCAGGAGGAAGTGGAGCGTTTCGAGCCGGAAATTCAGGAGATGGTCCGGTACTGTTTGGGCAGCGGGGGAAAACGTTTACGGCCGGCGTTGGTTTTTTTTGCGGGATGGAGGGACGGCCGGACCATCCCTGCGGCTCTGGTCAAGGTGGCTGCCGTCATTGAGCTGGTGCACCTGGCTACGCTCGTGCACGATGATATCCTCGACTCCGCCTCGGTGCGACATGGCCGTACTACTGCGAGCCGGAAGTTCGGCTCCGAAACAGCCGTTCTTTTGGGCGATGCTCTGTTTGCCCATGCCGTCAATCTGTCGACGGATTTTCCCGGTTCGGAGGTTTGCCGGCTGGTTTCCCGCGCCACCAGGCGGGTTTGTGCGGGCGAAATCGCACAAACGGCCCGACGCGGAGCGTTCGATATCACCCTGACCGAATATTTTCGAATCATTGAATTGAAGACCGCTGAGCTGTTCAGGGTCTCTTGTTTCCTCGGCGCCCGGCTTGGCGAGTACAGCGATGAGTTTTGTGAAGCCGCGGGTCGCTTCGGGGTAAGTCTCGGAACGGGGTATCAGATTTACGACGATCTCACGGACTTCTTCGGCAAAGAGGAACAAACAGGCAAGACTCTGGGCACCGATCTGATCAATGGCAAATACACCCTCCCGGTGATTCTGCTCTTGCAGGTTCTGGGCGATGAGGAGAAAGCCGAGTTTTGCCGGGATGTGTGTGGGAACCGGGAGGAGAAGGTTGAAAAATGGCTGGCCAGGATGGTTGAGAGCGGCGTCCACTCAGACGTGGCGGGAACGGTCCTGGAGAAAGCCAGAGAGGCCGAGCAGGCGATTGAGCCCTTTGAAAACCTGCCGCCGGTTTCGAATCTCCTTTGGCTCAGCGATTTTTTGAAATCGCGGACGACGACTATGGAGGCGATGTCTTCCCGGGGATGAAACCGTGGCCAAGAGGCGAGGGCCCCGGACCTGAGAACGGGCCCGGAAGCGGGGATCCAATGAACAGGAGCGGCGGGAAGCGATTGACGTTGAGAGCTGATTTGACGCGAAAACAAAATAAATCCGACTAATTGGTAAGTGCTATGAGAACTGAAAAAGACTCAATGGGGGAAATGCAAGTGGCTGATGAAGCTCTTTACGGGGCCTCTACCCAGCGGGCGGTATTGAATTTTCCGATTAGCGGGCGCGCCATGCCGCCGGCCTTCATCCGGAGCCTCGGTCTTGTCAAGGCTGCCTGCGCGACCGCAAACGAACAGCTGGGTAAACTCGACAAACCCAAGGCTGAGTTAATCCGGCAAGCCGCCGATGAGGTTTTCGAGGGCCACTGGCAGGAGCATTTTCCCGTCGACGTGTTCCAAACGGGCTCCGGAACTTCCTCGAACATGAATATCAACGAGGTGATTGCCAACCGGGCGAGCCAGTTGACGGGCGAAAAAATCGGCTCCCGCAAGCCGGTGCATCCCAATGACGATGTCAACATGGGCCAGTCTTCCAATGATATTGTTCCAACTGTGCTGCATGTGAGCGTTGCCCTGGCCCTCAAGGAACAGCTTGTCCCCGCCCTGGACGAACTGGCAGGCACTCTTGATGAGAAAGCCCGGGAATGGAGTGAAGTCGTCAAGATCGGCCGTACCCACCTGATGGATGCAACTCCCTTGACCCTGGGACAGGAATTTTCCGGGTATGCCGCTCAGGTGAGCAAGGCCAGGGACCGTGCCCGGCGCGCGGTTGATCTTCTTGTGGAACTCGCGATCGGCGGAACAGCTGTCGGTACGGGAATCAATTGTCATCCCCAGTTTCCCGGGCGGGTATGCGGGGTTCTTGCCGAGAAGACGGGAATCGGATTTCGCGAAGCCGACAACCATTTTGAAGCCCAGGCAGGCCGCGACGATTGTGTGGAGGTCGCCGGCATTCTGAGCACGATCGCCGCCAGTCTGACCAAAGTCGCCAACGATATTCGGCTGCTGGGGTCCGGTCCGAGGTCCGGTCTCGGAGAGATTCAGTTGCCCGCCACCCAGCCCGGTTCCTCGATCATGCCGGGAAAAGTCAATCCGGTTATGAGCGAAATGCTGGTGCAGGTCGGAATCTACGCGCAGGGGATGTCCAGTGCCGTGGCCATGGCGGGTCGCGACGGGCATTTCGAGTTGAATGTAACGATTCCGCTGATCGCCTACGCCTTGCACGATTCGATCACATGCCTGAGCAACGGCGCACGTACCTTCAGCCGGGAATGCGTCAAAGGACTCGAAGTCAACGAAGAGACCTGTAGCGAATTGGTGCGGCGATCATTGATGCTGGTCACCGCTTTGAATCCTTACATCGGTTACGACAAGGCGGCCGAAGTCGCCAAGCAGGCGTTCACCGAGGGAAAAACTCTCCGGGAAGTGGTTCTCGATAAGAGCTTGCTTGACGAGAAGACACTCGACGAAGCGCTCGATCCGATGAGTATGATTGCTCCCAGGGAGTGAGGTGTGCCGTGCCGTGTCGTGTGGAAACCGGATCCGGATCCCGGATGTGTGAACAGGACGCCGGTTGCCGGTTCTTTTCCTTGCTTTTCAGGCGATAAGGGCTTTCTCTTTGAGGAAGTTATGGGAGTCCATCAAGCTACGTTGAAGATTCAGACACGCGGCAAGGGAACCTTTGAGATTACAGGGGAGATCGCCCGTGAAATCGAGAAGAGCGGCCTGAATTGCGGCACGGTCACCGTTTTCTGCCGGCACACGAGTTGCAGTCTGGTGATTATGGAGAATGCCGACCCGAGTGCGCGCCGGGATCTCGAGATGTTTTTCGAGAAGCTGGTTCCCGAAAATGATCCCGACTTTGTTCACACGATGGAGGGGCCGGATGATATGCCCAGCCACATCAAGATGGCCTTGACGCGGACCTCCGAGACAGTGCCCTTTTCGGGGGGCAGAATGACGCTGGGAACCTGGCAGGGAATCTACCTCTGGGAGCACCGCACCGCGGGCCATACCCGCACCGTCCTGGTCAGCATTCAAGGAGAATAGGAAAGCTTCCCGAGAGGCCCCACGCTCGATACAGTCCAAAAAAAAGTCGCTCCGGGAACTCCCGGAGCGACTTTTGGCCAAAGGGGCTGTTGCGACGCGATTCCCGTCAGCGGCCGCTGACCGACACTGGGACTCGTACTTCCTCGTATCCTTCCTTCTGGATGAAGAGGGAGCCGGTGCCCGCCCGGCCGCCTTCGACCGGAATATTGACCGACCGGGAGCCGCCGGGAATGATCACCTCGGGCATGACAATGCTTTCCGGGATGTCCGTGGTGACGTCGATGTAAAGCCCGCCGGGAGGCGCCTCCGTGGGAATCCTGAAGACCAGCGTCGTCCGGTCTCCCGTGGTGAAGGAAACCCGCTCGGGGTCGACACGGATCGTGCCGGGATCGATGCGGAGCGTTCCAGCATTCATGGAGCCTTCGTTGTCCACCAATTCAACATTGTAATCACGTCCGTACGGCAGCGAGGGGACAAAGAACTCGAGGGAGTTGGAGGAGTGGAAGACCGTTTCGGCGTCTTCTCCGCCGATCACGATGCGGTCCTCCGGGCTGAACCCGCGACCGACGACGCCAACCCTGCTGCCGGCGGGGGCGCGCTCAACGTCAAGAGAAAGCGTGTAACGGTCCGTCAGGCGGAAATTCTGAACGTCCGTGATTTCCTGCCGACGGGTCGTTACCTGATTCTTCTCCAGCTCATAATCGATTTGGAAGTAGTAGCGGGCTTCCCGGCGGTCCGCAGGCAGCCGGTATTCGTATTTGTAGATATGGGGCCCTCGGGTGCTCGCCTCCATCGGATAGGTTTGGCCGTCGATGACAATATACGGTTTAATGCTATCGGCGATGACATCACTTCCTGTCGGCTCGATGGAGACCAGGATGTCGTAATAGCCGGATGGGTTTTCCGGAACGTTTTCCGGCGTCATGTTGGTGATGCGTAAGTCACACCCGGTAAAGAGGAGTGCTCCGGCGAGGGCGATAAGAGGGAATTTGAGCTTGGCGATATTCATGGTGTTGTGAGCAAAGTAGCTGATACGATAGTTTCTCTTCTATTGGATGGTCGGTTTTCAGACAAGAAAAAGCGATATGGATTGAATAAGATTAACTGATTTTTCAAGGAAAAGGTCTAGGGAAAAACACGTCTTTTCGTAAAGTAAATTAATACCGGGGGAGCGAAGGGTCGACCTCTTTACCCCAGGCATCGATTCCCCCGCGAACGTTGGAAACCGCGGGAAACCCCTTATCTCTAAGGTATTTAGTGACTTGGAGACTCCGGTACCCGTGGTGACAATAAACCAGGAGGCGCCGGTCGTGCGGAAGGGAATCCAGATGGTTGGGAATCTCCGCCATAGGGAGCGTCCTGCTGCCGTCGATTCGGCAGATCTCGACCTCATGCGGTTCGCGGACGTCGACGAGCAAAACGTTTCCGGAGGATTCCTTTAACAGCGCCTGCACCTCGTGTACGGACACTTCGAGGGGGCAGGTTCCGGAATCGGATGATTTCATGCGGGGATCCGGTCCCGTTTTCCCGTCGGAAGCGCAGCTGAAATCGTAATTGTTGGGGACAATCGACTTAATGCGGGCCTGTTCCCCGCAGAGCGGACAGGCGGGATCCTTCTTGATATTGAGTGTCCGGAAGCGGACGGTCAAAAGGTCGAAGATCAGCAAACGTCCCCGGAGGGTCTCGCCGATCCCCAGAAGGTGCTTGATCGCCTCCATGGCCTGCAAGCTTCCGACTATTCCCGGCAGGGCGCCCATCACCCCCGCTTCCGAGCAGTTCGGAACGGTGTCCGGCGCGGGAGGATCCGGGAACAGGCAGCGGTAGCACGGTGTCCCGGCGCGGGGATGAAAAAAGGAGGCCTGACCCTCGAACCTGAATAGGCTCCCGTAAACCACGGGTTTTCCGGCCAGAAAGGCGCTGTCGTTATTGAGATAACGTGTCGGGAAGTTGTCCGAGCCATCGACGATGACGTCGTATTCGGAAAAGAGTGCAACACTGTTTCCCGGGGTGACGCCCTCGTGGTGCAGGCGGACGGCGACGTGAGGATTCAGGCTTTTCAGGCGCTTTTCCGCCGAGGTCGTTTTCAGGTTCCCGACCTGCTCGGTTCCATGCAGGATCTGTCGCTGGAGGTTGTGGGTTTCGACCCGGTCGAAATCGGCCATCCCGATTGTGCCGACCCCGGCAGCGGCCAGGTAAAGGGCGGCCGGACTGCCCAGCCCTCCCGCCCCCACGACGAGGACTTTCGAAGCGCGCAGGCGCTCCTGCCCGGCCTTTCCGACTTCGGGAAGGGCGAGATGGCGGCTGTACCGGGCCAGCTCTTCTGGCGTGAGTGAATCGTTGCGTGATGGCATAGGTTTCAGTACTTCTAAACCGGCCAGGGGGCATCTGTCAAAGCCGGGGCGGCCGCGGCGGGAACGGGCCCGGAGTTTTTGCCTGCGCCGCGATCGGGGAATCAGGGTCGAGCCGAGGGTTTTCGATCCCGTGGGCGCTCTTGGCCCGCCGGCTTCCGGCCGGCTTTTTGATCTTTCCCGCACGCTTCCTTTCCGCTAATTTCTGAGAAGTATCGGGATATAACTATAACCAACGCAGAGTCGGTATCGAAACGAGGAATCCATCCTATGAGCAAACGCTATGCAGTGATCATGGCCGGGGGGCGCGGCGAGCGTTTCTGGCCCCGGAGCCGCCTTCAACATCCCAAGCACCTGCTTCCGATCGTGGGCGATAAACCCATGCTTGCCCAGACGGTGGAACGCCTCGACGGGTTTATCCCGCGGGAAAACATCTTTGTCATTACCAACCGCGAACAGCACGACGCGGTGGTCTCCGTCTGTTCCATGCTCCCTCCGGAGAACGTGGTAAGCGAGCCCATGGGGCGCGACACCGCCGCGGCGGTGGGGCTGGCAACGGTGGTGATTAAACACCGCGACCCGCAAGCATCGCTGGCTATGCTTCCGGCAGACCATGTCATCCAGGACAGCAAGGGGTTCCAGTCGGTGCTCGACACCGCTTTCCAGGCCGCGGAAAAGGAGCCGGTGCTGGTGACGATCGGGATCACTCCAACCGAGCCGGCGACCGGTTACGGCTATATCCATCGGGGCGACGAGTTGTTCGATATCAACGGTAGAACGATTTACCGGGTGCAGCGCTTTGTCGAGAAGCCGAATCTGCAGACCGCGAAGCAATACCTCGACTCGGGCGAGTACTTCTGGAATGCCGGTATGTTCGTCTGGACGGCCGAAACGATTGCCGCGGCGTTGGAGGATCACACGCCTTCCCTGTACCGCGGGTTGACGGAGCTCGAATCAGGCCTGCGCGCCGGTCGGTCCCTGGAAGAACTGCTCGACGAGGTTTACCCGACCCTGGACAGGATTTCGATTGATTACGCGGTTATGGAGAAAGCCGGGAACGTCGTCACCGTGGAATCGGATTTCGACTGGGACGATGTCGGCTCTTGGCCGGCGGTGGCGCGGCATTTCAAGGGGGACGACCATGGTAATACGCTGCGCGGGGCGGCGCTGGTGGATGGCGGGGAGGGCAATATCGTGATCTCCGACAAGGATCACCTTCTCGCCGTGTGCGGCGTGGACGACCTGATCGTGGTCCATGCCGGTGACGCCACCCTGGTTTGTCCCAAGGACAAGGCCGAGAAGATCAAGGGGCTGGTGAAAAAGCTCGGGGATGATCCCAGATGGAAATCCCTCCTTTGACATGCCGAGGTATCTGGGAATTGATTACGGGGAAAAGCGGATCGGGTTGAGCTGGGGCGACGAGCTGGGCCTGGCAACTCCCCTGCGGGCCGCGGTGGAGAAGGACGAGGCGGCGCGGTGGCGCCGTATGGAAAGGGTGATTGCCGAGAAGCGCATAACCGGGCTGGTGGTGGGTTATCCCTACAATATGGACGGATCCGCCGGCTTCAAAGCCAGAGAGGTCGACCGGTTTGTCGAGGATTTGAAGGCGCGGTTCTCACTGCCTGTGCACCTCGTTGACGAGCGGTTGACCTCGAGCCTGGCCGAAGAGCGGTACCGCGGCCGGAAGAAAGAGATCGATCGCAGGTCGGGCGAGATCGATTCCCATGCGGCCGCCGTCATTCTCCAGGATTTCCTCAATCACCGGTATCCTCCTCCGGAAGGGGGAGCGGAATAGTTATCAGTTCGTGGTTATCCGCCCCGGCTGCACACCTCCTTTGCCTTGCCCCTCGAACCGGGTCTTTTCACCTTATTCACTATGCAATGGAAATGTACGTGCGCCTTCGAGGGCGGCGAATTCAACGGCTGGCAGAGTCAGGCGGACGGGAGCGGTGTGCAGGACGTCATCGAAAAGTGCCTGGCCAGAATCCTCAAGCAGCCAGTTCGCATCCACGGGAGCTCCCGAACCGACGCGGGGGTCCACGCCCGCCGGTTCGTGTTTCATTTCAATGCCGAGTGGCGGCATTCGACCGGTGCTCTGTTGGCCGCACTGCGGACCGGATTGCCTCCGGCGGTGCTGGTTTATGCGGCGCGAAGGGCCCCGGCCGGATTTCACGCCCGTTTTTCCGCGACGGGAAAGCGCTACGTCTATTACCTTTACGAGGGTATCCCTCTGCCTTTTGACGCCCGCTACTGTGTCGCCTGTCCGGCGGGACTGAATGCCTGTGCCATGATGTCCGCGGCCGCCCGGCTGACCGGCTGTCGGGATTTTGCCGCGTATTCCGCCGAAAGCGGGGAGGCCAAAGAGAACACGGTGCGCGATCTGCGCCGTTTGGAGGTGGTTCGCCGGGGACGCCGGGTGCGCATCATCGCCGAAGCGGACGGCTTTCTGTACAAGATGGCGCGCAGCCTCGCCGGGGCGTTGATCCGTGTGGGGGAGGGAAAACTCTCTGCTTCCAGGGCGGTTGAACTCCTCGAAACCGGCCTCCGCACGCACGAAATCCCGACCGCCCCAGCCCGCGGCCTCTTTCTTGAGCGGGTGTTCTATGGGTGAAGGGGTTGTCGTCACGTGCCAGCCAGAGGCGCGGTGTCGGCCCTGTCACTCGATACCCCATAACCAGGTTCCGAACCGCCTTTACACCAGGCGCCTCCGCTGCACAATACCCCTCCGTGAAGCAGGTCGGCGGCATAGTCAAAACCCAGCTTGAAAATTTCGTGGACCTGCTTTATCCGCGTTCGTGTGCGTACTGCGGCGAGGCGGTGGAGGAACGTGAGCCCTGTCCCCATCTTTGCGGGCCGTGCGTCCGCCGCATTCACCGCGTTCGCTCCCCCGCCTGCTCCGTGTGCGGCTATCCGTTCTTCGGTCGGATCGAGGCGGACCGTGAATGTCCTCACTGTTACCTGCTGCGTCCCGTCTTTGGCGCCGGCCGGACCGCCGTGCTGCTCAAGGGGCCCGCGCGCGAGCTGATTCACGGCGTCAAATACCGGGGAGAGAGGCACTTGTTGCGGGACATTCGCGCGATCCTGACGGGTGCCGACGAGGTGCTCGGCTTCGTGGCCGGAAGCGTCCTGGTGCCGGTTCCGCTGCATCCGAGGAAACAGCGGGAACGGGGATTCAATCAGAGCCGGCTGCTGGCCGGGCTGCTGGTCGAACTCGTCGAGAGGACGGAGGTGCGGGAACTCCTGTGCCGGCGGAGCGATACCGAAAGCCAGACCCGTTTCGACCGGGCGGAACGGCAGAAGAACCTCAAAAATGCCTTTGCCATCGCGGATAATCTTTCCTTGAATAAGCGGGAACGATACGTACTGGTTGATGATGTGTTCACCACCGGCTCCACGCTCAATTCATGCGCAAGTGCGCTACGGCGGGGCGGCGCGAAGAATGTGGACGTTGTGACCTTCGGTCACGGTTAACAATTTTGGAAGACGCTATGGCTTTATTCGGCAAACCGAAGTATTCCACCGTTACGGTGAAGAAGAAGGACATTCCGGTCGGTCTCTGGAACAAGTGTCCCGTGAGCGGTGAAATTATTTACAATAAGGAATTGGAGCAGAATCAGATGGTGGTTCCCAACAGCGGGTATCACTTTCCCATCGCTCCGGAGAAACGACTGGAGTTCCTGCTCGACGAGGACAGCTTCACGGAAAACGACACGAACCTGGTTTCCGTCGATTGCCTGAAGTTCCAGGGGGTCGCATCCTATGAGGACAAGCTGAAACAGCACCGCGCCAAAACCGGCCGCAAGGACGCGGTATTTGCGGGGACCGGCAGGATCCACGAGATTCCGATATCGATTGCCGTGATGGACTTTCGCTTTTTGGGGGCCAGCATGGGGTCGGTGGTCGGCGAAAAGGTCACCCGGGTCATAGAACGGGCTCTGGAGAAAAAGATTCCCTGTGTCATCGTTTCGACTTCCGGGGGCGCGCGGATGTACGAGGGGATTCTCAGTCTTATGCAAATGGCGAAAACCAGTGCGGCGCTGGGCCGTCTCCGCCAGCAGGGGCTTCCCTATATTTCCATCCTGACCAATCCAACCACCGCCGGTGTTATGGCGAGCTACGCGAGCCTGGGCGATGTTATTCTGGCGGAGCCGGGGGCCCTGATCGGGTTTGCCGGTCCACGGGTGATCAAGGAGACGACCCAGCAGGCCCTGCCCGACGGCTTTCAGACCGCGGAATTTCTTCTGGAGCACGGATTGCTGGACCAGATCGTGCCCCGCACCGAGACCAGGGAACGCCTGCGGGTACTGCTCACAGCTCTGTACCTGAAGCACAGGGAGCCCGCTTGAGCGACGAGGCGAATACCGTGTCCAGGGGCGTGGATTTCAGAGGTTCGGGAGAGAATCGGTTTTTTCCAGGCACGAGTGGTCGGGAGTGCCGGCATAGGCAGTCGCCGACGGCGGCCGGGAGCTTTAACTGGTGTGCTCGCAGAGTCGCCTAAGCGGCATTCGAATCCGGGGACCCTTCCAAGATTATGGATTACTCAGCAACACAGGATTTTTTGTACGGATTGAAAAACCGCGGCGCCCGGTACGGGATCGATCGCATGCCTTCGTTTATGCGCGAGTTGGGCAACCCGGAGACCGGGTATCCCATCTTTCATGTGGCCGGAACCAACGGGAAAGGTTCGGTTTGCGCAATGCTGGAGGCAATACTCCGCGCGGCCGGATACAAGACCGGACTCTTCACTTCCCCGCATGTGTTGCGGCTTGGAGAACGGGTCCAGGTGAACCGGCGGATCCTTTCCGAAGAGGCCATTGTCCGCTACACGGAGGAATTGAAGCAGGCGGCCGAACGGGCCTCTTCGGGCGCCACGGAAATGTACCCGACTTTCTTTGAATTCATGACCGGCATGGCTTTTCTGCATTTCCTGCGCGAAGAGGTCGATGCCGCGGTAATCGAAGTCGGCCTGGGCGGCCGCCTGGATTCCACCAATATTGTGACCCCGGAAGTGTCGGTTATCACTTCCATCGGTCTCGACCACTGCCAGCAGCTCGGTGACACCCTGTCCAGGGTGGCGGTGGAGAAGGCGGGGATCGTCAAGCCGGGCGTACCTGTCGTGCTCGGGCGGATACAGCCGGAGGCGGCCGCCCCGATTCTCGCGATTGCCCGGGATAAAGGATGCCGGGCTTACCGGATCGAAGAGGTTTATGGGGAGGATTTATCCGCTTATCCGCGGTGCGCGCTGGAAGGCGATTGCCAGCGAATCAATACAGCGACAGCCCTGCTGGCGCTGCGGGCAGTGGAGGAGCGTTTTCCCATTCCGGATGAGGCCGTGAAACAGGGGCTCGAAACGGTGCGGTGGCAAGGGCGCTGGCAGCGGATTCCCGTGGGGACCCGGGAACTGATTCTCGACGCGACCCACAACGAGGAGGCGGCTTTGTGGCTCGACAGGAACCTGGAGCTTCTTCGTGAGACAACCGGGCGGAAACCGGTGGTTATTACAGGAACCCTGGGTGAGAGCCGGGCCCGGGCGCTCATGAAGGTGATCGCCCGCCATGCCCGGGAAATCCGCCTGTTGCGTGCGAACCAGACAAGGGCGACACCGTTCGAGGTGCTGGAATCGATTCTAGCCGAGGAGTTTGACGGACCTGTCAGCCGCGCTTCGCTCGAAGAGCTGTTTCCCGCGCCGGGCGTGTGCCTTGCCGGTGGCGAGGGCGATTCAGTCGTGCTCACCGGGTCGATTTATCTGATAGGGGAGGTGATGGAACGCTTGGAATCCTCCTCCCCGATTGCTGAAACTCAGTTGCAGGATTGAATTTATGTTATTGCTTTACAGACTGATAGGGGCGTTCGGGCTCGGCGTGTTCCTCGCGGGGGGCCTGCCGGCCATGGGGAGCGATAAAGGGGCGGCTGACGAAGTTGCCGCTGACGAAAAGAAGAACCTTCTCGAAGTCCTGGAGGAGGATGGGGAATTCACGATGTTCCTCCGTGCGGTTGCGGAAACGGATTTGCAGGAAAAGTTTACCGAAAAGGGACCCTACACCGTTTTCGCTCCCAGTGACGAAGCGTTCGACCTCCTGCCTTCAGAGGTGCTGGATCTGCTCATGAGCCCTGGACAGCAGTATTTCCGGACACGGCTGTTGTCCCATCATGTGTTAGCGGATTCCGTGACTTCTTCGGACAACCGCGGGGAGGGGGAGCAGAGTGTCGAAACCATCGCCGGCACCCGGCTTGCGGTGATTTCAGAGGGGGATCTTTTTTACGTGGAAGCCGCGGAAGTGAAAGCGAGGGATATGGAGGCCTCCAACGGCATGGTCCACAGGATCGACCGGATCCTTGTCCCGGGAAACTGACGCGGGCGCGATGGCCGGCGAAGGTTTCAAGCCTGTGAATCTCAGGAACCGTCCCGATGATCGGGGGCTCCGTGTCTATCAGCTCAAGACTTCAGCCCGCTTTGGCTCTTCCCTCCGTCCTTTCGCCTGTCGGCTGGCCTCCAAAATCGGCCAGCAACTCCGGCGTGGGCGGAATGTCCTTGATGATCTGCGACGGATCGGGACCGACGCCGAGGTAACGGACATTGGGCAGTTCCGGTGGCCAGGGTTCGTCGTGATAGGCGCAGGCAATGATACTCCGGATCATGCCCGCGAAATAACCCTTGGCTGCCTCCGGAAGGTCTGCGAAAAGGCGAACGCCTGAAATATCTTCCTTCCAACCGGGATAAAACTGGAAAACCGGTTTCAACTGCCCCCGCAGGGAGTCCCTCCGGGGCACACGGTGGTAGCGACGGCCCTGGTCGTCTTCGTAAGCGACACAGATCCTCAACTCTCCGGTCCACCCATCCCGGTGACTCAGGGCATCGAGCTTGTTGATCATCAGATCCTGGAATCCCCCGTAGCGGAGTGTGTCGCCTTTCTCCACCGCGTCGAACCACCCGACCATGCGCTGGCGGCCTGTCGAGGTGCCGTATTCCAGCTTCTTTAGAAGGTTGGTCAAAGGCTGGTCGTCCTCCATTTTTGTCAGGAACGTGTGGGTCCCGACTTTGGTGTCGTAAGCCTTGGCCACGCCGAAGGTGTGGATCGGTTGATTGGGAATGCCGGAGGAAAGAAAAAACTCCGGTGTGAACGTGTGGGAGGCCGTGACGTTCGGCGAGAATCCGTGCCGTTTGTCCAGCCAGAAAGATTGGCCGAACTCGCCGATGATCCATTTCTCCTGCCTCAGGTTGTCCAGAAGGATTCCACGCAGGTCCTGAATCCGGTCACCCAACGCGTATCCCGCTTGCCAGTACACGTCAATCAGCTCATCTTCATTCAGCGTGAATGGTTCCGGTCGGCGAAAACGGGTGAAATCAAACTCCTCCTCTTCGAACGTGCCCATTCGGATGCCCTCCGCGTTGGCCCGCATCTCCGACTCGGTCAAACGGTCAAAGCCCGCGGTCCAGGCACCCTCGTCGACCGCACAGACGTACCTGATAATCTTGAGCGCCCGGTCGATCCGTCCCCGCATCTTGCGGACAAACAGGTCCTTGGGACCGAGAAAATCGTTGAAATAGATCTGCCATTGACCGGTTTCGTCCTGGTAGGCGGGCGTAATGCCGCGCGCCGTGGAGCCGCGGGCTTCCTCCTTCAGAACCAAAACACGATAATGTTCCCAGGCCAGGTCGAGCAGCCTGTGGGTCAGGTCCGAGACCATCGTGCGCTCATCGATTATAAGCCGTGAAAGGATCGGGTAACCATTGGCCTCCAGGGGCCGGATCTCCCACCAGAATTTACGAGGGTCCGCCACCACGCCCGAGGCGATGCCAAGAGTGCGGATCTCCGCCTCCGCGACCCCCGCGGGCAAAAGGTTGAGCTTGAGCCCGGCGGCCGTGTGGCCGGAATTGGCGCCCCCGTTTACTTTGATGACGGCGCCTACCGGCGTGGGGTTGCCGGTGGTCTCCCGCAGTTCTTCGGCGATTTCCGCGATCAGGCGGCCTTTGCCTTCGTCGCCCATGCTGATTCCAACGTCGGCGATCAGCTTGCTGGTAAATGGTTGCAAAGCCATAAGGGAATAGAGTCAAGAAAATGAAATCCTCCGTTGCCGGAAATCTTCCCGGCAACGAACACAAACGAAAAGTATTTCATAATCGGACCCCCTTGGCAATCGCGAATTGGGAGCCTTTCCGCCGCCAACCCCAGGGCACCGGCGGACTCCCTTCTCAGTTCCTGTCGTCCCCCCCCGATTTTTTCTTGGTGGCGACCTCGACCACGTCGTGAGGGGACGCTTCCCGGAGCCCGGCAGCGCTGATCCGGATAAACCGCGCGTTCTTGCGCAGCTCTGAAAGATCGCGGGCCCCGAGATAGCCCATGCCGGACTGAATCCCGCCGGTGAGCTCGGCGATCACGTTGTCCAGTGTGCCGGAGACCTCCTTCAGCCCCTCGATTCCCTCCGCCGCGATCTTCCTGGAACTGTCGTTTTTCTCGTGCCCGTAGCGGGCGGCCGACCCGGTCTTCATGGCCGCGAGACTTCCCATGCCGCGGTACTGTTTGTAGAGTTTGCCCCCGATGTCCACGATTTCGCCGGGCGCCTCCTGGCAACCGGCGAGAATGCTGCCGCAGATCACGCCGTCAGCCAGGGTAAGCGCCTTGACGATGTCTCCCGACTTCGAGATTCCGCCGTCGGAAAGAATCTTGACCCCCTTTTTCGCGGCAGCCTGAGAAGCGACGTACAGCGCGGTCAGCTGGGGAATGCCCACCCCGGCCACCAGGCGGGTGGTGCAGATCGAACCGGAGCCCTGGCCCACCTTGATAATGTTCGCGCCGGAGTCCGCCAGAAACTCGACGCCCTGGCCGCTGGTGACGTTCCCGGCGATGATGGGAAGGTCGGGGTAGGCGTCCCGGATCATTCCGACGGTGGCGCCGACACTCTCCGTCGCCCCGTGGGCGGTGGAAACAGCGACCGCGTCGACCGACTCCGCCATGAGGTGAGCGACGTGCTCGAGAATACGCTTGCGGTCGAGCTCGCCCGAGGCGGTGCGCATCGGCGAAAGCGCGGCTCCCACCATCAGCCTGAAGGAAGCGTCGCGGCTCGGTTTGCGCAATGCGTTGGCCTCGGAAATGATTTTCTCGATGTCCGAGAGTGTCACCAACCCCCGGAGGCGGTCCTCGTCGTCGACCACAAGCAGCTTGTGAATGCCGATGTGTTCGCTGAAGAAACTGTCCGCTTTTTCGATCGGGTTTCCGCCGATCTCGTTCTCGTGAAGCGTAAAGAGGTTTTTCCGGTCCGACATCGCTTTGCGCACGGTGTATCGGCGGTAGCGTTCCTTGACGGTCTGGCCCGTCAGCAGCCCGAGCAGTTTGCCGTTCTCGTCCACGACGGGAAAGGTGCGGAAGGCGTAGCGCTTCTTGTCGATCAAATCGAGGACGTCCCCGATGAAGAGATCGGGAGAAACGGTAATCGGATCCTGGATCAGGCCGTGAATGTGATGCTTGGTCCGGGAAACCTGTCGCACCTGTTGTTCCGCCGGCATATTGAAGTGAATCAGGCCGAGCCCGCCGTTAAGCGCCATGGCAATGGCCATCCGCGATTCCGTTACCGTGTCCATGTCCGAGGACAGGATGGGGATGTGAAGGCGGAGGGATTCGGTGAGCCAGGTGGTCAAGTTCGTCTCGCGCGGAAGCACTCCCGAATATCGCGTGGCGAGGGTGATGTCGTCAAAGGTCAGAGCCGTGCCGGCGTTGTCGCGGAAAAATTCCTCAGCTTCCTTGTAAAAGAAATCGTCGCCGGAATGGTCCAGGTTCTTGGCAGGGTCTTTCATGTGCGGATACTAGAGGAGGATCGGCACAGGATTCAACCCCAGTATTAGAAAAAAAACCGGAGGTGCGTGATGCGGCCCGGCATTGCGGAGATCAGGCGTTCTGCGTCTCCCGGTAAGCCTCGTATTCCTGGGGCAACTCGCCCGCCAGTTTGTCTACGAGGTGGGTGGCGGTGCGGGCGGTGGCGAGCATTTGATTGTTGAGCCGGTTCCGCAGGATAAAGTAGGCGATCATCGCGGGTATGCCGATCATCAGACCGGTGGCGGTGGTTACCAGCGCCTGTCCGATGTCGCCCGCAAGCATCTCCGGACGGCCCATCCCGCCTTCGGAGATCGTCTGGAAAGCTCCGATCATTCCGCTCACCGTGCCGAGCAGACCGATCATCGGAGCAACGGTAGCGACCACGTTCAGGTAGTTTATCCACTGACCCACGCCGTTTTCTTCTTGTTCGAGGGACTCGGACAGCGAGCTTTCGATCGGAGCCTTGTTGGCGTCATCGGCGTCGGGACGGGCTTTCAGAAGGGCGGTTCTCATGGCACGCGACAGCACGCTCGGGGTGGCGTCGAGTTGTTCGGCCGCCTGTTCCAGGTCGCGGGACTCCAGGAGCGAAGCCAGCCGGGCCACCGCGGGCGCCGGCACAAAGCGTGGTTTTGCGGTTTCGCGCGTGCAGTAAAAAATGAGAAAGAACATGATCAGCGAACACGTGCCGAGCGGATACATTGCCCAGCCTCCCTGTTGCATCAGCGCCCAGAGGCTGAGTTGGGCGTTTCCTCCGCCGGCAACGGCCTCGTCCGCCCGGGCCGGGGAGGGGGCGAGCGCGATCAGCAAAAGGAACGCGAGGGTGCCGGAGGGAATTAATCCGGCTGCTGATCGCCGCCGGCACCGAAGCTTCCAGTGCCCTTTTTCCGGCCCCGGGCCGGCGAACCCGGGAGTTTGCCGGAGGCGGCGCTGCCTTGCGTTACAGGACCGTTCGGGACGGCTCCTGGCGGAGTGTGTCGTGGTTTTCTTATTCATCGGGTAAAGCGAGGAGTAGTTTGCGCACGTCCCGCAGCGGGAGGTTGAGGTCTTCCCTGGCCGGGCGGGTGTCGATGTCGTAGTCTTCCGCGATGCCGTTGCCGTCGTCCTTTTCCGCCACCGCCTGCATCTCCTGAAAGAACTTCCGCGTGGCTGCGTATTCGGGGATCCCGTCCGGCCATGTCAGCCGGCGCGCTTTCATTTCCTCAAACACTCGAAAGCCTTTTTCCACGTCTTCAAGCTTGAAGCTCGAATGGATTGCGGCGGCGTAGGCCCGCTCGAGGTAGTCCATCCGGCGGGCGGTGGAAAAGGAAATCGGCTGGAGGGCGATCCAGAGGGCTTCCTTGTGGCGGTTTTCCCGGAGCTTGATTTCGGCGAGCAGGGTCCAGCCCAAAGCCGATTCCGGGTAGAGGTCCTGCCGGGCGCACCATTCGCGCGCCTCCCGGGCGGTCCGCTCGAAAAGCTCCAGGCGGAAGTAACCGGTAAGGATCAAGGCTTCGAGGCGCCTCCGGCGACCCTTGTCCTCAATCCTCTCCAGCAAACTGCGGGACACTCCCACCGCGTCGATCAGGTTGCCGGTTTCCGTGTAGGCTTCGGGAAGAGCGATCACAGCCTCCTTTTGTTCCGCGTCGAGCAGCGGCAGGTAGGACGCGCGTTGCCGGTAAAATGCTTCAAGGAAAGGAAGGGCTTCCTCGTATTGATGATTCTCATACATTTCCAATGCCGCGCGTCGAACCTCGGATCCGGGAAAACGAACTTCCTCTATCTCATCGACCGGCAGCGAGTATTCAACTTCACCGGCGCCGTCGAAAACGACAACGCTCAGGTATCCGTTGCTGAGACCGGCAAGCTCGCCGTCATAACGCCGACCCTCCTGCATCCGGACTTCAGCGCTGCCCTCCAGCGCCGTGTCCGGATCGATGTCTTCAAAGAGGCCGGCGAGGGCTGCCGGTACGGCGAATGCCGCGAGGGCGGCAACGAATGCCCGCCCGGCGGCTGTTCTGAAATCGTTTCTACAGCGTTTCATAAAGCCGGTTCCCGGTTCGTGGCACTTTCCGGATCCTCGGGGAGTTTATCCCGCAGACGGGCCTTGTGGTGTTCGGCTTTCTCGTAGGTTTCGAAGGTGTCGAGACCTTCGGTTTCCCGCATTTCGGCCAGGGTGTTGTAGGCGGCTTCGAAGTCCTCGATTTCTTCGAAAAGGAGGGCGCTCTCGAAATACGCCTCAGCCACGAGATCCCGGTAGGCACGGTATAATGTGTAGATTCGCTGGTAATAGCCGATGGCCTTGTCCGGTTCGTCGTTGTCCCGGGAAATTTCGGCCAGCCCCCGAAGGGCGAGCGCGTGGGGGCGTCCCCGCGCGGCGCGCTGCTCGAGTACGGCTTTGTAGGCCGCCCGGGCGCCTCCGGGGTTGTCCCGCGTTCGTTGAATCGCGGCCTCCAGAAGCCGCGCTTCCGCGGCGAGTTCGTGGCCCGGGGAATCGCTCTGGAAACGGCGCAGATTCCGGAGGGCCTTCTCGTAGTCTCCGGCCCGATACGCGATACGGGCCAATCCGTAATGGGAGTAGGCCCGTTCCGGCGCGTTGGGAAACGCTTCCAATAGTTCCCTCAGGAGTTCCTCTCCCGCAGTCAGCCCGCTTTCCCGGAGAAAATGTCCGGCGCGCCCGAGGCACCGGGCGTCGAGCACTTCCGGGTGCGTGCGGTCGGAGATCTCAAGAAGGAGCGTGTCCGCGCGATGGGGCTGCCCGGCCGCACGCTTGCGGTCGGACAACTTGAGCGTGAGCCGGGCGTACCAAGTGAGCCGTTCGTTCCGAAGCGCCCGCTCGCGCTCGGCCTCCAGCCAATGGGAAAAGTTCTCGGCCGCGAAGAGGGTGCGGGCGCCTTCGACGGCTGTTTTGTCGAGGGAGTGGTCAGTCGTTTTCAGGCGGCGGTGAAGGTGTTCCAATGCCGCGAGAATGGAAGCGATTTCTCCTGCTTCCCGTTGGTTGCCGTAGAGATGCAGGGTTTCCAGAAAGACCGGGAAGGCTTGCTCGATCCGGTCCAGTTCCGTGTAGGCCCGGCCTATCCGGTAAAGGGCTTCGCTGATCCGGGCGTTCGAGGGAAGGTCGTCTCGCTCCAGGTAGTTTCGGAAATGGGAGATGACGCTCTCATGGTCCTCTCGGGCGCGGTGGACCTTGCCGATCTGGAAAACCGCATAGTCAAACATCGGGCCCGATTCGGGGGGGACCCCTTCAAACGCGTCTACCGCCGGTTCCAGCTCGCCTTTACCCATGAGGATATCGCCCGTCAGTACCAGCGCCTCTCCGTGTCTTTCGTGCCGCGGGTAATTTTCGGTAAACTCACGCGCGGCGCCGAGCGCCGGTTCGAGATCTCCAGCGGCGTAAAAGGTCGACGCGCGACGGTACAGAATCTCCCCGGTCAGGCGATGCTCGGGATAGGTCTCGGCGAGTCGATCGAACTCTTCGAGGGCCCGGGGGTAATCCTGCTCGAAGAAAAACGTGAGCCCGTACCAGAGATCGGAGCCGGCGGTGAGATGGGATTCGTCAAATCCGTCTCGAGCTGTATTGAAGTCCGCCCGCGCTTCTTCGAACCGGTCGAGCAAAGCATAGCTGAAGCCTCGGGTGAAGTGCCACCGTTGACTGAGCGCATGTTCCGGAAAGCGCTCGATGAGGTCGGTCAGCACCTCGATTGCTTCCGGGTAACGCCTCTGTTCGCTGTGGGCTTCGGCGATCAGGTGAAAAGCTTGCGGCGCCAGTTCGGAATCTTCGTAACGGCGGGTGAAGTTCCGGGCGATCGTCAGGGCTTCGTCCCATTCCTCGAGCCCGTGAGCGGCAAGGATCCACCGGTAGTGGGCGTCGCGGCGAATCTCGTCGCCCAGGTTTTCATCCAGCGCGAGGCTTTCGAACAACAGCCAGGCACCGCGGTGACGCCGGGCGAGGAAATAGGCCTGGCCGCGGCGGAGGGTCAGGGCCGGCGTGTAGTCCTCCGATTCCTGCAGCGAAACCAACTGCTCCTGCATCCGGCCGTAAAGATTGGGGTGAAAATCGTGCCCGGCCCCGAGAACCCCGCCCGCTCCGGTTTCGATTCGGGCCGTTCGCGTGGCCTGGTCTCGAAGGGCCTGGATACGTTCCTTCTGCAGGCGGATCAGTTGGTCCCGCGGAAGCGCCAGGCGGTAGCTGCGAAGCGGGTCGGAG
>PWMU01000186.1 GCA_003558065.1 Opitutia bacterium | reverse complement strand
TTCCTCCCGGCCGGCGGCCACCGGATTCTTTTCATCCAACGAACGAATCTCGCCCCGGATCCGTATCCGCTGAAACCCGCGCTGCCGCAAGCCGGGAATCTCGTCGCGCAACACCGCCGGCCGCGCCCGGAGAAACGGCGCCAGCAGAATCACCCGGCTGCCCTCCGGCTCCCCGAGCAGGCGCGCCACACAGTCGTCCAGCGAATGCGGCCGGATCCTCCCGCCGTCTTTGGGACACAGCTGCTCTCCCTGGAGCGACCAGAGCAGCCGGGCGTAATCGGCGATTTCGGTCACGGTGGCAACCGTGCTTCGGGGCGACCCCGCCCCCTCCCGCTGTTCGATCGCAACCACCGGCGACAGGCCGTGAATGAAGTCCACGTCCGGCCGCTTCACCTGTTCAAGCATCTGCCGGACCCGAGTCGACAAGCTCTCCATGTATTTGCGGTAGCCCTCGGCATAGAGGGTATCGAAGGCCAGCGACGATTTGCCCGAACCACTGACCCCGGTAAAGACCGTCAGTTTCCCTCGGGGAATCCGGAGCTCCACATTCTTCAGGTTGTGCTCACGGGCCCCTTTGATATGAATTTCGTCTTTCGCGCTCACGGAATCCTGCTCCTGCACCCCCCCAGCTATACGGACCCGCCGCGGAAAGGTAAAGGACGCTTCGCTTGCCTCGTCCCCGAAACATTTGTAGGCTGGCCGGCATGATCGGATTCACGGAAGAAGCCTCGGGCCGGCTGCCGGTGCCCTGATTCGAAGTCGGGCAAATCGTCCGCCACCGGCGCTATGGGTACCGGGGCGTCATCGTCGATTACAACCTGCAGTGCCAGGCCGACGACGCCTGGTACTTGAACAACCAGACCCAGCCCGACCGGAACCAGCCCTGGTACCACGTGATGGTCGACGGGAGCGCGGCGACCACCTACGCCGCCGAAAGCAATCTCCGGCTCGACGACCATCCCGCGCCCATCGAGCATCCGCTGCTCGAGGATTATTTCACCGAATTTGAAGAAGGGCGGTACCGTCGCAACGACAAGCCGTGGCCCTGACCGGAAAACTTCCGGCTCACGGGGCCTGCTCGGAATACGGTGCCACCGCATCCTCGACATAGGTCTTGCCGTAACGATTCAGGAGGCCCGCGGCAACCAAAACCATGGCAAGCGCGAAGATCGCGAGGATGTTTTTAGCTTGAGCCTTCTTCGTGTTCATAGGGACCACCGGAATCTCCTCTATCCGGTAAGCCCTGTCTATAGCAATCGCGACAAACCATCGTAAATTCTTTCTAAAAACTGACCATGATTGCAAAAATCAACAAAGCGACGATCAGGCCGACTAAAACGGCAATGAATGCGACCGGGATCTTTTCATCTTCCTTCTTCTTTTTTCGCGAACGTCGGGTTTTCGGTTTCATGATTCTTGACTGTTGGAAAAGGATATCCCCGGGGCGGCACTCGCACCCCTTTCGACCCCGGGTCCTGAAGCTGTGTTTATAGGGTTTGAAACAAATCGGCCCACCGCGCCCGGGTCTTCCGGCCGCCCCGCGGCGAAAAGGGTCGGGTTGGCGGCTGCTTTCATAACTGCATCCTGATGAGGAAACGGTGAGAGAAGCAACACCGTTTTGCTTTAACTTGAATCGCAGGGTTAGGCCGAATGCCACGGATAAGCGGGTGGATCGATGGAAGGACGGGGACCACAGGCACAACGGACACACCCCACCGCTCTAGCGAGCGGTCCCCCGCTCTTTTTAGAGGGGCCTCTTCAGGAATTCCCCTCTGGATAGGGGGGACCATGCGCCGGCATGGTGGGGTGTGCCGACCAACCGGACTACACAAATCCACGCCTGAAATACCTTTTCGAGTCAGCCCATCGGAACTTCGAGCCGGCGCCCCAACCGATTGCGTTTCACCCCAACTTCCAAGAAGCAGGCTTTCGGAAAGATCCCCCGATAGCCGATCCCGCGGAAACCGGCCCCGGCGGGCACGTCCCCCTCGCGGCGCACGCGGTCCTCGGCGGTGACGCAGCGCGACGGAGGGTCCGAATCGACCCGGCGGAAAAGTCAGCCTCACCCGGCCCCGGAATTTCAGGGCTGGGTGATCCGGAGCCGGATGAAACGCTTGCCCGCCTCCGGGACGGCCGTGTTGTCGCGGACCGTGAGCACGGTCTCGGTAGCTTCAATCACAGTCGTTGCCTCCGAGCCGGACTCCCAGGTCTCAAGATCGGACGAAACCTCGATCACATAAGTGATGCCCGTCGCCTCCGGATTCCTGTTGACGCTCAGAGTGAGGTAGTCGGCCCCTTCGATGTTCTCGACCGAGGGAACGGGTAGTGCCTCGCGACTGGAGCTCAGCGGATCGAGTCCCAAGGCATATTCGACAATATTGAGAACACCGTCCCCGTCGGGGTCGTCGGCGGGTCCACGCTGTCCCTCCGGCACCCCCTGGGCGGCGATCCAGGCATTGAAGGTTTCGAGAGCCTCCGGCCTGGCTGCGATGCCGAACGGACTGTCTTCGCCGCTCATAAGGGTCTCCGGCTCGCCCGCGCCATCCCCGGCAGTCAGGGCCGTACGGATTCGCCCATCCGTTCGTTCCGTCCAGTAGAGGCGGTTGCCCCCTTCGCTGAGCGCGACCCCCAGCGGCTGGCCGAGACCGTCCAGAAGCCCGGAGACCTCGCCGCTTTCGAGCTCCAGAACACTGAGCGTGCCGGCGCTGAAGTTGGTGTGGTAAAGCCGGTTTCGTTCCGGATCAACCGCGAGGCCGTAGGTGTTGTCGCCCAGGGTGGCGACGGTGGTCAGCCCGGAACCGTCGGCCTCGACCCGCCAGACCTGTCCCTCCGCGGCCGAGCCGAGGTAGACCCGCCCGGTCTCGCGATCCACGGTCACCCCGGTGGTCTGGTTGCCGGATTCATCGATGAGATGGCGGACGTCCGTCCCGTCGTAGTTGGCCGAGAAAAGCCCCTTTGTCCATTCGGCCCAGTAGACGCGTTCGAGCTCCGGATTGACATCCACGAATTGGCCCCCGGCGCCGTCGACGGTTTCGATATTGACGATGACGGTCGGTTCCGTGGCGTCGCTATTGGCCCGCCAAAGGCGCCCGCCCCCGTCTTCGGCCCAGAAGACGTAGTCGTTCACGGGATCGATGGCCACCCCGATGGCGCGGATCAAGCCGGTCGCCACCGTTCGCGGATCGCCGCCCTCGGCGTCCGCGGCGCGGACGCCGCTGTTGTTGGCCCAGTAGATATGCCCGGGTTCGATGGGTTCGGGCTCGAGAGCCGGAACAAAAGCCATCACCCCGTTATTGGTGTCGAGCGCGTAGATGATCCCCTCGTCGCCGAAGGCGATATCGCCGGTGGTTTCGACGTTCGGATTGCTGGTGGCGAAGCTCTGCGAGGCGACCGGAACGTTGTCCCGCTCCGGGGACAAGGTGTCGAAATCGAACAGTTGAATGGTATTGCCGCTCTTCCCGGCAAAGATCCTTTCTTCGAGGTCGATCCTGATGGGTGAAATTCCCGCCGGGAAAACATCGCCGGTAAACTCCCGCAGCAGCTCTCCGTCGAAGTCGAACTCGCGCAGCGGCTGCCCGGCACGGGTCCCCCAGAAAGTGTCGCCTTCACCGAAGTCGGCCCCGAGACCAAAGCGCGTGGTCGGCTCGGTTTCGATCGTGGTCAGATCAAAACTCTCCCCCCCGTCCGTGCTGCTCAACACCGCTACGGCATGCGGCTCTTCCTCCTGTTGCCAAAAGTCGGGAATCAGGAGGACTTCGAGAGTTCCCTCAGCCGCGCCGCGAAGGGCCAGGTTGTCGCCGTAACGCCGGAGAACACCGGAAATGCCAGCGCTCGGATCGCCCTCCCAGACGACGACAGGATCGTCTTCTTCGGCGTCCCAGCGATAAAGCCGGTAGGGATCCGCACCGGCGTCGAGTGTTTGGTTGCCGGCGAATATCGTCCCGTCCTCCGAGACCGCGATTTTGCGGAGCGGATTGGCGCCGCCCTCCACCCCGTCAACGGAAAGCTCGCCGAGATGTTCCCCGCTCATCCCGTCGACGATGTTCACGCTCAGTTCGCCTGTGTCGCTGTTGAAATGCTGAACATAAACATTCCTGGTTGCCGGGTTGTAGGCGAGACCGCGCTCGTTGTAGCCGGTGGTCATGTAGGAGCGTTCGCCGGGAAGGATCCGCCAGACGACGCCGGGTTCGGGTTCCGGCGGAAGCGTCATTTCGTACGCCATTATCCCGTTGTTGGTGTCGAGGGCGTACACGACGTCCCCGCCAAACACAACCGCACCGGTGCGTTCGATATTGTCGTTGTTGGTGGGAAAGACCCGCGACGCCAACGTCGAATTCGGCTCCTCCCCCGACAGGGTCTCCAGGTTGTAGAGGTGCAGGTGGGGAGTCCAGTCGCCGACGGCCGCAAGCAGATTGCGTTCGGTATCGACGGCGATCTGGGAGAGAACCGGCCGAAGGAGGGCCTCGTCAAAGGCTCGCAACAGGTTTCCCTCGAAGTCGAATTCCTGCAGAGGCCTACCCGCCCGGCTGCCCCAGAAAGTGTCGCCCTCGCCGAAGGCCGAACCCAGTTCCATCTGCGCTGCCGGCTCGGTTTGGATGGTTTCGGACTCGAAGGTCTCCCCTCCGTCCCCGCTGGTCAACAACGCGACGATCTGCGGGGTGTCATCGGCGGTCCGGCCGATCAGGAGAACCTGCAGTTCGTTGTCGAACTCGCGCAACGCAAGGTTGCGACCGAAGTTATCCGAACCGATGCCGTCACTCGGATCCCCCTCCCAGACCAGCTCCGGATCGGCTTCTTCGTTTTCCCAACGGTAAAGCACGAACGGATCCGAGGCCGGGTCAACGGTGTGGTTGCCCGCGAAGATCGCCCCGCTCGGGGAGGCGGCGATCATTCGGACGGGACGAAAACCGCCTTCGATTCCCTCGACGGAAAGCTCGCCGAGATGATCGCCCGTTTCACCATCGAGGACGGCAATAACGGCGACGTCGGAAGCGGAACTGTGGGTGACATAAACGTTGCCGGTTGCCGGGTTGTAGGCGAGACCGCGCTCGCTGTAGCCGGTGGTCAGGTAGTCCCGGTCTTCCGGTGAGAGGGTCCACAGGGGGTCCTGCCCCAAAGTCCACACCCCGAAACCGGCGGGAGCGAACGCGGTGAACACGAAGAGCGCAAGAGCGCCGGAAGCAATGCGACCGGCAGTGAGGGTTCGTTTTATCAGGGTCATTGTAAGACTTCGGGTATGGGTTTTACTCCAGTAGAGAATTAAGGACGGACGGAAAAAAAAAATCGACAACCGAACGCTCCGTGTCTTTAACCCGAACCCGAATGCCTCACAAGTCTATTCGATTGATGCAATCGGTTTTGTATTAAATTGAATCGAATCAGTCAAAAAAGGTCGGTGACCGGTGATTCGTTACTCGTGACTTGTGACTGGTTATTCGTGATTCGTTCGGAAAGAATCCAAAACACCGCCCCCTGTCCCCTGCGCCGAAGGCGCTAAATCCCGACAATCCGGAACTCGCCGAGCGTCTCCCTTACTGATAGTCTTAGAGTGGTACTATCACCAAAAGAACGGTTCAAAAGCAGCGCCTTCCCTTCCGGCTGTTCCGGGAGCGGGCTTACGCCGCGAGCAAACGTGAACGAGCACTGAGCCCAGCCGGCGTTGAGTCTATTTCGCGGCCCATTGACGAGCCATGACCATCTTCCATCGAAGTGAACTGGAAAGGCTTCTTCTTGAGTATACCAAGGATGCCAGAAGAGAATCCGATAAAGAACCCTTGGCCTATAATCCGGTATTACGAAACCTGGCTCGCAATCACAGCGACAGGATGTCCCGGCGAAACAAGCTGTGGCGGCGCCAAAAAAAATCCACGATTCCCAAACTCATTCCCAACCCCATTGAAGCCACCATTGCCTGGTCGCTGATAACGTTGGGGTTTCTTGTTGCCTGGATATTCGCCCTCCTCGGGTTGCTCATACTATGGATAGGAAGAAAGGGCTATAAGAAGAAGGTTCGGGAGAATGTGACCATGATCACCGTTGATCCGGAGGACATCACCGAATGTCGCTACCGGAAAATAGCCCGGAAACTGAAAAAGACGTTCCTCAACCAGCCGGAATACCAGGAAAACCTCAACGATCCGGAACTCAAACTCACCGGCATCGGAATCAAACGAAAAAAGAATGCCCTGTACGCCACTCAAATATTCTATGGCTAGGATTTTGGTGATTCGTTCGGAAAGAATCCAAAACACCGCCCCCTGTCTCCCGTCTCCTGCCCCTGATCTCCCGGGATAAACCCGGTCGCTACATCCTGTTCCCTGTCCGCTGTGTCAGCTTTTCAGCTTTTTCTTCCCTGTCCCCTGTCCCCTGTCCCCTGTCCCCTGTGTCAGCTTTTTTCAGCATTTCAGCTTTTTCTTCCCTTCCCCCTGTCTCCTTCCGCCTCGCCTCCCGCGTGGCGGCCGTTCAGTTCGGGGAGATGACACGCCCGTGGCCGGGAATGACCCACATCCGCTCGTCATCGCCCAGGTGGGGACCGCCGGGGCGGGCACGGGCGTTGTCGGGGAGTGTGTCGGCGCGCGGCGGGGCGAACGCTTCCGGGGGGCCTTTTCCCGGTTGGCTGAAGGCCTGTTGCTGGATGATGCCCCCGGCCAGGAGCAGGAACGAAACGAGACCTAGCATGACAAAATACTTCATGGTCTTTTCCTAAGATTGGGTTGGCGGTTTGGGAATCACCCGGCGCACGGTGACGCCACAGTACCCCCTCCTTATACACCCACCCCCCGATCGCCGTCGATAGGGGAAAACCTGAAATTTGTGCAATTACCAAAAATTATGAATAAGGAGAACGTTCGCCGTTATCCGTTACTCGTTATCCGTTACTCGTTATCCGTTACTCGTTATCCGCTACTCGTTATCCGTTACTCGTTATCCGTTACTCGTTACCGGTTATTCGCGTTTCGTTCGGAAAGAATCCAAAACACCGCCCCCTGCCCCCTGTGTCCGGATCTCCCGG
>PWMU01000010.1 GCA_003558065.1 Opitutia bacterium | reverse complement strand
CCGGATCACCCGTTCCCCGCCCCGGGTTTCCATACGGCCGCCGACCCAGTCCCGATTGCGCCTTCCGAGAACATCCGCAATCTCCTGGTGCGAAATCCCCAGATTGGTCATGAGGTGCGGCTCGGTTTCCACCCAGATTTCACGGTCGCGCAAGCCGTCGGCAAAAACCTGTGAAACTCCCGGCACCGTCCGCAACTCCCGATACAACCGGTCAAGTTCGGCGCGAAACTCCCCCGCCTCAACCCCGGCCGGCGGCAGTACTCCGAGTGTCAACAGCGGCATGGGTATATCGAATTCCCGGATAACCGGCTCCTCGGCGCTGGCCGGCAGTTCCGCCCGGGCCTGAGACACCCCTTGACGGATGTCGTTGATAACCGGATCCAGATCGTCGATCCGCTGGTCCACTTCCAGGAAAATGTCGGACCGATTCTCTTCCGAAAAAGAAATGATAGCCACAATGTGGTCGGTATCCGCAATCTCCTGCTCCAGGGGAATCGTTATCAATTGCTCGATATCTCCGGGCGCCGACGTCGCCACATCGAACGTCTGTACGCGAATGAAGTTCGTGGATACGTCCGGAAAGATGTCCCGTTGCACCACAAATATCGCCAGAAAGAACCCTACCACCAGAAGGGCGACGGCCAGGATATTGACCGCCACGCGATTGTTTACGCTCCAATGTGCCGGATTCATCGATCTAGCGGATCAGCACCTCTTCGCCCTCCTCCAACCCGGACAAAACAGGGTATTTTCCACGGATCTCGGGGCCGAGCCGTACCGGAACGGAAGCGTTTCCGCCCCCTTCGCCCGCCGGTCGTTCGACATACGCCTGCTCCCCCTCGAAGCGCACGGCCTTGGTCGGCACGAACAAATAGTCCTCGTACAGATCGACCGTGGCTTCCACCACTGCAGCGGCGCCGCCGCGATACCGAAGCTCCTCATTCGGCAAGAGAGCTTCCGCCCGCAAAGTCCCGGTACGGCGGTCGGCGACCGGAGCCAGGCTCTTCAACTCGATCGGGATCCCGTCCGGTGTACGCGGAAGGGACACGGTCATCCCCTGGTCGAGAGCCAGGAGGGCGGCTTCATTCTCGCTCAAATGGAACACAACCCGCAGCGGATCCAGCTTGGCGAGCTCGGCCACAGGCTGGTAGGCACTGACCGAGTCTCCGGTTTCGACCAGGCGTTCGCCGACGATTCCCGAAAACGGGGCACGGACCCGGTGACGGTCGAGCAGCTCCCGCTCGCGTTCGAGCTCGCTCTCCAAACGGGCGACCTCTTTTGTCTGCACTTCAACCTGCGACCTGGCTTCGAAAAGCCGGGTTTCGGGCAAGGCCCGGGAAGTCGCGAGCCTTTCCGCTTCGCGTTCCTGGCGCTCAAACTCGTTCAAACGGGCCAGGGCCGCATCGAGGGAGGCCTTGGAGGAGCGCACCCGAAGCTGCGCCACACTGTCATCCAGAACGGCCAGAATGTCGCCGCTTCCGACGTGGTCCCCCGACTCGAATGGCATTTCCGCCACCCGCCCCGAGACCTCGGCAGCCACCCGGGAATGGCGCCAGGGCTCAAGCCGCGCGGAATACTGCCGTCGCTGGGTCTCCGTCCCGCGGGAAACGGTATGGGTGTGTGGCGGAGTTTCCCGGATCTCCGCCCGTCGTTCATCGAGCCACTGCTGGTGCTCAATCGCCGCAAAGTAGCGGGTCAGCACGGTAACGAACAGGAAGAGAACAATGAGCCCGGACGCAAAGCCGAGAATGACCCGCTTGCTTCTGCGCGAAATCATTCTTCAAGCGATGCCAGAGCCTGCAGGACATCTTCCGCCTGTTCCGCGGTGGAGGCGCTCAAATCCCTCCAGACGATCTTGCCATCGCGAACCAGAAACGCCTGTCGCGTGGCGAGGCCACCCAAACGGGCCGGAACGCGAAACGCTTCCATCACTTCCTTTTCCGTATCGGCCAAAAGGGTGAAGGGAAGCTCGTACTTTTCCTGAAAAGCCTTCTGGGCGTCGACATCGTCCGTGCTCACTCCGACGACGGCAACCTTCCGATCGGTCAGCTTCTCATACTCGTCCCGCAAACTGCACGCCTGGGCCGTACAGCCGCGCGTGTCGGCCTTCGGATAGAAGTAGACCAGGACGTCCCCCTCCTTGTAGAGCTCTCCGAGGTCGACCGGCTCGCCGTCCTGGTTCAGGGCTTTCACCCCGGGAGCGGCATCGCCGACTTCAAGCGGTTCTTTGGCACTCATGGGAGAAATCAAAAAGGCAAACGGAGCAAGGAGCAATAATAGTATACGCTTCATAGTACCATGAAGATGACCGTATTCGGCGCGCTGGCAAGGGGAGAGCCGTGTTTTCCCTCAAGGTCGGGGGGCCGGGAATCGTTCGACCGGCGCGGAGCCGCCGATCCAACCGGTCCGATGCTTCCGGCCCGCCCGGTCATCCGCCAACCTGTCTTCCGGAGCTGCGGCGAAGGGGGAGGCGGGACGGCGCGCGCGAACCTCAGTCCTCCGTTTCGGGGGTCCGGGAGTTAAGGAAACCGTGCAGGCGCGCGGCCGACAGCGGGCCGATCCCGTCGACTTCCGCTATCTCCTCCGGGGTCGCGCGTTTCAGGCGGTTGAGCGAGCGAAAGTGCGCCATCAGCGCCTGCTTGCGCTTCTGCCCGAGACCGGGGAAATCGTCGAGTATGGATTCCCGGATACGGCGGCTGCGGAGCTCGGCGTTGAAAGTGTTGGCGAAGCGGTGGGCTTCGTCGCGGACACGCTGAAGGAGGCGCAGCGACGGGCTGCTGGCCGGCAGATTGAGCGACGGGCGTTCGTCGGGAAAAAGGATGGTTTCCTCGCGCTTGGCCAGCCCGATGAGCGGGGGCGGGATGAGATCCAGGACGAAGAACGCTTTGAGCGCCGCGGTCACCTGTCCCCGACCCCCGTCGATCACGACCAGGTCCGGTAGGGGCTTTCCCTCGCCGGCCAGCCGCCGGTAGCGGCGACCGACAACCTCTTCCATGGCCCGGAAGTCATCGTTGCCCTCGAACGAACGAATTTTGTAACGCCGGTACTGGGCCTTTTCGGGACGCCCGTTCGCGAACTGAACCATGGAGGCGACCGAATAGGTGCCGGAGATATGCGAAATGTCGAAGCATTCGATGCGTTCGGGCGGTCCGTCCAACGCGAGCGTGGCGCCCAGATCCTCAAGATCGGCCTCCGGACCCGGAGCACGCAGGGGGTCGCGGGCGAATTTCCGTGTTTTCAGGAGGGTTTTCTCCAGTGCGACAATGATGTCCCGAAGTTCCGCCGCCTTTTCGAACCGCCGTTTTTCAGCCGCGGTCTCCATCTCCTTCTTCAGCTCCTCCAGCCACTCGCGGGCCTTTCCGTCCAGGAATCCGCAGGCCTGTTCGACCCGTTCACGGTACTCCTCGACAGTCACTTCGTTCGAAAACCCGTACAATTCGCCCCGTACATCGTCGTAGAGCCGGTACCGCCCGTCGGGCAGTTTGACCGGGGAGGCGTCGCCGAGGACTACCCCGAAGCGGCGGCGCAACTCGTTCAGGGCCCGTCGCAACGGCCCGGCGTGAGCGAAGGGCCCGAAGTAGCGCGAACGATCGTCGGTCCGGTTGCGCACCAGCCGAAACCCGGGGATTTCGGTTGCCAGGTCCACCCGCACCAGCGGAAACCGTTTGTCGTCCGTAAAATCGGTGTTGTACCGGGGCTTCCACTCCTTGATCAGCTTGCCTTCGAGCAGGATCGCCTCCGATTCCGACTTGACCTCGATCACCTCGAAATCCCGGATCATCGTGACCAGCGCCCGGATCTTCGGATGCTCCAGGCGGCTGCGGGAGGGCTGAAAATAGGTCGAAACCCGTTTCTTGAGATTCTTGGCCTTGCCTACATAGAGAATGGTCCCGAGCCGGTCCTTCATGAGGTAAACTCCCGGTTTCGGCGGAAGCCGGCGCACTTTTTCTTTGATTTTGCTGGGATCGGCCTCTGGCATTTTTCGAAAAGGTATGTACGTTACCTGGGTAAGTGCGAAATTCGATCTTTCATAGACCAGTATAACAGGAAATGGGCTGCGGCAAAAATGTGGAAGTGATTACGATCGGCAACGAGTTGTTGCTCGGCCGAACCGCTGACCAGCATCTGGCTTACCTCGGCGAACACCTCAGCAAACACCACGTCCACATTCAACGCAGCGTGGTGGTCAACGACGACCCCGAAGCCATTGAGCGGGAGATTTTGGAGAGCTGGGATCTGGCCGACGTGATCCTGACCACCGGCGGACTGGGGCCCACATCCGACGACTGTACACGGGAGGCGATCGCGCGGGCACTCGGAGTCGAGCTGATCCGCGACGAAGGCACCGAGCGCCGGCTCGCCCAGCGGTTTGAAAGAATGAACCGCTCGATGACCCCCAACAATCTGCGGCAGGCCATGAAACCGGCCGGGGCTGAGATCATTCGCAACGCCTACGGAACCGCTCCCGGCATCTGGTTCGAACGCGACGGAAAGATCCTCATCATGCTTCCCGGCCCGCCCGAGGAACTCCGGCCCATGTTCGAGAACGATGTTCTCCCGCGCCTTTACGAAATGGGTTTGCTGGGGGAGGAGAGTCCCTACGTCGAGCTTCGGACGGTGGGTGTCGGCGAATCAACCCTGGAGCACACCCTCCAGCCCTTGTTGGCGGGCTACCCGGGATTGAACGTGGCTTATCGCGCGCAGGACGCCATTGTGGATTGCCGCCTGAGTTCGCGCAACGGTGAATATTCCCAAGAGGACTTGGAGGCCATAGGGGACGAGTGCGCGACGGCGCTGGGCGAGGATTTCGTCGGCTTCGGTTGCCAGATGTTGAGTAAGATCATCTCGGAAGAGCTTCGCGGGCGCGAGCAGATGCTGGCCGTCGCGGAGTCGTGTACGGGCGGGCTTCTCGCCAGCTGTTTCACCGACATACCCGGGGCATCGAAAACCTTCGCCGGAGGAGTGGTCGCCTACACCAACGCGGCCAAAGTTCAGCTCCTCGGGGTTCCGGAATGCCTCCTTTATCAGCATGGGGCCGTGAGCGCCGAGAACGCGGTCGCGATGGCCACCGGTGTGGCCGAGCGTCTCTCCGCCGAGTACGCCTTGAGCATAACCGGCTTCGCCGGCCCGGGCGGGGGCAGCCCGGACAACCCGGTCGGCACGATCCACCTCGGCCTGCACACCCCTCAGGGCGTCTGGTCACGGAAGGTGAACTACCAGGGCAGCCGGGCGACGGTCAAGTGCCGGGCAGTCAACGCGTCCCTCGATTGGCTGCGCCGCGAACTGCGCCAGCCGACCCCCCCGCTCACCAGGACGAAGGTTGAGCACGGGACGTAGGAGGCCTCGGGGTAAATCCGCTCGGCGGATCCGCCTTCTGAAGGAGTGTTCGACGCCCCAACAACATCCCCCCCTGGACGTTCGTGCCTCCTCGGCTCTCCTTTTTCGTGGCCTTTCCGCAGCGCACCCGGCAATATTGGCTTTTCATTTATGCCGGAAAAACCGTTCATTTTTATCGGGGGCAACGACGACTTCCTGGTCGGCCGGGCGGGCAAGGAATCCTTCGCGGAATTGACAGCCGGCATCGACGACGACTTTGGCAAGGAGATTGTCGACGGTTATGCCAATCGCGTCGAGGACGTCGAAGCGGTGCTCGTCCAGTTCACCCAGGCTGTCGAAACACTTCCGATGTTCGGCGGCGCGAAGGCGGTCTGGCTCAAGGATGTTTGTTTCCTCGCCGATACCGTCACCGGCCGGGCCGACGGGACCTTGAAACAGGTCGAACGCCTCAAGGAGCTGCTGGCCCGAGTCGACCCGGAAACGGTCAAGGTGCTCATCACGGCTTCGCCGGTGGACCGGCGCCGTACGTTTCCCAAGTGGTGCGAAAAGACAGCCGGGTTTCAATGGGTTGCCGGTGGGGGCCAGAAAGACGATCCCCGGGCCCTGGAGGAAATCATCCGCGCCGAATGCGCGGCGTACGGGGTGGAGATCGCCCCGGACGCGCTCGCGCACCTGACCGCCAAGGTTAACGCCAACACCCGCCTGATGGTCGAAGAAGTCCGCAAGATGGCCACCTACCTCGGGGACGAGGGAACACGGATTGAAGAAAAACACGTGGCGGAACTGGTCCCGAATTTCGGTGAAGGGGATTTCTTCGAGGCTGCTGAGGCCTTCTTCTCCCGCGACCTGGCCTGGACCCTGGATGCGCTCAAGCGGCATTTCTTCGCCGGACATGACGCCCGCCCGCTGATCACCACTCTGCAGAACCGCAACCGCCTCCTGATCCAGCTCAGGACCCTGCTCGACGCGGGCGAGATCCGCCCCGGGTACCGGGGACTGGATAAGTCCAGTTTCCAGCAGGCCGCCGAAGCCCACCGGAAAGCGTTCGGCGGGATCGACACGAAGTCGCCGTACAACGTCTTCACGCAGAACCTCTGGTACCTCGGCAAGCTCGCCGACGGCGCGAAGGGGCTCACCCTCAAGCGCCTCATCGATTTCCAGACGGAATTCATCCGGGCCTTCGAAGCCCTTCTGAGCCGGCCCAACCAGCAGGAGGAAGTGATGAAGGAAATGGCGATCCGGTGTTTGGGGCGGTAGCTTCAGACCTCACTAACCCGACTTGACCAACTCGACCGCAAAAACCGTTTTTTTCGGCCTTTGACTGGACTGTAGGCCGCATGGTTAAGCGACCGCGTCGTTCAGAATGGCTTGTAGTGTAGACCTACCCTCTTCACAGGCGCGATTTTTAGTATAAAATTGGGCGCCATCATGTTCTTGAAGCGCAATCGGCGGATGGTACTACAGGGACATCGGTTACACTTTACACAAGGACATCGGTAACACTTTTGGAGTCTCGTTTGGTTCGGTTTTCAGGTCAAGGTGTGTTTGTGGGCAGCGGTCCCGTCGCTTCGTCGAGGCCGTCCCCCGTAGGGGGTGCCGCGTAGCGGCAAGGCGGGAGCGAAGCGCCTATGCTCCGGCACCATACCGAAAAAAGGAGCGAATATTTTCGACGCCGACGCGGTAAGAGAAAATTTAACCCGACTTGACCAACTCGACAGCAAAAACCGGTTTTTTCGTCCTTTGACTGGACTGTAGGCCGCATGGTTAAGGGACCGCGTCTTTCAGAATGGCTTGTAGTGTAGACCTGCCCTCTT
>PWMU01000116.1 GCA_003558065.1 Opitutia bacterium | reverse complement strand
TTTTGTTTCACACCAAATCGTTACCTATGATCGGGTTTCCCGCACTATTTTTATCTCTGAAACGGGCGATTTTTTTCCTCTAGGATCTGCCGATAACCTGCCTTAACCGAGTGCCATTCCCGCTAGTGATGAAAAGATACTCAGGACGGCAACGCGGGAGTATCTCCACTGGGAGTCATGGATGCAACTCGCTCTCGATGACGAGGAAGCGGGCGGCGGTTCCGGAGCGGAGCAATTCCTCGAGGAAGGTTACATCAACGCCATTTACAGCTCCCACGACCGCTGCGTCGGGGATCTCGATCCCATCGAGGCGTATAATATCCTCGGCTACGGCGCCGAGTATCAACTCCTGGGTTTTGACGGCGACGGAACGATGTCCGATGAGATCATGGAGCTGATGGAGCGCTGCCTCCGTTTCGAGTTGACCTTCGAGTCAGAGTACGTCCAGCAGTACTCGTCCGAGAACGATGTCACGAACGAAGCCACGGTCCGGGCCGAGAACATTCCGTTGATTCTTGGCGAGGACGGCCTGCAGCCCTTTGAGGCGGATGGACCGATTCGGTGGATGCATTTCTATCACCATGAACGCGATTGCTACCACCGTCACGGAAGTTATTACGTGGCCGACTGGACACTGACGGACTCCACGCTGCGGGCGTGGGCGCAGCTTGGTCTGAACTACACTCCGGCGCCGCCGCCCGAGACGGACCCCGACGCGCCGTTCGACCCCTGTGCTCCGGTGCCTGATCCGGAGCTTCCCGAAGCGTTGAGAATCGACCTGTATCTCGATCCCGGCGACCCGAAGGACGTCGTTTCCTGGGAGTGTTACGACGACGAGGATTATCTCGTAAGAAGCGGCGTAAACGATTTCATTTCGACCTGGACGACGTTGTTCTTCCTGACCCATTTCGATGAGCACTTCGTGAACCCGTTCGGGGAGGACAACTACCACATCGAGATCACCGACATCCGGCGGGGCGAAGAAATCTTCGCACGAAAAGTATACGACCGTGAGATGGAGGTCTTTTTCGCGCCCCTGATCGAGGGCACGCGTATCGAAATACGCCACACGCCGGCGAACTGAAGGAAACAACGATATCATATGCAACAAAAAAGGGCTTTTCTTTTGATTGCCTTCGGCGATTTGTCACCCATATCCAATACCTTCCTTTCTACGTGTTTTATCTGTTTTATTGCCGACCGTCCGGCGAAAATTGATTAGAATAAACGCCTCAATTTACAGAAACCGGTCGCCGGAGCGATTGTGCGCCCGGGCAGAAGGATTTGCAGGGAAGTGTGATGAAACTGCCCGGAGGATTCTCTAAACGAATAAGCATTTCTGAAATGCATGATGCGGGGTTTCCGCATGGTTGACCTCGCAGGAGGATGTTTTCCAAGGCGGTAATGCGACCGCCGAATCAGAAAGGTCAAGACATGAGCATTTGTTACATTTCGTCGGGCGATTTGATTCGCCGAACTCTTACCCGGGACGGGAAGGGTATAAAGACCGTATTTATCGCTTCTGAAGATCATTATCGAATTGAGCGAATAGTGGATATGCGCCACGGCGACGGTAAGAAACCCTGCGGACGGTTCGGCAAGCTTGAGCGTAAACTCGACCGAGCTGTTGTGTTGGAGGCTTGGGCGGTTCCGCCGGGGGTGGTGGCGATTAACTCGCGTGTCCATCTTCTGGACCTCGACACCGGCAAAACCGAGGAATGGGTCCTTACAATGCCGGAGAACGCGGATCCTGATCGGCAGCATCTTTCAATCCTCGCGCCAATCGGCACGGCCATTCTGGGCTTCTCGGAAGGTGACGAGGTTGAATGCGAGACTCCCGGGGGAGTCCGGAGGTTCAAGTTGCAACGGGTTGTGGGAGGAGCGCAAAGCAAGTTCGGAATCGCCGTGTGAGCTTTTCGGCGAAGCAGCTGACCCAAGGGAAGCTGATGAACGTTGGTCAAGAATCGACCTGGCCCTATCGGTACCCACGATAGTTCTCTTCGCTCCATCCCCGGTTTTTCCGGGCTCCTGGCGGACTTGACGTTCGTCGCAGCCGAGGTAGGCTGTTTGTTGTGAAAAGCTTGAAACCGGGGATTAGATAAAGGGTGCAGGGTGAAACACGTTATAACTAATGAAGTTCGTATCTTGAACCGAGTGATAAGGGGGTGGCGGCAATCCGTCATGGTTGTCTGCGCAACAGTTTTCGGCGCGGCAATGAGCGGTACCTGGGGAGCTCTCGCGAACACGTTTGAACCTGAAAACGTGCTGGAGCCTTTAGACGGCGGCAGCGTCTTCGAAGCAAATGCGGGGGAGGCGCTCTTTTTGGACCGCGATTACGAGATTCGCAAATGGCCGGACTTTCTGGAAGGCCAACCATTCGTACGATCATCTATCGACCGCAGTGGAATACGGGTGTTGCAAGATGGAGTTATCTTCGTCATAACCCCGGCCACAGGCAATATCAGCGAAGCGGCCACGTTGATTGACGCGGGCTTCGAGAGGGTCGATACAGAGCGATTCACTCCCTTTTCCGGTGGAATCGGCGACGGTCGCGACCGCAGCGATGTCTACCAGAAACAGGTCCAAGCCGGCGATGAAATTGTCTACGGGCGGTTCGGAGTAACTGTCTGGTCGGACGAATTGATGCCCGCGAATCCGTATGAGCCGTTGGGATCGCGCTCATGGGAGCCTTCGCTCCAGATTGAAACCGTTGACATTTCGCAGGAGACAGACCGGCACGTCATTGTATCCGAAGGTACGGAGGAGATTTACGAGGGACATGTCGATACTTTGCTCATGCCTGACAATGAAACGATCTTCGCCGCCTGGGCACGCGGCCACGCGGTCCACGTTGGGCCGCTTGCACGCAGCGACGACGGCGGGAAAACATGGAGCGATCTGATCGATGTACCCGACAACTGGTGGGACGTGAGCAATACGCCGACGATTCACCGTTTGGTCGATTCCGAAGGCGTGGAACGCTTGTTCGTCTTCGCCGGCGGCCTTCGGTTTCCCGGCGTCAAAATGCAGCAAGCTGTTTCCGAGGATAGCGGCAAAACATGGTCACCCATGAAAGACAACGGCCTGATCGGTGAGGTGCCTCCGAAAGATATCCTCTCGGTGGATGATGGCAAAAAGGTGCTTATGTGGTCGGACCGGCGTGACCCAACCAATCACGTCTGGCAAAGCGCCTCCTACGACGGCGGCCTGACGTGGGAAAACGAGCGGATCCTCTTCAAAACGCCCGGCATCTGGGCGCAGCCGGCAATAATCCGATCGCCGGATGGCAGACAGTGGCTGATGCTCATGCGCGAGCAGAGTAGGCAATACAACGCGCTGTTCTCAGTAAGTGATGACAAAGGCGAATCCTGGTCCGAACCGCGCGAGCTTCATCCGTCGCTCACTGGCGATCGCCATGTCATCCGCTACGCGCCCGATGGACGAGTTGTTGCCGTCATGCGTGATCGGGCAGGGCAAGGCTTCGATAAATGGCAAAGCGAGACCTACGGTCATTTTGTCGCCTGGGTCGGCACCTATGACGACATCATCGAACGCCGCCCTGGCGAGTATCGCATCAAACTCTTGCACAGCTACGCGAACTGGGACTGCGGGTATGCCGGATTCGAAGTTCTGCCTGACGGCACATTCGTCGCAACGACCTACATCAAGTACCAACCAGGCCCGAAAAAACATTCTGTCGTCAGCACACGTTTCACGCTCGACGAGCTCGATAAAAAGTGGCGGGAAAAGTTCGGGAATCAGAAATGAACGCCGCCCATCGTAAAACTTGGGCCAAGGAGAATGGGGCTCGGTTAAGCGGCGGATCGAAGTGGCTTAGGCTTACAGCCTGAGACAACACGCTGAAAGCGTGTTCTACGTTGGGCTTAACCGAGTGGCATTCGGGATAAGGGGTCAGGACAAAAGACGTTACCAATAGAGGTCGATGTGGAAATGTAAAATGTTTCGCGCTGACTCCGTCCCGCCTCCCCCGGGAATAAATCGACGCCATCGGCATGGGTCCGGATGGCGATATGGCGTCCCGTGGCGGAAGGCCCTGGCAGCCGGAGGAATACACCTGTGTCTTCGAGCGGGAGATCACGGCCACCGATGACCTACCCTCGTCTTGGAAAGGCCCGGAAAAGGTGTCTTCATCCGTTCGCCGCTGAATCGACGGAAAAAGCGGGCTCCGGAAATTTATCCAATGGTTGAATAACTTAAGCATTGCAAGGTCGGCGAATTTTTTTGAGAGTAGCCGTTATTAATTCTAAAATCAGGGCAGTGACAGCGCAGTTTCGTTCAGTCGACATTGCAACCTGGCTTCTTCGGTTTTGATGCGCGATTTCCCGTCGATTCACCTCAAACACAAACAAATTCTATGAAAACATACACGCTGACCAAGAGTTTTTCTATATCTTTCATTGCATGTGGTTTATTGGCATCGCATGCGCTTAATGGAAATATCACGATTTTTGAAGACTTCGAATCATTTGATCTCGGCTCTCAGAGTGCCAATACTGCCGGCAGCTTCAACATTGTTGAGGGCCTGGCTGGCTCAGATAGAGCCGCCGAAATAGTCACCCCCTTCCGCCACAACTTCGATTGGACCGGTGCCGGGCAGACGGTAACTACTTTTTCCTTTGATTTCTTTAACAGTTCCACGGGCGTTGAGTTTGAAGATGCTCGGGTAGCTTTTGCCCTTAATCAAAACTCGAACGCCAATATCCTTTCTGGAAGCAACAACCTTATTCGCATGATCGCTGACACGCGGCCCGACGAGTCGGAAGGTTTTTTTGCATTTCAACAGAGCAGTGGTGCGAGCTTCGTTGACAACAGTTATCCGATGGACACCTTGGTCACCGTTCATTTTGTTCTCAACAACACTTCGGAATCCGAGACGAATCCTGACGGGGTTACCGTTGACCCGAATAGCGTTCAACTGTGGACCGAAATTAACGGTGATCAGGCGTTTGCCGGGTCTGCAAGCATAACGAGTGATCGGTTGGATTCCGATCTCGTATTGTCCGGCATCGGGGCTTTCAGTGCTTATGACAGAAGCAGCGGATTCGTCATCGACAATCTTCGTTTCCAGGACGGCATAGCCGTTATTCCCGAGCCTTCGACCTACGCCGCGTTGGCGGGCCTGCTCGCGCTGGGCTTCGTATTTGTCCGCCGCCGGCTTCTCCGGAAGAGTTGATTGTGAGAGCTATTGCCTGGGCGCTCGTTTTTCCCGTCCAGCCAAGACCTCTACAACCTTCTGCAAACCGTGGCTCAATCAGAGTCGCGGTTTTTTAGTCCCTCCCAAATGGCACCATGGCCGGACCTGTCCTCCACTGTGAGATTGAAGGTTGCTCGGCAGCAGGCTGCCTTCGCGAAAAGCCGCATCCGGGCTGCACGCGTTTCAGGTATGGCTCCCCCGTCGGTTAACAAAAGGCAGGGCATGCCCGATTGTGGGTGGCTGAAGGTAAAAGGTTTTCCAAAAAGGCTGCGGACCTTTCTTCCCCTTGGACAAAAGAAGGGGGCTTTTTTCAACACTTGAAATAGCCTGCCGTTGACACGGATCGGGCTTTGGAGCTACTTCAAACCTTCATGGAGAAGACAGATGGCAAAACCGTGCTGCATTGGCTCCTTCCTCCTTCTGGGTATTGTTTTTTTGCTTTAGCATGAACACATACGCCGACAATTTTCCCACCATGGGGCCGATCCAGCGCGACTCCGGGTTCTGGCTGGACGATTACTGGGTCTGGGACCCCTCCGTCATCAAGGGCGATGACGACCGCTACCACCTTTTCGCGTCGCGTTGGCCCAAGGACTTTTCTTTTCATCCCGGTTGGATGACGAATTCCGAAGTCATCCGCGCGGTCGCTGACACACCGGAGGGGCCCTACACCTTCAAGGAGGTGGTGCTGCCCGCGCGGGGAGTCGAGTTCTGGGATGGCCGCTCGACCCACAATCCGACCATCCGGAAACACGGGGACACCTTTTTGCTCTTCCACATGGGCAGCACCCATCTTCTCGGCGCCGCGCCGCTCGGGGAGCGTTTCGAACTCACCGATCCGCGCTGCATTGCCGCCCGCGCGGGCAAGCGCATCGGACTGGCGACGGCCAAGAGTCTCGACGGGCCATGGGAACGTTTTGAACGGCCGATTCTGGATGTGCGCCCCGGAACTTTCTACAGCTTCCTTACCTCCAACCCTGCGCCGGTCGTGCATGCCGACGGATCCGTGCTACTTGACTTCAAGGCGCGTCGTTACCAAGCGGATGGCACCCATGGGCGCATGGTCTTTGGCGTGGCCAAGGCTCCGCAATACCTCGGCCCCTACACCGTTGTCGGGGACGAGCCGATTTTCGATATCGAAGCCCTCGGGGGCGAACTGGAGGACCCCTTCGTCTGGCAGCGACCGGACGGCGGCTACGCCTTGATCGCCAAGGACATGAGCGGGAACATCTCCGGGGAGCGGCACGCCGGCGTCCGTGCCCTCTCGGAGGATGGGGTGCGGTGGAAACTGGCCCCGCAGGTGAAGGCCTGGAGTCGTCGGGTGACCTTCGACGACGGCACGACCGAAGTGCTGGGTCAATTCGAACGGCCTTTCATCCTCTTTGAAAACGGTCGCCCGGCTTTCCTTTTCGGTGCTTCCGGCGATGGCCCGGGCGGCTTTCAAAATATGACCCGATCCGGCATTCACGTGATTCCGCTTGGGGACGGTCTGTGAGAGCGGTAGCTAAGGGGGTAGGGCGAAGCACGTTGGATATGGGGGTCGACGGGTGAAATGTACCATGTTTCGCCCCGACTCTATCCCGCGTTCCCCCATTTCAATTCAGTTTTCTTTGCCGATTTTGTAAACCCGCAGCATCGTTGGTTCCGGCCATGGCTTCGGGACTGCTCGGTCGCGATTGGTGCCCGCATGTTCCCAGCGCACGTAATATTCAGCATCTTCTACATCCGTGCCATCCTTGTCAGGGATGAGGTTGACCTGCATGGGTCCGCCGGAGCGCCGCAACTCCGGGATCGGTTCAACCTGAAAATCGGATTCCGGCTTGGTGAGTGCCCTCCGCCATTCCGGGGCAGGCTGAGGGTCTTCCACACGGATCGGTGACAAGGTCTCCTCGTCGAGCACAATGAGTGCTCCTCCGTCATCGCGGTTCCAGACATATTGGGTCAGTTCGCCATTTCCTCTCGGTTCAACGCTGTCCATGCGCACATATTCACCGATGCCGAGAGCACCACGCCCTTTGTATGTTTCGCCCCAAACGAAATCCCAGCGAGTGGCCTGGACGATATGCCACGCATCGTCGATAAGCCGGGCATTGTAGATCTGGCTGGTACCCTCTTCGTCAAACTTGTGAAAGCTGAGCACCACTCTTTGCTTGGAATCCCAATTCATGCGGAAGAGGACATTACTCAATCCGCCACCCGGCGGTGTGCCGTCGACCACTAATTCGCTATCATCAACTTTAAACGGCGGCGTTACCGATACTCCGGCTGCCGATTCCCATTGATGCAAATCATTCCCGACGGTGCGGGCATAGGATAAAGAGTGGTTGGTTTCATGGTCGGGAGTCTCGCGCCAAACCCAGAGCAAATGAAAGCGTCCGTCTGGTCCGGGCATGGGTCCACCGGGGCCATGAACATAGGCATTTCTCTCACCGCCTCCGTCCAGCAGCGGAGTTTCAAACTCTCTTACCCAGTCACGACTCTCGTCATCGTAACGATTCAGCAGCTGGTCTCCTCTGCCACTCCCTCCGTGCCGGTAGGTAAAGAAAAGGGTGTCGCCAACGGTGTAGTAGGTTGGATAATGCGGATGTTCCTCGGGCGTGATCATATAAAGGTGCTCGAACCCATCGATCGAGTGCGGAGCTTTGGATCGATAGTAAAGGGCCGCAGGCGGCGGTTCCGGCGCCTGCCGCATTGCCCGCCGATAGCAACTGAGGTGGATGTAGCCATCGCGGTCCAGCGCAAGGCTCAGTTTGGCGTGACCGCCCGTTGCCCATCCCATTTGCACGGGAAAGCGGTGGAACTTCCATTCATCCGATCCCAATTCCCGCTGGGCAAGGGTCAAAAAACGATCGTGATCATAATAGGCAACGTATTGGTGTTCGTCCCGGGTCAGGAGCTCCGGGGGACCGTTCCGGTGCACGGACCAAACGGGCGCGACATCAACTTGGTTAAGGATTCCAGGCGGGGGCTTATCGCCTGCGAATGTTACCGATGCACACCCGAGGAGAAGTGCCACCGCGCTGATAAGGTAAGCGGTTGGGGATTTATGAGGTTTGGATCTGACGAGGTTCATTCGACAAAGCTAACCTTGAGCTCGGAAGGTGTGCAACCAACTAAGTTCGTTTCCAGAAGGGCTCGGCTCGAAGCGATGCGCCCGCCCCACGCTCGAAAAGGTCTCGCTAAGTCGAATGGGCTGGCAAACACCAGGGCGGGGCCGAGGGGAAGATTGCCGTTGGCGACCGGAACCCGGGCTTCCCCGCCGAAGGCGAAGAGGATTCCCGTCCATGCGAATGCCGCCGCTCCCCAAGCCCGCCCGGAGACGCCCCGCCGCAGCACGATAGCGTCCAGCAGCAGCACGAGTGCCGGATACGTAAACAGGATTACCCGTTCCAATCCGACGCTGATATACTGGAGCCCGGAGAAGTTCACCAGCGACGACAGGTAGTAGCCGAGGAACCGCAATCCGATCAGCCGCAGCCAGTCACCTGACCGCAGTCCCGGCAGACCGCGCGCGACGAATTTTTTCCCTTTTGCCCGGATTCCGCGGTGAACTGCGAAATCGCGGCCGGTAAGGATGCCTCGGAGGTTCGCGGGGCTTGTTCATGAGGTCACCGTCGCAGACCGACAACTCGTCGGTCTACGCCTGCGTTCGTTGAGTCCAGCACCGACCTCGCGCATGCTGTAATCGAATAATAGAAATCCCGTGAGAATCACCCGACAGCCTCGGATACGGATTGACTCCCTATTCCTGGAGGAATTAGCTTCCGCTGCTCTTGAATCAACCCACACCCATTACGGCCCGCCGGTACACTCGCCTCATGCTTCGGGTGTGTGCGGTTTTGTTGGTTTTGGCAGCGGGGTTGTCCCTGCTGGAGGCCCTCGATTCGTGGCGCGGGCATGAGGCCCTCCAACCGGAACTCGCCCAATCCTGGGATGAGCTGGCCGCGATGGGTCAAAGCGCCCCTTACAGTCTGTTCTGGCTGAGCGGCTGGCCTCAATTGCTGCTGGTTCTGATCGGAATCACCGCGTCGTTCATGATTCTTGTGGCAGTCGGATTGTGGCGTCTGAGGCCGGGTGCTTGGCTGGCCGCCATCGTTCTGGTGGTGCTGATGCTGCTCCAGCCGGTCCGGGAAGCAGGGGTGTGGGGTGTGGAAAGCATTTCGCACGCGGGATGGTCCGCCTGGGTGGTTACGGTGGCGCTCAGTATCTTTTTGTTGTGGTTCCTTGCCCGTCGGGGAACGCGCGAAACCCTCGGTGTCCGAATGGGAATCCCCTGGCGTAGCCCGTGGACGGCGGTCGCCGGATTTTTCGTGATCGTTTCGCTGGTCCCGCTCGGAGGGCTCGTCGTCTTAAAGGTTCAAACCGGATTTCCGTTCTGGCAATGGTCGGGCCCGCTGGAACAGATCGCCTTCAAGCCGGATCACCGCGATTATCGCGAGTGGCACCAGGTTCACCTTTACGATTCCTCGTTCGCGGTACCCCGCGAAACCCGGCTCGACCGTTTTCCAGCCGAGTATGATGCGGGATTCGGTATCGTGGTGTTGTCGGCCGGTACGGGTGATAACCGACAGGTCATTCTTGCCAGTGCGACCTCCACCTGGAACTATATTCCGGCGGGGACCCTGGAGTCGTCCGGGGTCTCGCACCCCCTCCATCTGGCGCGGGTCACCCTGCAATCCAACTGGAGTTTTTATCCCGTCCTCTACCGGGCGGCCCTGATCGATCCGACCACCCGGGCGTTCTGGCTGCAAGACGACACCCGAAAGGTTCTCGTAACCGCAAGACCGTCGGCTTCCCGCGAATTTTTTCACGTGAGATTCACCGGAAAGCGTTTGGCGAGCCAGGCCACGGGAATGGAGATCAACTACACAGTCCCTCACGACCAATTAAAACCCGCCAGAGTCGCAGGCCTCGCCGCGCGGATTCAGCCGGAAACCAGGAAAGAAGAAGCCTTGCCCCCGGGAACCGAATGGGCGGAAGTTCAGGTGCACTTGAATCTATTGAGGGCCTATTGGGAGGGAAATGTCGAGGCCGGCATCGAACTGGCGGAAATGTTGCTGGAGATGGAGGAACCCCGGAAGGTTGCCGTGAAGCAGTTGATCGAGGCGATTCTCGTCCGCAAACCGGATCACTCCGGTGCCCTCGCCATCCGAACCCGGCTGGATTCGTCGGGATCGGACCAGAAATAGGGCTCCGTGTATTCCCGCTTTTCTCCGGGACAAAAGTAAGGAACACGTCGCAATGGCAAACGTTCCCACATCATAAGCCTCCGTCATGGCCGCTGCCGGGAACTCCTGGTTTGTCCGAACGGTTCCGTTCGATGAAACAACCCGGTATTTCGCTGCCGAACCCCGGGAGGAAGGGGAAAGGCGTCTCCCGAGAGGAGTACCTTTGATCTATTTCCACGAGCTTACCATTGATGCGGAAGTCGAATCCGAAATCTCGATGGAACTCGCGGCTGTTAAAATTACTGCTCTGGATTGGGTCTAACCTGCTGTAATATTCCTGGAACCGTGGGCGAGGGGACGGGGGCTGGGGGCCATAAGATAAAAGCCGCGGTTGGTACCGAGGAAGCGAGATCTGCCGTATCCCGGAATAGGAGAAGAGGCGATCTTTGGCCGTGCGAAGCGAGGAGCTTTTGCTCCGGTGATGGAGATGACCAGAGTAAGATTTTCGCCGGATTGGAACGGCGGGCTCAGGGTGGCTGACCTTTGACTCGCAGCCGAAGGAACCGGCGTTCGGGCGATGCCACCGGTTGGGCGTCGCGGTAGGTGTGGGTTAAGGTTCCGTCTTTGTTGTTGTCGATCTCCGCAACGATGCCAGAATCGCTCCAGTTTTTCAAGTCCTCGGATGCCTCCACTTGATAAACGATGTCGCGTACCACTTCGGGACGGGTAAAAGTCAGGGTCAGGTAGCCTTTACCCTCGAAATCCCGGACTTTCGGGCCGGGTAAGCGGGCGGTCCCGTTGACTCGGGGAGGCAGGCCCAGCGCGTATTTCAGCAGGTTGGGAGTTCCGTCACCGCGTGGATCGCCGTCAGGCCCGCTGATCGACTCGTCGGCCCTTTCGCTGTCACTGAAGAACTGTCGTTGCCAGGAAACGAAGCCGTCGGGCAGGTCCGTTACGCTCACCAAACGGATCCGGTCGAGCGCGTAGGGAGCGTCGACAAAACCGTGGGCTCTGAGCGAAATGATCCCGTCACCGGGCAACGGGTTGTTGTACTGCCACGCCCGCATTGCTTCGCTGGTGATCTCCTCTTCGACGCCGTCCTCCCGTGCGGTGACCGTATAAAAAGGGTCGGACCCGGAATAATTTCCCTCTATTTTGATGTGGTAAACCGTCGGGGCGAAGAAGGTGTTTTCTTCGTCCAGTTCCGAGAACTCGAAGGTTCCCGCGGGCAACACCTGGCGCCATTCCGAGTCGGGATCGTTCGGTCCCCCGCTGAAGGCTTGCGCCCCGCCATCCCCGGTGATGCGGAAATTGATTTGGGGCGGGGTGGTGCCGGTGTAGTCCGGGTCGGAGCGCTGGTGAGGAATCAGGAGATTCAGGCTGCGCTGCGCGGGACTGCCGGGATCGGCGACAACGACGTGGAACTCAAGCCGCCATTCCGGTTCGGTTGGAATGTATTCCTTCGCCGTAGGTTCGCCGGTGTCCGGATTGTTGATCGGGGGAATGATGTAGTCCAGCCAGTAGGGCCGGTTCTGGACGAGTTCGACAGGGTTGTCGGAGGACGGATTGACCCCGATGAATGCCGCCCGGGTGGAATCGGGCGCGAAACCGGGATGTTCGAGCACGTTGTCGCTCACGCTCCAGTACCGGTCGAAGGGCTCGTCTTCAAAATCGCCGTTAATGAAACCCGTGTAGTAGTGCTCCGGCGGCGAATCGTTGCCAGGCGGCGTCAAAGTGGTTTCGGGAAGCGCCAGATCCTGCTCCGCCAGCTTTTCCCGAAGCGCGAAATAATCCACGTCCTGAACGGCAACTCCCTGTTCCATGCTCAATACGGCCGCCTGACCCGCGACGTGGCCGAGCTGCATATACACAGGCTCCATACGAATCGTTCCATACGCCACATGGGACGCGGAAACGCACACCGGAACGATCAGGTTTCGCGCTTCGCCGTCACGCGGGACGATGGCGCGATAACTGATCCCGTAAGGACTGGCGCCGGTTTGTAACTCGCCTTCGTTGCGGACTTCACCCTCGGCGTTGATGTAGCGTTGGGTGTGGTGCGAATCGATCTGGTAGCCGCCGATGACCACGCCGTCGGGAGCCTCACGGTTCCCGCGGACATCCTGCTCGGTCATGACGTAATCGCTGACCATCCTCCGTGCCTCCCGCACGTACAATTGCGGGGAAAGGTGCTCGTCCGCGGCAAACTCGTCCCTGGCGTAGCCCCAGCCACTCAACTCCTCGCGAATCGATTCGGGAACCCGGGAATGATTCGCCAGGGTCCACAACAGGCCCCGGATGTAGGTGCGGTGTTCGTTGACGAGCTCTTCCCGGCGGGCGTAATCCGCGTCGGGATAGTCGTAGTTGCGGCCGATGAAATCCGTCGAAAAGCCGCCACTGTTGTTCGTGTCGGTTTTACGGTTGGGCATCCTGGCCGCATGGAGCGGCACGCTGTCGAGGCCCGCTTCGAATGCCCGGAACAGCAGTTCGTATTCAAGTTCGTCGTACTCGTCCGGCTGGTCGAACGGCACACGGTTCTCCGGCACATCGGTCATCGTGATGCGAATATTGTAGGCCTGAACCCGGTGGTCGCCCGAGTTCTCCTCGCCCGGCCCCGACGGATCGACGCCCGGCAACAAACCGCTGTCCGGGTCGCCCGGTTCGATGTAGGGATCGATGCCGGAGGGCAATTGATGACCCGGCGACACGCGTTGCGTCTGTACGCCGTTGAAGGTCTCCCCGTAAACACTGTTGCTCTCCCGTCCCACAAAGTACGTGACTCCTGCGGCTGCCATCAGATCGCCCTCGTAGGTGGCGTCGATGAAAACCTCACCTGTGAAGACCAACCCCGATTCCATTTCGATCTCCGTGATCCATCCCGCTTCCCGGCGCACGCCATCCTCGCGGTTCAGCCGCTCGCCTTTGACAACGGTTACCTCCGCTTCTTCGAGCATTTCGGCCATGACCGCGGACGCGACCGACGGTTCGAAAGTCAACGCGGCTCCGTCGCGCCATTCCCGGCTCCAGGGCCGCCCCTCCAGGCTCCAAAGGTCGTACCAGGATGCGTTGAAGTAATCGTTCCGGGTTTCGTACGTCCAGGCTTCCTCGGTCTCGTAGTGGTTGTAAACGCGTCGATAGAACTCGCGGGCCATGCCGCTCATTCCTCCTCCGATGTCGGTCTGACCGAGCCCTCCGGTCGTCGTGCCACCGATGTGACTGTCCGGCACGACCAGGATCACCGAGCGCTCCTCGCGGGCCACCCGAACCGCCGCCATTACCCCCGCGGAAGTTCCGCCGTAAACGACGATGTCCGCGGTCGTCGGCATCTCATCCGCGCTCACCGGGGAAAGGTACGGAAGGAGGGTCACCAGGCAGGCGGCGATAATCTGAAGCCGTGAGCACATGTTTGGAACGTGACATGGAAACTCCGAAAACACGACTGAAAACCATACTGGGGAGGGGAGGAATTGGTGGAAGGTTGTTTAGCTGCTCTCGGGAAAGGTGCCGAGCATGCCGCAATATTCGCTACGCCGGAATCAGCGAACTGCGTGAAGGCGGCGCGTTTTTTGGACGAGATCACCATTCGGGGCGGGGAGTGCCTCGTCCCCTGGAACCATAGTTGAAAGAAGTCGCTGTCGCGGAAAATCGCCGAAGAGAACGGAAATCGCCGAAAGGAAAGCGACCTTACGTATACACCGATTGCCTCCATCGCTTTTGAAACGTGGAAACCGGTGGCCGCCGAGCCCGCCGTGACTGAAGTCGGTTAGGGGAATCAGGGAAACTCGGGCTGCCCCTGTTTTCCCACTCTTTCAACCACGGCTTTTTCATTTGTCCTCTGAAGGCCGCATGAAAAAGCATTTCAGATCGTAAATTTGAAATTCGAGATTTTTGGTTAAAAAAAGCGGATCAAAGCTTGCAAATGAAAGACCGTGCTCTTTCAACGGGATTGGCTTGAACAAATGGCCGGGGCCCGGGTAGAAAGGCGAGCATGAAGCACAGCGATCCGTTTTCGATGAACCGTGCCCGGGGCAACGCTTACCCTGTCTTTGATCCGACCGATAGCAGCGGCCGGGTCATGTCGCGTCGCACCGCGATTAAAGCGATGGTCACGGCGGTCGGGGCGGTTGCGGCCGGCGGCTCGGTCGCGGGGGCGGCCGCGAGCTCCCGGCCCGGTCCGCTGGGCAGCTCGCCGAAACGCTACAACATGAAAAAATCCATCAATCTGTGGGCGTTGCCCTACCCGGAAAGAATGACTCTGCGGGAATGTCTGGTATTGGCCAAAGAAGCGGGTTTCGATGGGGTCGAGTTAAATTACGATCTCGAAAGCGAGATCTCTCCCGAATCCGGCACCAACGAATTTAAGGCCATCCGGGAGATGGCCGATGAAGTCGGGATTGCCATCAGCGGCCTGTGTTCGTTCCTGTTCTGGCCGTATCCGCTGACGAGCAACGATCGGGCCAGGCGGGAGCGCGGGCAGGAGCTGGCCGGGAAGATGGTGCGGGCTGCCCATGACCTGGGCACGGACAATCTCCTGGTGGTGCCCGGTGCGGTAAGCATCCCCTGGCGGGACGATCACGAGCCGGTGCCCAACGATGTCTGCGACCGCCGGGCGCGGGAAGCGGTCGGCAAACTGGTGCCCGAAGCCGAATCCCTGGGAGTAAACCTGAACATCGAGAACATTTTCTATAACGGCTATATCCTGAGCCCCATGGAAATGGTCGAATTTGTGGACAGTTTCGGGAGCGACCGTGTACATGCCCATTTCGATACAGGCAACATCATGATCTTTCAGTCCCCGGAACATTGGATACCGATTCTCGGGAAGCGCATCCGGAACACGCATTTCAAGGAATTCAACGGGCGCAGCAACGATTCGTCCCTGGAAAACTTCCGCCCGCTTCTGGACGGGACGACCAATTGGCCGGCGGTCATGGAGGCTTTGGAGGCGATCGACTACACGGGTTACCTGACCTTCGAATACTTTCAGCCCTACCCGCATTACCCCGCCGCATTGGTCCATCACACATCCGACTCCCTCGACCGGATGATGGGCCGGAAATAAAACGGACTGATCGGATTGGGTGTTACCTGCTGGCTTGTGGCGCCCACCGGAAGCAACCGGAGTTTAAGAATGTGGAATCGTGTTTGGAAACAACCGGGGAGGTGCAAGACACTCCGGCGGAAGGAATATGAAAATTCCTGTTGTCCGGGGGCTGTCGATGGATAAAGTGGATCATCGATGCGTGTCGTAAAGCGAAAGCTTAGGGAGCCGAAGTCCACCCGTGATTGGGTGAGGGCAACCGCTGCGGAACGGCTTCAGGCGGTGGAGGCGATTAACCGCTTGGGGGAAAAACAGTATGCTGAACAGGCATTTCCAAGAGTTTATCGAGTTACTCGAAAGCCACGGCGTTAGGTATCTGATTGTCGGAGGCTACGCCGTCGGATTCCATGGGTTCCCTCGATATACTGGCGATTTGGATGTTTTCATCGCTATTAGCGAAGAAAATGCCGGTAAGATGATGGAGGTGTTTTCCAAGTTTGGCTTTCCGGATCTTGGCTTGAGCAAAGAGGATTTTCTCCAGGATGAAATTGTCGTCGAGATTGGGAGGGAACCGCTCAAGATTCAGGTTTTGACGGGGATCGATGGGACCACCTTCGAGGAGTGCTACAACGGCAGAGCTGATCTTCAGTTGGGCGACCGAAAGGTGCCCATTATCGGGTTCGACGATCTTTTGAAGAATAAAGCCGCCTCTCAAAGAGCCAAGGACAGGATCGATCTGGAAGAATTGAAACGAATCCAAGGGAAACAGTAGCCGCTGCCCGAAGATTCGCGGGGGCGATGACAATCTTGCCGCGAAAGACCGGAATCTGATTACGAAGGTTCGTTCGGTACCGGTGTCTTCGCACGAGATTGTGGAGGAGCGGTGGAATGGAACCCTCGGGGCGGCCTTATTGGCTTGAGGGGGCCGGCCGGAGCCCGGCGCGTATCTCACGGTGTTTGACTCGGTGCCATCGTTTCCTCCGGGGTGGCCCTCCGTGACGAATCCGCTGGTCTCAGGGGGCTTTTTGTTGCGGTGACTGTGGTTGTCTGCAAACACTTGGTGCGTTCGGACACGTCGGCCCCTTACATCTCTAACCTCCGCACTCGCCATGAATCGTTTGTTTCCCATTCAATTATTCCACGTATCCAAAAGCTTAGGCGGATTCACTCCTTCCGCCGCAGGCGGCTCCGTGAGGAGCGGTCAGGGGCCGAGGCAAAAGCGACGGGCGCTGTCGCTCGCGGGACCGGGGTCCCTTGCCCTGATTGCCTGGATGGCGGGCGCGGTTTCCCTGGCCGCGGATGACGCCGACCGTCCCAACATCCTCTTCGCCTTTGCCGACGATTGGGGCGTGCACAGCAGTATCCACGGCACGCCGGGGATCGAGACGCCCACCTTCGACCGGGTGGCGGAGGCGGGGGTGCGCTTCGACCGGGCGTTTATCGATGCGCCGAGCTGTACGCCCGCCCGCGGAGCGGTCCTGACCGGTCAGCCCATCTGGCGCCTGGGTCCCGGGGCCAACCTGCATTCCACCCTGCCGGCCGAGATTCCGGTCTACCCGGATCTGCTGGAGGAGGCCGGTTATTCTGTCGGCTACACCGGCAAGGGCTGGGCGCCCGGCAACGTCGGCGCCGGCGGCCGGGAGCGGAACCCTGCCGGGCCTTCCTTTGACGACTTTGCCGCCTTCCTGGAGGAGCGTCCGGAGGGCGCGCCGTTTGCTTTCTGGTTCGGCAGTCAGGATCCCCACCGCAGCCGCGGGTATTCCGCCGATTTGCGCCGGGAAATGGGAATCGACCCCGACGAGGTGGAGGTGCCTCCCTACCTGCCCGATGTCGACGAGGTGCGGCGGGATATCGGCAACTACTTTGCGTCGGTCCAGCGCTTCGACCGCGAGGTCGGGGAGTTGCTCGATCTGCTGGAGGCTGCGGGCGAACTGGAGAACACAGTGGTGGTCATCAGCAGCGATCACAGCTGGCCGTTTCCCCGGGGTAAATCCAACCTTTACGACGCGGGCACGCACATTCCCCTGGCCATCTGGTGGCCGGAACGGATGAGCGGCGACCGGGGCGGCCGGGTGGTGACGGATTTCGTCCATGCCAGCGATCTCGCCGCCACCTTCCTCGAAGCGGCCGGGGTCCGCCAACCCCGGGAAATGACCGCGCGCAGCCTGCTGCCGATCATGGAGTCGGAACGGGAGGGGCGCGTGCAGGGTTTCCGCTCCTACGCGCTCCTGGCCAAGGAGCGGCACCACGGACACGCCCGGCGCGACGGATCCGGGTATCCCATACGCGGGATCCGGACGGAAGACTTTCTTTACCTTCGGAATTTCGAACCCGATCGCTGGCCGGCCGGGGACCCCGACGTGAGTTCCAGTCAGGGCATTTTCAGCGATACCGACGCGGGGCCGTCCAAGCAGTACCTGATCGACCACGCCGATGACCCGGACGTGCAGCCCCTGTTTCTTCTCAGCTTCGGCAAACGGCCCGCCGAGGAACTGTACGATCTGCGAAACGATCCCTACCAGATGAACAACCTCGCCGGCGATCCCGCCTACCGGGCGGTTCGCGAGCACCTCGCGGGAATTCTCGAAAACGAGCTCGAAGCCCTGGAAGATCCCCGGATGCTGGGAACCGGCGACGCCTTCGACCGTTACCCCTACCACGTCGGCTACGGCTTCGAGATCGTTGAGCCCCCCGAACCGGTCCGGCGGGCGCTGGAGTTGGAGTGATCCGTCGCCGGACCGCCGGAACGACACCGCAGAGAGGGGAGGGTCGGCGGAGACGTACGAGACATTCCGAATACGCAGCGTGCGGATGCCGGCAAGCGGCATGCTTACGAGAGGGGTTATTCGTGATTGGTGATTCGTGTTTGGGGCGGAACGTAAGGAGGTCGCTCGTCGACCTCCGGCCCGTGCTCGAAATCCGCACGGTTTCGCGCCGGCTGAAGCTCGACGCTCCGTTTCTGGATTTCAGCTTTTCAGCGTTTCAGGATTTCGCCTTTCCGCTTTCTCTTCCTGGCCCCTGATCCCTGTCTCCCGTGCCGGGACGGTTTCGTCGACCTCCGCCTCCACCGGCGTGAGGTTGAAGTTGCGATTGAAATCGGGAGCGGGTTTCCGGGCGGTTCAAAAATGAAAAATGGGAAACGGAAAACGAGAAATGAAACATCTCGTCGTTTCCGTCCCGCGGCTTTCAGCGTTTGGCCGGGGACCCAGGTGCCGTCGATGAGGATGCGCCGGGGGGTGTCGGAGATTCCCGTTTCGTTCCGGTAGAGGAGGCGGGCCAGGACGTCGACGGCGGTTTTGCCGATCTGTTCGGAGCGTTCGTTGATTCCGGAAAAACGGCCTTCGAGGGGAACGTTGGAAACCACCGCCACGCCGATATCGTTCGGAACCTTCAGGTTCAATCGCCCGCACCAGTCGATAAGCGTGGCGGCGAAACCGGGTTCGGCGGTGACGACGGCGTCGGGACGGTGATCGTCGAACCAGCCTTGGAAGCGGTCCCGCTGCGCGCCCCGGAAAAGCAGGGGCGGAATGGGCGGGCCGTCGCCGTCGAGTTCGCGGTCGAGGAGGTACGCCCCGAGCCAGGCGTGCTCCACGCGTGCGTCCACGGTGTTCTGCAGGGCGAAGCCGATCCGGCGGTAACCGAGTCCGCGGAGTTTTTTCAGCGTCCGGTGACCGTGACGGTAACCCATCAGGGCGGACAGCGCCGGATCGGGGTAATAGCCCATCCGGTCGGCCAGGCGCCGGATTCGCTCGCGGGTGACCCGCGGTAGACTGGGGTGATTGCGCAGTGCCAGCGATACCGCCGATTTCGAAACCCCCGCCATTTCCGCGATGTGTTTCTGGGTGATGCGTGGACGCTTTTCGGGCACCGTGATTGAGGATGTATAAGGCGGCCGACAAAGCGTCAAGGCTTGCCGCTTGGCTACATATCCAGCACGTCATCACGTTTTCGGACAACACACCCACCAGGCTGGCGCCTGGTCCCCCCCTCTCGAGAGGGGAATGAATGAGAAGACAGGCGGCAGGAGAATCCGAAAACGTGATCCAGGGAAGGATAGATCTCGGAATCTCCCGGGGTAAACCCGGTCACTACATTTCTTCCGCTTTCAGCGTTTCCCCTTTCCGCCTTCCCCCCCGCCCCCTGTCTCCCGATCCCTGATTTCCGCCTTCCGCTTTCCGCCGCAATGGGCGACGGCGAAAGCAATCGAAGCCAAGGCCTCGGGGGTGCCGGGAAGAGCGCGCGGGAGGTATCTCCGGCTCTCAACCCTTACCTCCCCGAGGGGGAATGCCCTCGTCTTCCTGGAAGGGACTTAAATCGGCCCCCGATTCCAGAAAAACGTGTAATTGCGGGTAATCCGGCGCCCCGGTTCGATTTCCATGAATGCGACATGGCCGTCCACGAAAACCAAGTTATATTTACGGGGATCGCCGTGCCACTCGTAAGCGGACACCCCGCCTCCCTGGGCAAGGAGGCCCGCATTGATGTCGAAGGCCATCGGTGTTTTTGTGGGGGCGATCACTTCGTAATCGATGACGCCCCGCGGGTTGGGGGGCGGGTGATGGAGGTAATTGTTCACGTTGGAATAACCGTAGGAGCTGCCCGCGGTGTCGTACATGACCGCATCATCGGAAGGGCAGCGGACCACCTCCACATCCGCCTCCGGATGATCCGCAACGTCGAGATAGGGATTCAGGGGGCGTTCCGTGGCGGGGGTTCGGTAGGCGCCACCCATGGCACCGCCGTCCCCGCCCCGTTTTCCCGCCAGCGTCATGAAACTCCCGTCATTTTGCCCGGGGAAACGGCCGTTTTCACTGTGATAAAGGTGCATCGCCGTCCCGATTTGCCTTAGATTGCTCGCACATTGACTTTGCCGGGCGGATTCCCGGACCGAACTGACAACGGGAATCAGAATGGCCGCGAGGATACCGATGATGGCGATGACGGTGAGAAGCTCGATCAGGGTGAACCCCGGAGAACGAGGGTTGGAGGCGGACGGCGGTGAGCTCATGGTCGGGACAGGGTTTGACGTGGACGGGATCGATACGGGAACGGCGTCGACAATAAAGCACAGGAGTGTTTTGACAACAACGCTGAAAAAGGGTTACTCCTAACATTTCCATGGGTGGCGAACAAGGACGGGTAACGATGAAAACGGTGGCAGACCGGGTGGGAGTCTCCATGATGACCGTTTCGCGAGCGATGCGAAATCAAGGCAAGGTATCCCCGGCCACCCGGAGGAGGGTTATCGATGCAGCCGAGAAGCTGGGTTACCGGCCCAATCCGTTGATCGGTGCCTTGATGGGCGAATTGCGCAGGACCAGGCCGAGCAAGATTACCCCCGACACCATCGCTTTTCTTACCTTTCACTCAACCGAAGACGGATGGCGGTCGGCTTATTCGCCGAACGCCCTGTTCTCGGGCGCACGGGCGCGGGCGGAAAATCTCGGGTTCAAGCTGGAGCCTTATTGGGCGCGGGCACCCGGCATGTCGGGACGCAGGTTCAGCAGAATGTTGAGGACGCGCGGCATTGCCGGCGTGGTTTACGCCCCTTATCCGATCGGGTTGCCTCCCGAGTCGACGATACAATTGGATTGGGACAGCTTTGCCCCCGTGGCGCTGGGTTTTTCGATGAGCGATCCGGAAATCCATCGGGTGAGCCTGGATCATTTTCGGTCCACCCGGACCGCCATCGGGAAGTTGCTGGAACGGGGTTACCGCCGCATCGGTCTAGCGGCGTCCTCGTTGGCCGATGAACGCCTGGATCATCATTGGCTCGCCGCCTACACCTACTGCCAAACGACGCTGCCGGAACATGAGCGAATCCCTCCCTTCATGTCGGCGGAACCCCGACGGGAGGGGTTTGAGAAGTGGGTGCGCCAGTATCAGCCGGATGCGATTCTGGGAAACATCGGGCTGGAATGGCTCCGGGAGCTCGGTGACGGCGTCCCGGACGACCGGGCCTATGTGGTTCTGTCGTGTCCCCCGAATAGCAGAGACTTTGCCGGGATGTGTTATGATTACCATGGAATGGGTGCGGTTGCCGTAGATCTGGTCGTCGAACAGCTATACCACAACGAGAGGGGAATCCCTCAAATCCCCAAGCTCGTCATGATCCCGGGTAAATGGAACGAGGGGGGCACCGTTCTGCCGGGTTAGGGATAACCCCTTCAGGTTTTTGACTTCCTCCTAATGAGCGCAATAAGTTCTCCTACGTTTCAGAATGGCGGTGGGATCGCATGAGATCTAATCGCGCTACGGCGACCTCACGGGAAGCACAGAGCGTCTAAGAATGAACATTATCGTTTTAATGTCCGACCAGCACCGGCAGGATGTCCTCGGGTGCCACTCCCATCCCGTCGTCCAAACGCCCAATATTGACGGACTGGCGCGCAACGGAGTGATCTTTGACCATGCATTCTGCACTTCTCCGCTCTGCATGCCGTCGCGCGGTTCGTTTCTCACGGGGACCCATCCCCACACGAACGGGTTGGTAACGTTGTTCAACGAGCGTCACCGATCGGGAAAACCCTACTATCCGCAGCGTCAACCTGGTATCCAGACACTCGTGACATCCTTGCGGGACGCCGGTTACCAGACCCACGGCGCCGGGTATCTCGGCTTTCATCTTTTCGACGGCGACACCGATCTGTGTTACGAACATGATTTCACCGGTTTCGAGTCCTACGATGCACAGGATTATCCCGCGATCGTCGGCGATCAGGTGGCCCACGCCTACCATCGGGGCCGAATCCATTCGGAGATGTGGGAGCCTTCATATCATAACGTGGAAGGTGAACCGTTTCCTTTTGAGGAAGAGCAAATGTGGGACGGAATCATCGCCGAGCGGTGCGCGGACTTTCTTGAGAACCGCCGCGATCCGAACCGTCCGTTTTTCCTTTATGCCGGTTTTCGGGCGACCCACACGCCCTGGAGGGCGCCGAAACGTTTTCATGATCTTTACGATCCGAACGACATCGGTTCGCTGCCGGATTACCGCACGCCTCCCGTGGACAAGCCGAGACGCCTGATCGAGCGGTTCCATTATTTCGATATCAATCATTATCCGGAAGAGCTCGTGCGGCGGTCGATTGCCTCATACTACGGCTTCGTGTCGTATCTCGACGACTGCGTGGGACGTATCGTGAACCAATTGGACCGGCTCGGACTGCGGGAAGATACCCTGATCGTTTATACTTCGGATCACGGTGAAAACCTTTTTTCCCACGGGTTGTGCGAAAAGCACACCTTTTATGAGTCCTCCGTGCGGATTCCGTTGATCTTTTCCATGCCCTCAAGGCTCCCGTCGAATACCCGTTCCGGTTCGCTCGCGCAGATCCACGACATCCTGCCCACCGTTCTGTCCATGGCGCACATAAACCTGCCGGCACAGACGGAAGGGTGTGATCTTCAGCCGGCTTTCGAGGGGAATCCTGTGCGCGATCATGTTCTTGCCGAGTACTACCATACGCTCGACCCGTCGCGGATGATCCGTGATCACCGCTACAAGTACATTCACACTGAAGACGATATCGACGAGCTCTACGATCTGGATAACGATCCGAACGAAGAGCTGAATCTCGCTTGGTATCCTCAGTATGCGGACCTGGTGGCCGAGATGGAAGCAAAGGTGATGGCCGGCTGGGAAATTCCGGAGGTCCCGCTCCACGGGCAATGGGGCGACTTGAACGAACGCAAGCAGAAGCAATGCCTGGCGGGCACGCCTGTTGTCGATACCCGGCCGGAACTTCCGGACTGGGCCAAGTTACCGAGTTTTGGGAAAGGGGAATCACGGAGAAACGAAATCCGATGAAGCGCCGTGCATCCCGTAACCCCCGCCGGGACGCCTTGAAGCCGCGAAAATCCGTTTTCATGCCGTGCAACGACCTCGCCTGTTTTCCGTCGTGGCCGATCCACACCACAACCCTCATCGAGACTCCCCCCATGAACTTTTTTCCGAACTTTGACTTGGCTCGGCGATTACATCTTGTTCTTGGTGCCGCCCTTGCTGCAATCACGTTGCCCGCCGGCGGAGCGGACACGGGATTCTCTCTCGACGAGACGGAGTGGGAGCGCCGGGAGGTTGCTTCGGGAGTCGTTCTTTTTCAGCGCCACTTTGACGATTTGTTCGGTGCGCCCCAATTCGTGAGCCTGGTGCACGTGGATCTCGATCAGCCGGGGGTCCGTGTACGATTCGCGGCCTCGCATCCGGAAAATCCGCGCAAAGCACCCGTTCCGGAGTTTGTCGCTGACACAGGTGCCGTTGCCGCTACCAACGGAGGATACAGCGGCGGCGGCAGGGGAGGGCCCGAATCGACGAACTCGGGAATCTTCAAGATCGATGGAGAGGTTCGGCCCTTCCAACGCCGGGAAACCGACGAGTTTCACTTCGTGGGCGGGGCGGCCCTCGGAATCGACGCCGAAGGCGGTTGGCATTTCCGGAATCGTCCGGGGGACGAGTGGCCGGAAGATTGGCCCGAGGTCCGACATGCGCTGGCGGGAGCGCATCGCCTGATCGAGGAGGAACAGATTCACCCGTCGATCCTGACCCCGAAAACGGTGCGGGAGGAGCGCCATGTCAAGCGACGTCATCCGCGCACCGCTGTCGGCCTGCTGCGGGATCGAACGGCCGTTCTGATTACGGTAGACGGCCGCCACAGGGACCAAGCCGAAGGAATGACTCTCGAGGAACTGGCAACCTTTATGAAAGACCTGGGATGCATTGAAGCGCTGAATCTCGACGGCGGCGGCTCCACGACCCTGTGGGTCCGGGACGCCGGCGTGAGCAACCACCCTTCCGACAACGGTCGTTTCGATCCCAAGGGAGCGCGTCGCGTCTTCAGTGCCGTGGTGGTCTTGGCCGGGGACGAAAACGAGCACGAATGATGCGTGGTGAGCTCCCTTTTCACCAGGTGTTCTCAAACCTTGACTCAATTACGACAACGTTTCGAGTTTTGGAACTCTAGAGCGAATGGCGCTCGGTTAAGCTCAAAGTAGAACACGCTTCCAGCGTGTTGTCTCAGGCTGGAAGCCTAAGCTAGTGTGCCCGGCATGGGCATGAACTAATCATATGAAATG
>PWMU01000034.1 GCA_003558065.1 Opitutia bacterium | reverse complement strand
GTGTCCGGAATCCGAATGGATTCGACCGCAACTTCAGGAGAGCCGCCGGCGGGGAGCGGTCAATGTCCGCCGGTGGCTGATCGGGACAACATTGTCCTGTTCATATACTTATAACACAAAAAGGGTGGGGGTTTCGTGGTGGTGGTTCCTTCGGGGAAACGTCGGGAATTCCACGCGTCGTCCGGGAGCACAGGGGCGATTCCGAAGAACTGGGCCTGTTTTGAGTTCGGGGTAGTTTTCCCGGATTTTGCCCTCGATGCGCATATCGTATGGAGCAGGTCGTCGGAGCGAGCTTTCTTCCGGCGAAAGGCGGTAGTCAGAATCTCCCGGGGTCTGTTTGTTTCGGTGGAAGTACCACAACCCCAGACCGACCTCGCGATCAGGTCAAATTCGCCGAGCACTCCCTGAAGCCCACCTGTACCGCCGGATTGGACGTGATCCCGGGATGACGGAGTGAAAATGCGCGCCCAGGACCCGTTGCTGGGATAGGAGTTATTTCCGCGACCGGTCGCGGGATTAGGTCAATATATCTCGCCTGAATACGTCTCCAAAACTTTACCAAAAAGCCTGCAGATTATTGCGGAAAATTGCAAATAACGCAATGGTTTCGCAAATAATAATACCCTCTGATTGTTAAGGTAAGGTATTGATGTTCAACGTTGCCCGGAGAGGGACTCGAACCCTCACCCTTTTGCAAGGAACGGATTTTAAGTCCGCAGCGTCTACCATTCCGCCATCCGGGCTCCAAGCACGTGGAAAGAGATTTAAGTGTCTCAAGGGAGTCGGTGAGTCAATGTCATTCGCCTGTTTCAGTGGAGCCGGCCCTTGATAATCTCCTTAACTTCCTCCATTCCCTGGAGACCGAAGTAAAAGACCGCCACCATGGAGGCAGCGTAAAATAAGGCGAGGAGCAAGCCGAGTACGAGTGCTCCGGAGGTGATCAGGCCGTCTTTTTCGATCAGACCGATTCCTGTGAGAAGGATGATAAGGGCCGGGGCGGTGTTGGTGAGGGGAATGGGGAAGCACATCAGCAGGCCCATGAGAACCACCAGGGCGCCGATCGCCGACGAACACAATTTGCTCTCCATCCACAGGCACCTGGGTTTTATCAGGGTCTCCAGTTTGGCGAAGATCCGGGTCAGGCTGGCGGCCATCCTTCTGCCGGTGGCCGCGGATATACGAAAGCTTCGCGCACGGCGGGGCAGCCAGGGGCGGGGCCTTTGAAATACCATCTGTACGCCGAGGAGGGCGAGGAGAATTCCGAATGGGGTGCTGTAGCCCGGGGCCGGAACGGGCAGGGCGCTGGGGACCGCCAGAATGGTTAGGAAAACACCGAAACCTCTGTCGCCGAATGCGTTGAGAAGTTCATCAAGCCGGTATCCCGCCTCTCCGGTTCGTTCCTGTAGTTGCGAAAGCTCCGCAGATAAACGGCGAGTGTGCATGACGAATTTCGGCGATAGTGAATAACGGTGAAACAGGCATCTTTTGGTGTTATTACCTCCTTAGACAATTTTAAAATCCGGCCACCGGTATTGACCCGGGCCTTTTATGCGGCATCTTTGAACGAAGGCGGGCTTATGACTAAAGAACACGGCGTGGAAACCTTGCACCCGTTGCAGGCTGAAACAACGGCGGATCCCTCTCTTGAGGAGAGTGTTTGCCGGCGGATCATTGCTGCCTATCGCCGTAAACTGGAATACATCCTCATGCTTCCCGAGTTGGAGGAAGCGTTCGTCGGCGGCCTTCGGGCTCTGGAGTTGCCGGGGGCACGGAAGGGAATCGGCCTTCGTGCGGCACTCAATGCCCTCCTGATGGAAAACAAATTCGAATTGATCCGGTGGTCGATCGAGCGGTACCGGAATCGGTTTCCCGCAGCCAGTGCGCGGAGGCTCGACCGGATGTTCGGGATGGATCTTTTCAATTCGCTGGAACTCGACGAGCAATTGACCGATCGTCAATGGACCCGGTTTAAGGAAAACCTGACCTTTGTTCTGTCCCGGCATCACCGCCGCTATAAAAGGGCGCAGGGACTCATGTTCTACCGGTATCAGGATTTGATCGAAATCACGGTGAATCGAACCGTTTTCGATCCGGGCAAACGGCATGACTCGGTCCAGGAAGGGTGCCTGGCTCTGTTGCACGCCATTGACAAGGTGGAGGATTCGCGGGCGTCGTTTGCCGCCTACGCCCAGGCCTGGATCAAGCGTCAGGTCAAAAACTATCTGATGGGCGAACGGTTTCCGGTTCACGTCCCGATCAATCTGGCCTCCAAGGCCCTGACTCAGGCCAATCCAAGCGATAAAACGCGCGGCCCTGAGACGGTGGACGAAAAAAAGGCGGTCCTTTTGATGGAGCGGCTTCGTCAGCCGAGTGTGTCGTTGAATGAGGTGATGGAGGATTCCGCCCCGTTGTCCGAGAAGCTGCCCGACGATCTTGCGGAGAACCCGTTGGCCGCGATCTCGCAAAAGGACCTGTGCGGATTGGTCGCCGGGCTGATCCATCATTTGACGAAGAAGCAGAAAGAAGTGTTGGAGTTGCGTTTTGGTTTATGTGACGAAGGCCGTGCGCACACGCTTACGGAGATTTCGCGGAAAGTCGGCATTTCCCATCAACAGGTGAGCATGCGCGAAAAGCGGGCGCTTCAGAAACTCCAAACGGTGCTGTTGCCGTACCTTGCAGAGATTTATGAATGAAGCTGGGATTGTTCGGGGGCAGCTTTGATCCTATCCATCACGGCCACCTGATCGCGGCTCAGGACGTATTGGAAACTCTTTCTCTGGACCGGGTGATCTTTGTTCCCAGTTTTCATTCACCGCTAAAGGACATGAATCCGGGGCTTTCCGGGGAAGAGAGGACGATGCTGGTGAGGCTTGCTGTGGAGGGGGTTCCCGGTTTCGACGTTTCCACGGTCGAAATTGACCGCGGGGGAGTCAGTTACACCGTCGAAACGGTCCGGGAATTGAAAAGGTGTTACCCATCGGACGACCTGTACTGGATTATCGGCCAGGACCAGGTGGGAAAACTTTCCGATTGGCGCGGGATCGAGGAACTGGCGGGGCTGATTGGGTTCGCTTCGGTAAAACGGCCGGGCGTATCGGCGCCTGGGACGCCGGAGGTTCCCGGTCTGAGGCTGTGTCCGGTGGATTCGCATGCCTGCGACATCAGCTCCACCGATATTCGGAAACGTATTCGGGAGGGACGTCCCATTCACTTTCTCACACCAGCCCGTGTGGTTTCACACATCCTTGAAAGAAAGTGGTATTCTTAGTAAACTTTTCAACTCCCGGTATTGCTAAGCGCGATCGGGTGATTTAGACCTTCCAATGATGACGCAACACAGATCTGAAACTGCCCCCTGCCGGGAGCTGCCCGTGTCACGGGAGTGTTCCGATGGCCGCTATAGAACATGACGGATCAAACGCCCGACCAACTGGAGATTTTGAAACTCTGTTGCCACGCGCTGGATGAGAAGAAGGCCGAGGAGATCAGGGTGCTCGACGTGAGTCGCGTGTCTTCAATTACCGATTACTTTATCATTGCCAACGGCAACTCCGAGCCTCATTTGCGGGCATTGACCAACGAGGTGGCGCATGTGCTCAAGGAGAATCACGTGCACGTTCTCGGAAAAGATGTTTCCGGAGACAGCGGATGGAATGCGGTGGACGCGTTTGATATCATCATCCACCTCTTCCTTCCGGAGAAACGTGATTACTACCGGCTGGATTCCCTGTGGAAGGATGCCGAGGAGATTCCGATAGATACCCTGCTGCCGGTTGGGAACCCGCGGGAGAAGGTCCAGGGGAGACGGTAGCCCGCTGAACCCCCTCCTGATGCCTTCTTAGAAGGAGTATCCAATGGAGGTCACGAGGCGGTGCTCGGATCTGTCCACGCCTGGAGGCGCTTGGTTTTCGTAGAGGAAATTGTACCGGATGCTCATATTGATGCTCTCGGTAACCGTACCGACCAGCCCCGCGTTGAAACGGTAGATATAGTCGTCGCTGTCTTCCACGTTGACCAGAAAGGTGCTGTCCTCCTCGAATTTATAGGCGTCGGTGATGTTCCAGATGAAATCCTGGAAGGCGGTTGCCATGTAATTCATCCCCGCCTCGACCCCGAGTTCCCTGTTGTACTGCGCCGTGAAACCGGGGCCGACCGACGCTTCGAAGGTGTCCGTATAGAGGTATTGGTACCCGAGACTGAGGTTCTGCTCGGCTCGTTGCTTGACGCCGCGAACCTGGTCGACTTCGTAGGAAGTGAGGCTCTGGGTGAAAAAGTATTCGCTCAGGGTTCGCCGCCAGCGGAAGTTGGCGCCGTAGCGATCGCTGCTCTTGATCGTGGTGGTGCCGTCATCCGTGTCGACCTTTTGCTCGCCGTAAACGTACTCGGCGATCGCCCGGTACTTGTTGCGCCCCGCTTCCCGATCGGCCTGGCCCCGAAGAGTCAGCTCGTTGCGGTTGGTCCTCCCGGATTGATAGGTGTACCCGAGATCAAGGCGACCGGACCATCCCTGGAAAAAATGGTCGTACTCCTCCTGGTCCTCTTCCTGCGCATTGAGGGTGACTGGAGGAGCCAGCACAAGGATGCCCAGCGCAGAGACCGAGGCCAGTCGGGCAAGACGGGATTTCAATGAGTGGTAGAGCATGGGATAGGCTTTTAGGGGAAGTCACAAGCGGTGTAAAGAGTGATATTTTGTTGGAGGGGGCCTTTATTCTTGCGAGTCGGAAAGATTGTACCTTCGGTACTGAATTCAATTGAAACACTTTGATGCAGCATCGTAACTTTCATTATGCCTGAGACCAACGAATCGGAAACGGAGTGGGGAAGCGCCGCGGTGGATACGGTACTGGAAGGCGTCAGCTCGTACGGCATGCAGGTGGTCGGGGCGATCCTGATTCTGCTTGCAGGCTTTTACGCATCGAAAGTGATCTCCCGTTTGGTTGACCGCATGTGCGGTAAAACCGAAAAGATCGATCCGGTGATCCGTGGCATTTTGGTGAAGGTGACCAAGGTGCTTGTTCTGGGATTCACCCTTTACGCCACCCTGTCAGCATTTGGAGTCGAAACAACGGGGCTTGTCGCGTTGATTGGTGCGGCGGGCCTGACGGTCGGTCTGGCGCTTCAGGGAACGCTGACCAACGTTGCTGCCGGGGTCATGATGATGATGCTCCGGCCCTTCAGCGTCGGTGAGATCATTGTTGTCGGCGGGAATTTCTACGTTGTGGACGAGCTTGGGCTCTTTATCACTCGCGCCCATGTGCCGGACGGCCCCTATGTCATTATCCCCAACAGTCAGATCTGGGGCAGCGTGATTACCAATCTTTCGCGCACGCACAACGACATCCGCCGGGTAAACGAAACCTTCGGGATCTCCTATTCGGATGACATCGACAAAGCGATCTCGGTGGTCAAAGGAATTATCGCCTCGGACGAACGTTTTTTGTCGGACCCGGAGCCCATGGTGGCGGTGGGCAATCTCAACGACAGCTCGGTCGATCTGCTGGTGCATGCCTGGACGAAACGGCCCGACTGGTGGGCGACGAAGCTGGATTTCAACAAAAAGATCAAGCAGGAATTCGCCAAGGCCGGCGTGAGCATCCCGTTCCCGCAACGCGACGTGCATTTGTACGGCGAGGGCCGGGAAGCCGGGGGGTGAGTGGTTCTTAAAACGAATACCGGAGTGAGGTGGTTAGCCGGTGTTCCGCCTGTTCGACGTCCGGGGCCACCTGGTTTTCGTAGATGAAATTGTAGCGGAGCCGCAGGTCGATCGCCTGGGTGACATTACTGGAGAAGGTGGCGTTGAAACGGTAGGTGTAATCCTCGCTGTTTTCGGGGTTGAACAGAAAGGTGCTGTCTTCCTTGAAGTGATGGGTGTCCGTCATCTGCCAGGTGAAATCCTGAAAGAAGGTCGCCAGGTAGTTCATTTCGGACTCGACCCCGATCTCCCGATTGTACTGGGCGGTGACGCCGGGACCGAACGAAGCTCCCATGCGCTCTGTATCCAGGAAGCGATACCCGAAGCTCAGATTTTGTTCCGCCCGCTCCCTGATCCGGCGCATGTGGTCGGCCTCGAAGGAGGTGAGCGACTGGGTGTAGAAATAGTCGTTGAGCTCATATCTCCAGCGATAATTCGTCCCGTAGCGGTCGCTGCTTTTGGAGCCGTCCTGTTTGCCGTAAATATATTCAGCGACGGCGCGATGGGAGTGTCGGCCAACCTGCCGCTCCAGTTCCCCGCGCAGGGTAATCTCGTTGCGCCTGGTGCGTCCCGACTGAAGGGTTTGCCCTCCTTCAAGGGAGCCCGTCCACTCCCGGAAAAAAGCAGGATTTTCCGGAGATTCCCGCTCCTCTCCGGGCAAGGGGAGATTGGTTACAAGCGTCGCCAGCACCACTGTAACCAGGAACCGAATACTGGCGGCGGGCGAGCTGAGCGACCCAGAAAACATACGAATCGCGCGGTCGGGCGCGATCAGGCCAGCATGAGTGCCGGATTTTCCAGCAGGTTCCGGAGAGTGGCCAGAAATTCGGCCCCCGTGGCCCCGTCGACGACGCGGTGGTCGCAGGAAAGGGTGAGCGCCATGCGGTGGCCTATCTCGATTTGATCGTTCCCGGAGACGACCGGGATTTTACGCGTGGCTCCGACGGCGAGGATCGCCGCGTTGGGGGGGTTGATGATGGCTGAGAACCGATCGAGTCCGAACATCCCGAGATTCGAGACACAAAAGGTGCCGCCGGTAAACTCTTCGGGTTTGAGCTTCTTGTTCTTCGCCTTCCAGGCAAGGTCCTTGGTCTCCGCGCTGATGTGGCGCAGGGTTTTGGCGTGGGCGTCGAAAATAACCGGTGTGATCAGGCCTTCGTCGATGGCGACGGCGAAGGAAACGTGGGCGGCGGGATGCTGTTTGATGCTGCTGTCGGCCCAGGAGCAATTGACCGCCGGGACCCGCCGCAGGGCCTCGGCGGCGGCCTTCATGATGAAGTCGTTGACACTGAGCTTGCCGCCGCCCTTTTCGGGAGGAAGTTCGGCGATCGAGGCGTTGATCGAGGCTCGCGCGGCCAGGATAGGGGCCGCGTCGACTTCGACCTCAAGGTAGTAGTGGGGGATTTGGGTCTTCGATTCGAGAAGCCTCCTGGCGATGGTACCGCGCATGTTGGAGACGGGAATATCCTTTTCCTCGGCGATCGTTCCCCCGGAAGCCGCGTACATGGCCGGGACGCCGGCGGGCGCCTTGGAGCGACCCGCGCCGTCCTTTCCCGTATCCGCCGGAACCCCCTGCTCCAGAGCCGCCTGAATGTCGGCCTTAACGATGCGCCCGCCCGGACCGGAACCCTTGAGCCGCTCGACGGGAACGCCCTTTTCGCGGGCAAGCTTCCGGGCGAGAGGCGAGATCCGGAGGCGCCGGGAGGTGTCCGGTGCCGGTTCGCTCGGGGGTTCTTCCTGAGCGGTCTCACTGCCTCCGGCCTCTCCGGAGGCGGTTTCCTCCCGGGGCTCGGCCTTTTCGGACGTCCTGGCCTCCTCCGTTTGTTCCTTTTTCGGGGCGTCCTGTTCCGATTCTTTCTCCGGCGCGCTTTCCTGTTTCACGGACGACGGATCAAATTTCTCGCCCTTTTCACCGATGGCGGCGACGGGCGACCCGACGGGCACTTCCGCGCCGTTTTTGACCAACTGCTTGAGAAGCACGCCGTCTTCGAAGGACTCGAGTTCCATGGTTGCCTTGTCGGTTTCGACTTCGGCGAGCATATCGCCGGTGGACACGGAATCACCTTCTTTCTTCAGCCATTTGACCAGGGTGCCCGCGGTCATGGTGTCGCTCAGTTTGGGCATTTCGATAATGGTAGCCATGGGGATTCGGAACGTGGTTTCGTTAGTCTTATATTAGAGAGAAAAACCCTGGTGGGCGAACCGTTACAGGATTTCCTGGACGGCTTTGACGATGCGCTTCGCGTTGGGAACCATTTCGTCTTCGAGGGGTTTGCTGTAGATCTGGGGGGCGTCTAGCGAAGAGACCCGTTTGACCGGGGCGTCGAGATAATCGAAGGCGTGCTCCTGGATGAGGGCCGCGATCTGTGCGCTGGTGCCGCAGAAAGGCTTGTTTTCATCGACCAGTACCGCTCGATTGGTCTTCTTGACGGAATCGATGATGGCTTCCTGGTCTAGCGGCCGGATCGAGCGCAGGTCGACGACTTCGGCGTCGATTTCGTGCTCCTCCTTCAGGACCCGGGCGGCTTCCAGGCAGGTGATCACGCAACGGCCGTGGGCGATGAGCGAAATATCCGTGCCTTCGCGCTTGATGTCCGCCTTGCCGAGCGGAATCAGGTATTCCTCTTCGGGCACGTCCCATTTCTGCCCGTAAAGAAGGGTGTTCTCCATGACGAAGACCGGGTCGTTGTCGCGAACGGCGCTCTTCATGAGGCCCTTGGCGTCGTAGGCGTTCGAGGGACAAACCACCTTGAGGCCGGGAGTGTAGGCGGCGAAATTTTCCGGTGTGTGCGAGTGGGTGGCGCCGACATTGGTGCCGCCGTTGGCCGGCCCGCGGACGACGATGGGGACGTTGATGAGGCCCCCGGACATGTAACGGATCATGGGCGCATTATTGAAGAGCTGGTCGAACGCGACGTACGAGAAACTCCAGAACATCAGCTCGATGATCGGGCGGACTCCCAGCATGGAGGCGCCGATGCCGAGTCCCGCGAAGCCGGCTTCACTGATGGGTGTGTCCATGATGCGGCCGTCGCCGAAGCGGGCGTGCAATCCTTCGGTCACCTTGTAGGCGCCGTTGTACTGGGCGATTTCCTCGCCGAGCATGATGACGTTTTCGTCGCGCTCGAGCTCTTCGGCGAACGCGTCATTCAGGGCTTTGCGGTAGGTGATCTGCGGCATGGTGGGCGGAAAGTGAAAGGTGTTAAGCTCTGGAGCGGCGCGCGCCTCAGTCGTTGAAAAAGAGGCGGCCCTGGTTCTTTTCGGTTTTGTGGTCCACCTCCCAGTAAACGTCGGTGAAGATTTCCTCCTCCGGAGGATAGGGACTCTCGTCGGCGAATTTCGCCGATTCGGCGGCCTCGTTCTTGGCTTCGCGGTCGATTTCGTCGATCTTCTCGTCGGTGAGGACTCCCTCTTTCAGGAGAGTCTGCTGGAAGAGCATGATAGGATCGTGGTTCTGTTTGTAATCCTCGATCTCCTTTTTGGACCGGTACTTTTCGTGATTGGCGTCCGCTACGGAATGACCCCGGTAACGGTAAGTCTGGATTTCGAGCACGCACGGCCTGTGTTCGTCGCGCGCGCGCTGCATCGCCGGGGCCAGTTTTTTGCGGATCTCGTAAACCGAGCTGCCGTCGACCACGTCCCAGTCCATGTCGTAGCTTTCGGCCCGGCGGGCGAGTGGGGCGCCGGCCGAGGAGCGTTCCTGGCTGGTGCCCATGGAGTACCTGTTGTTTTCGATAATGTAGACGACCGGAAGGTTCCAGAGCGCGGCCAGGTTCAGGGACTCGTGGTAGGCGCCCTGGTTGACGGCCCCGTCGCCCAGGAGGCAGAGGCAGCAGCCCTTCAGTTTTTTATATTTAAGGGCGAAGGCGATACCGGCTCCCAGCGGGGTCTGGCCGGCCACGATACCGTGTCCGCCCCAGTAATTCTTGTCCGGGGCGAAGAAATGCATCGAACCGCCCTTGCCCTTGGAGCAACCGGTGAATTTTCCGTAAAGCTCGGCCATGCACTCGTTCATGGTCATACCCACCGACAGGGCCTGGCCGTGGTCGCGGTAGGCGGTGATGATATGGTCGTGCCCACCCATCAGGGAGGCGCTGGCGACCGCGATCGATTCCTGCCCGATATACAAATGGAGAAATCCGCCGATCTTTCCCTGCTGATACGCATGCAGGGAACGTTCTTCAAAACGCCGGATTCTCACCATGTCGCGGTAGAGCAGGACCTTGTCCTCACGGGTGAGCGAGGCGTTGACTCCCGCGGATTTCTTTTTGGCCGATTGGGCGGTGCCGGACTTGCCGTTGGCAGTCGTGGTTGTGTTCGAGTTCTTGCTCACGATTCAGAAAAGAAATGGTTAAACTGCCTAAAATCCACGGCTGACGCGAATAAATCAAGGCTATAAGTGGCCGGAAAGGTTTGAGGGCAGAACCCTGATACGGTCCAGGCGTCGTTGGCAAGCGAGTTTCCCGACGGCTTTGCTGTTCCGGGAGGTACGCTTAACCCGTGTGAAAACCCCGGCATTAACGGCAAGACGGATTCCCGCGGTTCCGCCGGACGGCTCCGTTCCCGACGAAAATGGCTGCGTAAGTCCGGCACCTGCCGGGAAATGTCGTGCAAATTGGGCCGGGAGCATCAATCAAATATCTCCTCGATCACGATCTCGGGTTTTCCTCCCGGCGTGCAATCGGCCCGGAGCGCGACGAAACGGTCGCTGTACTGATCGTAGAGCGGCCAGAGGGCCAACCGGTCGGTTTCGGGGATGTTCAGTGTTTCGATCTCGGACCGCGAAAAGAAACCGAAGTGACCCTCGGTGATCGCCTCCGGGAGTTTGCCGACCGGTTTGCGGCATTTGTACAGGAACATGAGCCAGTGGCCGGTGCCTTCGTAGGCCGTTTCCGAAATCACGGCAAAGAGATGCAGCTCTTCGGGGCTGATTTCGAGGCCCGTTTCCTCGTGGGTTTCCCGAATGGCGCATTGGCAGGGGGACTCGCCCGCCTCCATTTTCAATTTTCCACCTATCGGACTCCAGCATCCCAGGTTGGGAGATTTGCGGCGGCACATCAGAAGTTCCTTGCCCTGGCCGTTTTGCAGAAAGACCAAAACACTGATTTTGAATGGCAGAACGGTGTCGTTTCTCGTCGTCATGGCGGAACTGCAAGGGTCGGACGGGTGTCTCTGTTGATGATGACCAGACGGTTGAATTCCCGGAAACCGGTGGTTATGGAGGCGTGTTCCGGTGCGTGGCAAGCGGGAACCGCTTTTTAAAGCGAATTTCCATTTTTATATTGATTTATTCCATCCGAGGCGAATTCTCTTGAAACGATGCGGCTCAGATTCTTTAACGGTTTCCTCGTTGCGGTGCTGCTGCTGCCTCCGTTTTTCGTGAGCCTGCAGGCCGAGGAGGAAGAGGGCCAGGTGGAGGTGCAGCGGGTCCGTTTCAGCAACGCACAGCCGGCCGGAAGCGGCCGGACCTGGCGTGAGATTGAGGTGCAGTTGAACGTTCGCGGTCCGGCCGACCGCAACGTCATTAACCCGCGCTATGTAGACAATATCGACGTGGAGCTGAACCTGAGTTTTGAGGTATCCCGGGGCGAGGTCGAGACGACCCGCTTCTACCGGTCGGCGGTGGCTATCCCCACGCTGGAGCGGGGGCGCCACACGGTTCATTTTTACCTGCCTCCGGAAGTCGTTTCACGGGACCGTATCTCGGGGGACCCCCAGGCTTACCTCGTGAATCTGTCGGTCGATGGCGTGCAGCAGAATTTGTCCTCGAGCGCTTTGTCCCGCATCCTGGAGCGCGAATCCGTTCGGGAGAGTTTCCAGGGACGTGTCGAAAGCGAGGCGGGTGTGAATGACGGGATCCTTTTGCCGATTCATTTGACTCCGTTCGTGAATGACCGGCAGTATCTGCGTGAGATGCCCTCGGTCCGGCGTCAGGGTGAACGCTAGCCGCGCGCCGGTTTTCTCCGAGGTATCAGTTCCAATAATTATATGAGTTCTCAAAAGTTTGCCCAGGTTATTGATTGTGGAGCCACCCATGTGTCGGCGGGATTCTTTTCGGGGAAGGACGGCGCGGTAACCCTGGAAGGGTTCTATACTGAGAGCATCGGCTGTGACTTCTCGAACGATGAGGAGTGGATTACCGGAGTCTATCAAGCGGTGGAATCCATCCACCAGCAGCAGAAGTTCCGCGGCAATGTCGCCATCATCGTCCCGGGTCATCTCCTCCTTACCAAATTTCTCAAGATTCCGCATGTGGCGAAATCGAAGCGGGATCAGATCGTGCGGTTCGAGGCACAGCAGAATATTCCCTTTCCGCTGAACGAGGTCGTCTGGGACTACGAGGTTGTCGCCGACGACGGGGCCGAGTTCGAGGTCGCGCTGGTCGCGGTCAAGCTGGACATTGTCGACCGGCTCTGTTCGGAAATCACGCGGCTCGGCGTCGAAGTGCAGTTGGTGGAGCCGTCCTGCATGGCCCAGTATAATGCCTTTCGTTGCTCACATCCCGATAACAGCGAGAATGTCCTCATCGCCAATATAGGCGGAAAGTCCAGCAACCTCCTGTTTATCAGCGAAGGGGGCTTTTTTGTCCGCAATATTACGCTGGCTGGCAACGGCTTGACTCAAGCCATCGCCGACGAAACGGGTCAGTCTCTCGCGGACGCTGAGGCGGAAAAGTGGGAGGATGTGGGCGCCGCTTTTGACAGCGGGGATGCCGCGCGGTACCAACAACACATAGACGCCTTCCTTCGCCGGTTGGTGATGGAGACGACGCGATCCATCGTTAACTTCCGGCGGCAGAGCGGGGAAGAGAAGATCGATCGCATTTACCTGACCGGTGGAGGTTCTCTGGTTCCCGGCATGGCCGAGCACCTGAGCGAGAAACTCAAAATGCCGGTCGACTATTACACGCCTTTCGAGGCTGTTGCCCTGGGGAGCCGTGTCGACGAGGATTTCGCGGCTGGGTTCCAGCACAATATCGGTGAGTTGCTCGGATGTGCGCTGAGGGAACTCGGCGAGCCCGCCACTCACTTCAATCTCCTTCCGCCCCTGATTGCCAGGCAGATCCGCTTCCGCAAGAAAAAGCCGCTCATTATGGCCGCCGCGTTGGTTCTGGTCGGAGCCGCTTACATGCCCATTTACAGCGCCCAGCATACCGCGTTTGTCTTCGAGGACAAGATTGCCGAAATCGATACCCGGCTCAATCCGCTGGAGCGTATTTACCGCGAGTACAGCGAGGTCAGGGATCAGGTGCGGAATACTCGCGAGCGGATCGCCGCTATGAAAGGGCTCAGTGAATCACGAGCCAACTGGATTGATTTCTTCGGCGACCTCCAGGAACGTCTGGCGGAGGTCGAGGATGTGTGGATCGAACGACTGGAGATTGTGCGTTCCAACGGTGGGCAGGCTCGCGCATCAGGTTCAGGCGGTCTCTTCGGTGGCCAACAGCAGGAAGAGTCCGGCGGGTCAGGCGATGTACGCTTGCAACTGACCGGCAGAATGCTCGATCGCGAGAACCCCCTGGAACGCGCCAGCCAGGATACCCGGGCCCGGGTCAGCGCCCTTTTTGAGAGTATTCTGGAGTCTCAATACATTGAAAGCAAACGAGACGAAGTCTTCGATACCAGCAACCCCGGCATCCTCAGGTTTGAAGTGACGCTGGTGGTCGATCCGGACCGGCCTCTCTGAGTTGATATCCTATGCACTGGTTTAAGCGAAATCCTTTATTCTTCTCAATTCTCATTCTGCTGGGGGTTGTCCTGGTCCTCGAGTTGGTGTTTTTCATGCGGCAGGCGAGTGAAGCCGAGGAGATACGCAACACCTATGAGTCGAAGGTCGACGAGTACGACCGATTGAGGGGGCATGACCCTTCCCTGACCCGGGAAAACCTGGAGCTGGCGCAGCAGGATCTGGCGCGGGTTGAAGAGAACCTGGAGGCGATTCGCAGCGCCCTGGGCGCCCAGGCGGATGTGTCGGAGATGTTTGAGGATATGCCGGCCGACACGACCCAAGCCTTTTTTGATATAACGTCCTTTGTCGATGAGTACCGCGAGAAAGCGCGGCAGGTCGTACTGGAAAACGGCGAGCCCATGAGGTTCCGCGATGACGAGTACTTTGGGTTTTCCCGCTACAGGAATTCCGGGCCTCCTTCGGGGCTGATCGAAAGCGTCTATAAGCAGCGACAGATTGCCGGTTATTTGCTGGACACGCTCTTCGAGGTCAGGCCGAACGAACTGGTGCGCTTTCGGCGCGGGGATGTCGCCTCCCGCCAGGGTATAAGCGCCCCCTCCGGGGAACGGGACGATACCTTCACGATTCCGGGAGGGATGTCAGCCCGTATACCCGATTTCGTCGAAACCTATGAGTTCCAGTTAACCTTTATTGGATACACCTCAACCTTGCGCGATTTTCTTAACCGTCTGGCCACCTTTGAGATGCCGCTTCTGGTAAGGAGCGTCGAAGTGCAGCCCGCTGGAGCGGAGCGTTCCGGTCGCCGCGATCGCCGCGAAGGGGCGGGCCGCGATGAGAGAGCGGAAGAGGACGGAAATGGAGCCGTGCCCATTGTCGAGGCCAATCGTTCTCGCTTTGTGGTAACGATTGAATTTATCGAACTGGTCTCACCCTCCGAATAAGGACCTGGCTCCCAACTGGCGACTAGAAATGCTAAGCAAAAATTACGACAAGATCATTTTCGGGATTTCGGTCCTTATCCTCATCGGTTTTTCAATCGTCTTTTACCAGCGCGGGCAGCAGATAGTCGAGGAACTCGACACCGAGATTCCCGCTGTGGAGAATATCCATCAGTACGAAATGACTCCTCAGGTGGAGCTGGATCTCGAGGTCCGGACTTGGAGTCCGCCGAGCCCTCAACCCGCCGGCGACGACTGGATTTACGACGTGTTCACCCCGCCGAGAATCTACTACCATGAGACCCAGGACCGGTTCGACGTACGCCGCCCCGATGTCGATACCGAACCGGAAGAGGTGATCGAGGTCGAGTTCGTCGGTTTTGAGGAGGAACCCTATCGCATCCAGCTGACCGGTTATGCCGGACGCGAGGACGATTATCTAATCACCTTTTTGAATCGCGAAACGGGAGATGTCATCGTGACCCGCAAGGGACGTGAGGTTTCGGAGGCCGATATACGGATCGAGAATTTCAGTGTCACCCGTGAAGAGGAGAACGGGGTGGTGGTGCGTGTCGCCCGCGCCGTGATTCTCGATCGCCGATCGGGCGAGGAGGTCACCCTTCTGGAAGAAGAAACCAAATACCTCGATGAACCGGCCATCGTTGTGCGTACAAGCGAAGATCCGCCCCGGACAATCAATGCCCGCCCCGACGAATCATTTGACGTAGCCGAGTACACCTACCGGGTTGAGGAGTACACCGTCGATCCGCCGCGTGTAGTCCTCTCAAAACTTTCAGAAGTCAACGAGGAGCCTGAAAGCCGGTCGCTTGAGCCCGGCGGCCGCTTCTAACCCGCCAACCCTGGTCGATTGCGATTGAATTGTCCGGAGAAAACCCTTAGCACCGGAATTTCACCCTTTTTCCCAAATTTATCTTTGCCTTTTATTCTGAAATGATCCTTCAATTGTCCCGAATTATGAAAAAACACCGAGCGACGAAAACACTGTTGGCCTTCCTATCCTGTTGCTTGATCTTGGGCTCCGGCCTCTTTTTGACCGATCTTTCCGCCGAAACCGATACCCAGGCTAAGATCCGACTGATGTCGGAAGCGCTTACGGCACGGAACGCCGGTGATCTCGAGACCGCCAGGGATAAACTCGAACAGCTGCGGGAAATTGCTCCTGACGACGAGGGAGTCCGTCGACTTCTGGAGAATGTCGAGACCGCCATGGCCGAGGCTGACGACGAGGAGGAAGTGGAACCCGCCGCCCAGCCCGCCCGCCGGGACGTCCGTCGAATCGAGCTTTGGTCACGGGCCGTGAGTGCCCGCGGCGAGGCGGATTTCGATGAGGCCCGCCGTATCGCTGAAACAATAGGTGAAGAGTATCCGGACGATACACGGGTTGAGCCTTTTCTGGACAGTCTGGCCGACCGCCGGGTCGCTTTGGAGGAAGCCCGTCGTATCGAAGCTGCCAGTACGGACGCCCGGGCGGTGCTCCAATCTGCTCCCGAGTGGATCGCGGCGGGGCGCTACGACCGCACGATCGACGAGATTAACGCCGTGCTCGACGAACTGCCGGAAAACGTCCGTACCGTGAATCTGATTGCCGAGTTGGAAAAGAAACGTTCGGAGGCGACCATCAAGAAGGCCCTGGCGCAACTGAGGGAAGGGCGCATGCGGGAAGCCGGGCAAACCTACGCTCAATATGAACAATACGAGGAGACCAACAGGGAGGCGCGCCAAACAGCGCGCGAGGTTGAGCGAGGTCTGGACGATCCCAGCTACATACCGATCGAAGACGTCAGTCCGGATTACCCCGCTCAATCCGAAAGGGTGAGGGAACTGTTGCTCCGCGGCCGCGCCCAGTTTATTAACGGTGATTTACAGGGGGCGGAGGATTCGTTCCGTCGGGTTGAGGCAATGGATGCCAATAATCCTCAGGCCAAAGCCTTCCTTCGCAGGATTTCCGACGAGCGCGCTGCCGGGGCGCACCTCAATCGCGAGAAAACCCGTGCCCAACTTCTGGAAGAGGTTGCTGACGCCTGGCAGCGTCCGCAGATTTACCTGGAGGAAGAGGAGGAAATTGAAGAGGAGGAAGAGTTTCCGCCGGAAGCAAAACTTCGGAATATCGTTATCCCCAGCGTGAATTTCAGCGAAGTCCCCCTGCGCCGGGTTGTGTCGACGCTCAACGATATTTCACGGGAATACGACGACGAGGACGAAGGCGTCAACCTGGTGTTGCGCGATCCCGATGGGGAGGATCCCGAGATCACGATTCAGTTGCGCAACATGGCACTGGGACGGATCCTTGATTTTATCCTGGAAGATACCGGCTTCATGTACGAGGTGATGGAGGATGTTGTGGTAATTTCACCGGGAGAGGATATACGGCACGGAATGGAAACCGAAATTTTCGCGATCGATCGCGCCACGCTCATCCGTATGACAGGCGCCGATGCAGCCGGCGTCGATGCCCCGCCCGACGATCCGTTTGCCGACCCGGGTGAAGCGGAGGCCGCCCCCGCTACCGACGAAACCAGTCGGCGCTTGCAGAATTTCCTCCGGCGCGCGGGAGTCGGTTTTCCCTCGGACGCCAGCCTGGTCTACGACGGCTCGGCGATTATTGTCACCAACTCCCGGCGGAACCTCGACCGGATCCGCAATCTCCTTTCCCGTTACGCCGATATCCGCCAGGTCGAGATTGAAGCGCGGTTTCTCGAAGTCCAACAGGGCTCCCTCGACGAACTCGGGTTCAATTTGGACGTTGAAGGGGGCGGAAGAGCCCAGTTCGACGCATCCGGCAACCCTATCGTGGACCAGTCCGGGAATCCCGTGATGGGCCAATTCCGCCAGATATTCGGCACCGACAACCGACGCCTGTCCGACGTCCGAACCGGAATCGAATCGGGAGGCGAGCTCAGGATTTCCCGTCCCGGGGAGGATATAACTGTTCCCCAGGCCCCTCCCCAGCTGCCGGGCACGGTCGGCTTGGCGGGTGCCGCAGGTGATTTTGCCAGACTCACGGGAAGTATCGGAGATTTTGGTGTCGAGGCGACCATTCGGGCGCTGTCCCGCCAAACCGGCAGTGACTTGCTGAGTGCGCCGAAGGTGACCGTGCTCTCCGGAGAACGTGCTGAGATTGTCGTGGCGCAGGAGTTTCGTTACCCGGATACGTTCTCGGATGTCCAAAGTCAGGTCAGTCAGGCCGGGGGGACCGCGGCCGGCGCCGGCGCTGCCGGAGTGACGATCACCGCCGGGACGCCGCAGGATTTTCAAACCCGCAATATCGGGGTGGAGCTGGCCGTTACGCCGACAGTCGAAGACGACGACCGGAGCATCAGTCTTGAGTTGAGTCCGCGTGTGACTGAGTTTGAAGGCTTTGTCGAATACGGCGGTCCCAGTGTCGCGATTCAGGGCGACACCACCGTTACCGTGCCATCCGGCTTTTTCCAGCCGATCTTCGCAACCCGGACTATTGATACGAAAGTCACTATCTGGGACGGGGCGACACTCGTCATGGGGGGATTGACCCGTGAAGAGGTCCGCACAGTCACAGACAAGGTTCCGGTGCTCGGGGATATCCCCTTGCTCGGACGGCTGTTCCGAAGCGAAGGCGAAGCGAGCTCGAAGCGGAACCTGTTGATTTTTGTAACCGCCAACCTGGTGACTCCGGGCGGGTCCCTCAAGAATCAGGAACTCCGGAACGTCGCGCCCGGTTCCACCTACCAGGCACCCACGCACGTGACGCCGGGAGGACCGTCGCCGCGGATTCAGGTCGACGACGATTGATGTTCAAAGATTGAGAAGAAAGGCCCCGTTTCATCGGGGCCTTTTTTTCGCCTGAGTAATTGATTATGGCAAAATGGCTCCTTTTCGACGGGATGAATCTTGCTTACCGCGCTTATCACGCGGTTCCCGAACTGACACGGAGCGACGGCTTTCCCACAAACGCCCTCCATGGATGGGTGCGCTCGCTGTTGCGGGTGCGGGACGAGTACTCGCCGGTCGAGGCGATTGTGATCTTTGATTTCGGAGAGGATCGAAAAAAGAAGGAGCTCCTCCCCGCTTACAAGGAGAACCGAAAAGCCATGCCGGAAGAGCTTTCCCGGCAGCTGCCCTATCTCAAGGAATCGGCCGCGCTGATGGGATTCGGAACCGTGGAGTTGTATGAGACCGAGGCGGACGACCTAATAGCGACCCTGGCCGCAGGGTTTGATGAAAAGGGCGATGAGGTTTTGATCGTCAGTGCCGACAAGGATCTGGCCCAGTGCGTCACGCCGCGCGTGCGGATGTTGATCCCGCCCGCGAGTGCCCGCGCGAAAGTGGCGGGAACGGTGCTTGACGAAGGTGGCGTCGCGGAAAAATACGGAGTGCCGCCCAACCGGATCGCGGACCTCCTCGCCCTCGTCGGTGACAGTTCGGACAATATTCCCGGGTTGAGCGGAGTGGGACCGAAGACCGCCGCGAAATGGTTGCGGGAGTATGCCGACGTGGAGGACGTTATCCGGAATGCAGAGGGGCTTGAACCCAAGCGCTTTCGCGAGCAGGTGCGAGACAAGGCCGACCTCCTGCGGCGCAACCTTGAGCTGACGCGTCTCAATTGCCGGGTGCCACTGCCGGAATTGACGAAGGCCACCGTCGATCCGCGGCAACTCTTCGCCTTTCTCGAGAGAATGGAAATGAAAGGAGCGCTGGCCGATGCCCGAAAGCGTTTTTAAGCGAAGGGCCGATCCCCGCAGCGCAGCCCGGCGGGCGGAACTCGCAAGTCGCTCTTGGCGGGCTTCAGCGAAACGTGACTCGGGCAATCCTGCCTTCGCGGTTGAATGGCTGAACCATAAGGAAAAATTTAATTTTAAGGCTTTACCTCACCTGTCCGAAGCTCTTTTCTAATCAAGGTCTTTTACTCTCGGTTTTATCCGATTTTCACATCCTTCGGCGAGTCGAATCCTGCCAACTCCTGTACCACGGTATGAACAAAAAATCGCTCCTCTTTACTACCTTAGTCAGCGGCGCACTCCTGGCCTTTCTCCTTTTTCTTTTTCCGGGTATTCTTGCCGACCGTAGCGCGACAGATGCCTCCGGGGAGAAGGATCCGGCTGTCAGCGAACCCGCCGAACAGGTCTCGACGCCCGATTTCCTGGATTCGGCTTTTTCGCGTCTCCCGGGGCCGGTCTCGGATGAGAGCGAAGCGTCTTCTCATTCGCAGAGAACGGCTGATACCCAGCCGGCCGGTCTCGGCCTCATCGACTACGAAAATATCCTTTTTGAAGAAGTGGGCGAACCCGGTCCCGACGGCCGTTTCAAACGAGTCCGGGTGGTGGAGACGGATTTCCACTATCCCCATTTACGGATTGTCGAAACTCTGGAGCGGGATGCGGCAACCGGAGACGAAGTTGTGCGCGGGTGGCAGGCCATGGTGGCCGACCACGTCGTCGCGAAGATGGACACCTCTCTTTCCGATTCCGAAATCGAAACGATGTTCGCCGATGTCGGTATGAGCGTCCGCCGCCGGATGGAACCACAGAGTCTCTTCCTGCTCCAGTTTCCCCTCAATGACGTTGACGCAGTCGAGGCCGCCCTGGCCCGGCTCAATGAAACCGGGGAAGTGGTCGAGTATGCGGAACCCGACTACATCGTGACGCCGGCCGCGATTGAGGAGCCGAACGATCCAAGCTTTGATTTCCAATGGGGGCTCCACAATACCAGCCAGTTCGGTGGTGTGGAAGGTGCGGATATTGACGCGCTTCGGGGCTGGGAGGTCACCGCGGATGCTTCCGATGTCGTTGTCGCCGTGCTCGATACAGGCGTCAATTATAACCACGAGGACCTCAAGCGCAACATGTGGCGCAATCCCCGCGAGCAGGAAGACGGCCTCGACAACAGCGGCAACGGTTACGAGGATGATATTCACGGCGTCAACGTGATGACCGGCGGCAGCCCGATGGATTTCAACGGTCACGGAACCCATGTCGCCGGAACGATCGGGGCCGCGGGCAACAATCACGTAGGCGTGACGGGGGTCGCCTGGGATGTTCAGCTGATGGCGGTTAAATTCCTCGATCCATTCGGTACGCTTTCCGGCGCCATTCTTTCGGTTGACTATGCCCGCGAGAACGGAGCCGAGGTCATCAACGCCAGTTACGGAGGATTCTACTATTCCCGCGCGGAAAAGGAAGCCATCCGCCGCGCACGCGACGCCGGAATCGTGTTCGTCGCGGCCGCCGGCAATGATCAGAAGAACATCGACACGTTTGACCACTTTTTCCCAGCGGGCTACGACCTGGACAATATTGTGAGGGTGGGGGCGTCCGATCCGAATAATCGTTTGGCTTCCTTTTCCAATTACGGACCGGAAAAGGTCGATGTCATCGCTCCCGGGGCCTCCATCTTTTCGACTTATGTCTGGGAGTTTGATCCCGATCTCGGCGAGGAAGTCTTCAGCGACTCCGCTTATACGTTCATGAGCGGAACCTCAATGGCCGCTCCCCACGTTTCGGGGATTATGGCCCTGATCGCCGCGGAATACGGGTCAGAGGACTACCGGACACAGATCAACCGCTTCCTCGCCGGCACCCGTGAGGAATCGTACTTTTTCGAGGGGTTGATTCGGGATAGCCGCTTGGCCAACCTCTATGGTCCCCTATCGCAGGGCGACGAACCCATCCTGTTCACCCCGTTGCAGGACCTCGAGTTCACAGACGGAGACACCCGAACCCTCGAGGTCGACGCGGCCGGCCGGCCCGCAGTGGAGTACACCTGGTACCGGAATGATGATTTGATTCCGGGCGAAGAGGAGGCGACCTTGACACTCGTAGGCATGACGGCCGAAGAGGCGGGGATTTATCGAGTGGAAATTTCCAACGAGGCCGGAACCGTCGAAAGCAGTGCCAGGCTTCGCTACAACCCCGGCAACGACGCCCTCGCCCACGCTGTCGGTGCCCCCGACCTGGTTTGGACCACATCGGAAGACCGTCCCTGGGAAACCGTCGGAGGAGAAGAGGCCCGTAGCTATCCCGCCCTCGGCAACGACGAGTCTTCGAAATTGATCACCACCATCAACGGACCGGCAACCGTTTCCTTTGAGTGGAAGGTTTCCTCCGAACGCCATTATGATAAGTTGCGCTTTCGCGTAAATGGCGAAGAAAAACACGCGATTTCAGGCGAAACCGGATGGGAGTCGATCACGTTCGATCTTTCCGAAACCGGTTCCCATCAGGTGGCCTGGTCGTACGAAAAGGATTTGGTCGGCAGCGACGGGGAAGATGCGGGCTGGGTACGCAATGTTTCCGTGGAACATCGATTTCCCCATATCATTGAACAGCCTCGATCGATCGAAGTGCTGGAAGGCGATACCGCCCGTCTGAGCGTTACGGCATCCGGTGATCCCTCCCCTCAGTACCGCTGGTATCGCAATGGAGAACGCCTTGAAGGCAGGACTACGAGACGTCTTGAATTGCGGGAAATCGCTGAAGAGGATGCGGGCGTCTACGAGGTCGCGGTCTGGAACAGCTACGGCACCTTAAGGAGTGTTCCCGTCCAGGTAACCGTTGTAGCCGAGCCGAACGCGCCGTTCATCACCGCCGAACCGGAGGACACCGACGCCGTCGAGGGCGATACCGTCGTTCTCCGCGTCGGTTACGGCGGCACCGCTCCTCTCGAGGTTCAATGGAATAAGAATGGCGCCCCGATCGAAGGGGCGTCCGGCGATCGTTTGACCCTGGAGAGCGTTGACGAAGATGACTCCGGGCTTTACTCGGCCACGGTCAGCAATGCCGCCGGGACCGTTACTTCCGGACAGGCCGCCGTCACTGTCGTCGGTCACGAGGGTACTTTTGACGGATTTTTGCAGGCATCGGGCGGAGGTGAAGCCGTCGGCTCAGCTTCCGATACGGCGGCGAGTCTGTACCACTACGCCACCGGAAGCCGACGGGCGCCCGAGGCGGTTGTCACTTCCGAGGAGTTGATCGGCACGGCGTCGGCCGCCGAAGGCGACCTCGTGGACACGCGAATCGACGGTGAAAAGCATTTCGGTCTCAAGTTCGAACGCTCGCGCCAGGCGGTCGGGGTCTCTTTTATTCTGGACGCCAGTGACGACCTCGAAAACTGGGAGGCGGTACCCGCCGTTACCCGGGTCCTTAAGCAAATCGACGAGGATACCGAGCTCGTACTGCTTCGCGAGAAAGCTCCCGCGCCCGAGGGGAGTGTCCGGTACCTGCGCCTCCGGATTCGGCATGAGGGCCTCTGACGGACGGGTCAGCCCGCCCGCCAAAAATGTTTTGCGGCAATCAATCCTTTAATCACTTGATCTTTAGCTGTTCATTCAGCAACCTCGTATGCCTAAGATTTTCACTCGCTTACCTATGAAGAAGTTCATCAAGCTGTTTTCCCTGCTGGCCCTGGCTCCAACGTTGCTCTTCCTGAATGCGGAAGCCGCTAACGTCCACATAACGGATCTCACGGTCGAAGACGGGATTTATTTCCCGGGCGATCCGGTTCCCATGTCGGTTACCGTGACGAATTTCGGGGATAATCCCGCCGATGATGATGGATATCAGGTTGATATTCACCTGACACCGGATGGCGAGTTTCGCAGTGTGACCGACCATTTTCTCCAGTTTTTCACCGGGGTCCTTTGGCCCGGGCAGAGTCACACGTATGAATGGGTCCAGTACCTTCCGGGCAACCTGACCGGCGAGTTTATCGTCGATGCGGAAGTCTACGGCGATGTCGGCAGTGGCATACGGATGTGGGGAACCGGTGCGGGAACGGCGCGAATCGAGATTCAGTCGGAGCAGAGCGGGACCTTTCCGACCACGTCTCTTCTAACCCGGAATTTCAATTCGCCGGACCTCCAGGATGAGGAGGTCAGTTACGCCGGCCTCGATGACGACGATGAAGGGGTGCCCGGCTTCAACACGAACGGAAACAGCGAGACTCCCTCCATCAGCGCGGACGGCCGGTACGTTGTGTACGCCTCGCGGGCGACCAACCTGGTCCCGGGGGTGGAGATCTTTCCCGATGGCGAAGAGGAAGACTCTGTTACCGTCTTCCCGTCCGGCAACGTGTTCGATGTCTATATACAGGATACCAAAGAAGGTGATGTGGTCCTGGCCAGCAAGCCCGGGGGGGTAGGCGAATTCAGCAACGGAAACAGCCTGAACCCGTCCATCAGCCCGGACGGTCGTTACGTCGCTTTTCATTCCACGGCGAACAATCTGGTCTCAGGGGGCGACAATGGCTTTTCCGATGTCTACGTTTACGACCGCTTGAGTGCCACACTCCAGCGCGTGAGCCGAGGGTATGACGGCAGCCTGCCCGATGCCCCCAGCTTCAATGCCGTCGTTAGCAATCCCGATCACAACGGCCATCGTTACGTGGCGTTCGAATCGGAGGCGGAGAATCTGGTGCAGGGCGACGACAACGGGTTTTCGGATATCTTCCTCTACAATCTCAATACCGGGACCACCCGGCGGGTTAACGTTACCGATGATGCCGCACAGGCCGTCGGCGGGCATAGTCGGAACCCGGTCATCAGTGCAGATGGACGCCACGTCGCGTTTGAATCCCGGGCGACCAACCTCGGTTCTTCCGAACAGCGCTGGGACGTCTTTGTGCACGACCGCGACGCCAACCATTCCGGATCCTTTGATGAATCGGGTTCGACCCGCACCGTTCAACTCAGTGTCGGGTTCGACGCCGATGGCAACGCGTTTCCGGCTGACGGAGACAGTTACTCCCCGTCGATTACCGACGACGGGCGGTTTATCGCCTTTGTGTCCGAGGCCGCGAATCTCTACAATCACCCGGCCACGGGATCGGTGACCCTGTCCGGACGTGCGACCGAAGCGGACATTGTTTTTGAGGATAATGTGCCCGGAAGCGGCACAATAACTTTCGCCGAGGATGTCAATGCGACCGGCACCGTCGAGTTTCTGGGCAACCCAACGCCGACCCAGTCGGAGCGGAGAACCATCACCTTCAGCGACGGCGAGGAAAGCTCCACCTTCGAGTTCGCCAACCCCGAATTTTACACCACCGATCCGGACAACCTCGCGGTGATAGTAGGATCCAGCCCCGCTTCAACCCGTAATAATCTCCGGAACGCGATCCTTGACTCCGGGCTTGCCCTTTCGGTCACCGCGGATGTGAGCGACGACGGTAACCCGATGCTGCGTCTCGAGAACATCGAGCGGGGCGAAGCGGGGAACGATGAACCGATCGAGACCGCCAATCTCGACACCGTTGTCGAGGTCACCGGGATCGGTACCGATCCCGAAAACCAGGCCCAGATCACCAATGTTCAGGATGGCGACGAAATACTGATCGATAACGGGCTGTTTGAGACCGTGTTGCGATTTGTCGACGGCGAACCCCAGGAGGACAACGAAATCGAGATCGCCAATACCGCCGCTGGGACACGGAACAACTTAATGGCGGTCCTTGAGGGGTTGCTCGAGTTGGATATTCCCGATATTACCCCCCCCACCGATGCCGGGACTTTCCTTGTCGGCCCCCTTGCCAGCAATCCCGAGCACCAGGATACTTTTACCTTCGTGCATGAAGGCGATGAGATTGTTTTCCAGTTTGTCGAACGCGACATTCAGTTCGATCCCTCGGTCATTCTGACAGGCCAAGCGATCGAAGTGACGATCGGCAATAGTCTGGAAGTCACCCGCGGGAACCTCGTTCGAACCTTGCAGGCTTTCTTCGATTTTGAAGACCTTCCGCCCCTGGGAGATACTCCCGCCCGGGGATCGATCCGGATCCGCGTCAATCCCGCTGCCGACGACGACGCCACCGTGACGATCGACGACGGCGGTACCGTTGTGGTTTTCAGCTTCGTCGAAGAGTTCGAGGAAGATGAGGACGACCCGGACTTCGACTTTGAAGAGGCCATTATCGACGACCGGGAACCTGAAGACGTTCTGATTCGCATCGGCGGCACGGCTGGCCAAACTCAGGACCGGCTGATGACCGCTATCAATCGTTCTCCGCTGGCCATGACCGCCCGTCCGGCTTTCGACGAGGACGACAATCTTGTCATCGAGCTGATTCACCACGAGATCGGAGAGGTTGGGAATATTCCGATCGAAGCCACTCCGGAGCCCGAACCGCCGGACGACCCGGACGAAGAAGCCGACGAGCCGATTATCGTAACCGTCGGAATGGATGGAGGCGGCGTTCAGAACGCCGAGGGCGGCGACCTTCACACCTATTACGAACACGAATTGCTTCATCCGTCCGTCACTTTCGAGTTCACGGTCGGAACCCAGGTGGGTCAGGGGAATATTCGTGCGGGCCTGGCCGGAAGCGGAGACGCGACTCTTGGGAATCTTCTCGATGCGATTGATTCGATCGGCATACCCCGGATTCGCCCTTCCGTGGACGAGGAGGCCCCACACTCCGTATTCCTGACCAGTCTCCTGCCGTCCGGTCTCAACAATATCGTGTTCGAGGCCGAGTCGACTGCTGAGAATGACGCGTTGGAACTTGTCTTTGAAGGGGGCACCGTGAATACGCCCCGCGATGGCGCGACGATTACTATTAATGACGGGGACAATACCGTGACATTCGAGTTCGATCAGAACGGGATGGTCGATAATGACCATATCGCGGTTCCGGTCGGACGGAGCGCCGCGGCCATCCGCGACCTCCTGATCAGTCTGATTCAGGGGTCCGACCTCGAAGTTTCCGCAGAGGATGCCACCCGCGAACATCCCACGGTGCGCGTCGTTAACAACCGGCGAGGGGCGCTTCCCGGCGATCCGTTTGTTACGGGTGAGGATCTGCCCGGGAGTGTATCTATTTCGATAATCGAAGGGCACGATAACCCGGTTGCCGGCGAAAGCTTCACGCTGAGTGACGGCGAACTGGAAGTGACTTTTGAGTTTGTCGATGCAGCCGGTGACGAAGATGAGGGCCATGTTGCGGTCGTGCTTGGCGAAAACCAGGCGCGCGACGAGACCTTTGAGAATCTGGTGGCCGCGGTGCGCGGAACCGATCTGAAAATAACGGCCGTTCCGGCCGACGGCGACGGTGCGCCCGGAATCAACCTGACCAACCGGGTTCCGGGCCCCGAAGGGAACGTTTTCATCACCACCGTTCCCGAGGATTTCCCCTCTTTCGAAGTGGACGGAATGAGCGGGGGCGGCCTCCGGGGCGACGGCACCCCGCAGGTTTACGTACATGATCGGGATACCAACCAGAACGATGTTTACGACCAGATTGGCAATCTGATGATTGAACCTGTCAGCCTGACCGAGACCGGTGAATTTGGTCAGCATCCGAGCCTGGAGCCCGATATCAGCAATGATGGCAGATACGTGTCCTTCCGCACTTTCGGTTTCGGCATGCAGCCCTTGACCGTGGAACGTTCGGACGGCCAGGTGTTTCCGAATGTTTTCGGACCGACTCTGGTGTTTCCGGTCGGGGATGAGATTCCGGTCGACGACGAGGATGTTGGATCGGTAACCAGTCTGCTTTTTGTCCTGAAAGACCGGATCAATAACTTTACCGAAAACGGCAGATTTTCTGATATTTATGTGCGCGACCGGGAAACCGGGATCAACGAACGGGTCAGCGTCAACCGCTTCGGAGAGACCCCGGGTGTCGGGGGATCGGTTACCATCGGGTTTCCGACTTCGAATCGCAATGCGGTGATGAGTGCCGATGGGCGTTACGTGGTCTTTGCCTCGGATAATCAGAGATACAACAACAACAGCTTCGCCTCTCCGCGGGCGGGAGATGAAACCTACCACGGCGGGGCCCTGGCCGTCGGTATGACCAACCGTCATTCGATTAACAGCAATCGGCTGCGGGATGTGTTCATCCATGATCGGAAATTCTCCTCGGGCGTTTCTGACCCGGAACCGACTTTCCCGCCCACCGTCAGTCTGAATGAGCCGGTCGACGGGCAGGTGCTCGGCCTCGGACGTACCGTGACGCTGGGGGCTACCGCTCTCGCCAATTCCGCCCATCCGGGAGCCGAGATCCAGGGCGTTGATTTCCTGGTGAACGGGGAAATAGTCGGAAGTGACAATTCCCGTCCCTTCAGCGTCGAGTGGCAACCCGATTTGCCCGGGGAATACGTCATTGCCGCCCGTGCCCATGATACCCGGGGTGAGTCGGCCACAGCGACTCCGGTCACCGTTACCGTGACCACATCTGACCCTGGCGTCCGGGACGAGGATTTCGTGCGGGATGTTTATGAGCGGCTTCTCGGGCGGTCGCCGGATGCCTTCGAGTTGAACCGTGATCAAAACCGGCTGGAGGATGGCGACGTTTCCCGGCCGGGCCTGATCGCGCAGTTGATGGACCGAATGGAGTTTGAAAGGTTGCGAGTCGACGGTTATGCGGCCTATCCCGCCATTCTGGGACGTATTCCGGAAACCAACACGGAAATGGAAACGGCGATTGATATGATCCTCACTTTTGCCGATGACGTTGACTTGCCGGATCCCGACGGGGACGGTGAAGTGGTCGTTCCCGATGAGGCGTTGTTCGCAGGACTGCAGACACTGATTCTCAGTTTATTGGAAACCAATGAATTCCGAAGCAAGCCAAATTGGAGCGGCGGCTATCTGTTTAATCAGGATGTCGACTTTGCCAAGTTGCTTTGGCGTAATATTGGCCGGAGTATGAGTGAGCTGCGGCAAGTCCAGGCAGTAACCGTTATCGCGGATTTCAACCGCCTGATTTACGCCACGGGGTTTGTTATGAGCGCGACCTATACCGATCCAGGTCCCAATACCGGGCCATTTGAGTTCGGGATGCCCGATGGGGTTCGGGAGCGTTTCCGTCGGGGCGCGGCCTTCTATGCATTGACTGACAATGTTCCGACTCCGCAGGAATTTAATGACCTCCAGTCCGGATCCCGGAGCGATGCGGCGGCCAGGATTCTGGGCAGCGCCGACTATCAGAATCAGCATGGCAGTTACTTTGCGCCAATCGAACGAACCGGCACGAATCGGAAACATTCCGACTGGCTCGGTGCTTTCGGTGATGGGCATTTTGATTACGGCACGAACACGGGCTGGATCAATCATGAGGAGCATGGGTGGTGGTACCGGACAGGCACCAGCCGGTCCTGGGTTTACGATGACATCATGGGTGGCTGGGTCTGGACTAATTCCGGCATTTATCCGTTCTTCTACAGTCATAATGAGAACACTTGGCTCTTCTATGAGAAGGGCGGCTCTCCGGAGAGCCGGATGTTCTACTTCTATGACGAAGGAGCGGACACCGGGACCTGGCAGGAGGTCGATTGAGCCTTAGGAGCATTACGGAACGACTTGAAACGGAATTAGAAAACCACGAGCTTTTGTTCGATTGAAACGAGATATGAAGAAAAATCTTTCAGATTACGGATGGATGGCGTTGCTGTCGCTTTTGGTATTGTGTGTGGCCCTGTTTACAGGTTGCAGCAGTGGCAGTAGCAGTAGCAGCGACAACTCCAGGGGCGCCCCCGGACAAGAGGAACCGGATGACGATGTGGATGAAGGTGACAAGCCGCCTCCGCCGAGCGATTAGCGCGACACAGCCGGAGTTGCCCTTCGAGCGGTGTTAAGAGTCTCATCGATTTTTTCCCCTTTCACGACGCCCCCCTCTGTCCGAGGGGGGCTGTTTTTTATCAGAGAAGGAAGGGCTTCGCGGGGAAAACGGGCTTGATCCCTTTGCCCTGTTCGGGCAGTTAGGTTCAGTGGTGCGTTTAATTATCGCGACGCTGTCATTACTGGTACTGGTCGGCAGCATTCGGGTTTATGGTGAGCCGATGGTTGGAGGGGAGGCGGAACTCCTTCCCGAATCGGTCTTTCCCCGCCTGGACGCGGCTCTGAGGCAGTCGCTGGATTATTCCTTTCGAATGGTCGAAGAGTCCTTTCGTCAAGAGGAAGCCCGCGGCGAGGCCGAGGCGCGGGCTTCGGGGCTTTATCCTTCGGTTTCGGGAAATTTCCGCTACCTGGCACGTTTAGAGGAACGGGATGATCGGGAGAGACGCCGGCGCGACACTCAGCCCCAGGCTGGTTTGATGGTCCGTCAACCCCTGTACCATTGGGGGGCGCTCCGAGCTGAAAGCCGTGTCGGGCGGATCCGTCAGGCGATCGCGGAACACAACCGGGCGGAAGCGTATCGATTGCTTGCGCTCGAAATACGCGGGCAGTTTCTCGATTTGGTCGTCCGCGCCAAGGAGCTCGAGGTGGCCGCCTATGAGCACGAGTTGGCCGAGCAGGAACTGCGACGGGGTGAAAGGCTTCTGGAACGCGAGGAGATAGCTCAGGAAGAGGTCAGGGAGCTACGCCTGAACGCGGAAGAGCACCAATTGCGGAAGGAGCGGCGTGAAGCGGAGTACCGGTTGGCAGAGCGTGACTTTTCCCGTGTCGTCGGTGTGGAGGTGACGGAGGATACTGGGATTCCCGCCGGGGTTCCGTACCTTGGGGTGGAGGCGTCTGACGAGCCATCCCGGTTTCGCGAGTTGATCCGGAAGGACGGCCGGTACCTTCCGCGAATGGACGCTGCCCGGAAAAGAGTGGACGAGGCGGAGAGCCGGCGGGATGCCGAACGCTCCCGTGTCCGGCCGCAACTGAATCTGGTGGCTGGAGTTACCCAGGATCAGGTGGCGGTGTTTGATCGCGGCGATATTGATCGAACGGTCGGGTTTGCGGGGCTCGAAGTTACCTGGAACCTGTTTGACGGGTACGAGGCGCGCGGTCGCCGGGCGGCGGCAAACGCACGCCGGAGGATGGAGGAGCAGAGGCGGAATCGCGAGGAGAGGGAGTGGGCGGCGGAAGTGGAGCGCCTGGAAAGCACGCTGGGCTTCCTCCAACGCGAACTCAACCTCGCGGAGGATCGCCTGGTGCTGGAGAGGGAGCGTTTGGAGCGGGATGAACGGGCTTTGGAGGCGGGACGGATTTCGTCGAGGGAGATGAGTCTGGCGCGGATCGAATACATGCAAAGGGAGCTTGCCGCTACGGAGCGGCGGGCCGAGTATTTGATGGGTTTTGCCGAGTTCCTTTCCGAGGCGGGATTTGACCCGGTGATGGATTACTACCGGGAGAGGGCGAGGCGACGAGGAAAAGATGTCGAATGAGAACGCGATGAATCGGAGGCGCTTCTGGCTGAGGGCGATGTGGCTTTTTCTGGTCGCCGCCGGCCTGGCGGCTGTTTACGTTGGGGGAACCTACTTCGTGCGTCCCGAAGTGGTGGTGGCGCCGGTTGAACGAGGGGCGGCAGTCGACGCTGTCCCAGGTGTGGTCGAAGCATCCGCCCGCTATACGCTGGAGCTGCGTTCCGAAGCCGGGGGAAGGGTGATTGAAAGCGACGTCGAAACCGGCGACCGGGTGGAAGTCGGGCAGCTCCTGTTCCGGCTCGATCCCGAGGATCTTGAGGCTGAAAAAGAGCGGGTCCAAATTGAATTCGAAACCGAACAAGCGCTCCAGGAGATCGGATCCTTGCTGCGTTACGATATCGAGGAGGCGCGTGAGGAATTGGAACACAAACGGGAACTTTACGAGGATGGAGAGTATTCCCGCCGGGAACTCGACGTTCAGAAGCGTCGTGTCGCCCGGCTTTCCGACGAGATCCGGCGGGAGGCCATCCGGGACCGGCAACGGTTGAGAGCGCTCGAGCAGGAATTGGAGCGGCTGGATCGAGAGCTTGACCGGACCTTCGTTCGGGCGCCGATGGACGGGGACCTGGTCGACCTCTATGCGTACCCGGGCGACGTTGTCGGCCCGCGGGCACGCCTGGCCCGGCTTCTTTCGGCCGAACGGTTGATTGAAGCGTCCATAAGCGAGGAGGATTTTGCCGGGGTGCAAGTGGGGCAATCGGCTACGGTACGGTTCCTGAGCTATGGGAGGCGGTTGTTCCAGGGAGAGATTTCCCGGGTGTTGCCTTCCGCCGATCCCGACACCCAGCGTTACACCGTTTATCTTGAAGTCGATATGCCGGAGGAACTCATTGTTCCCGGAATCACCGGCGAAGTCAGTATTGTCCGCGATGAACGTGAAAACGCCGTGATTATTCCGCGACGAGCCCTGTTCGGCCGGGAGGTTTTTGTGGTGAGGGATGCGCATGTGGAACTCAGGGAGGTCGAGACGGGATTCGTGAGCTTGAACCGCGTGGAGATTGTTTCCGGTCTGGAAGAGGGGGATCAGGTCGTTGTGGAGGATCTGGATCGCCTCCGTGACGGAGATCGCGTGCGGATAAGGGGTCATGTCCGCTGAATTGAAGATCGCTTTCCGCTTTCTGCTGGCCAGGAAGCGCGCCATGCTGATGAGTGTGGCGGGGATCGCCTTCGGCGTGGCTTTTTTCATTCTTACCCAGGCGCAGACGAGGGGTTTCGAGGATTTTTACATTCGCACGATTCTCGGGACCACCGGTGCGATCCAGGTTCACGACAGGTTTCAGGATACCTTGCGCACCATGGAGGCCGGCAGGGAGAACGGGGCTGCTTTTCGGATCGCCCATCGTGAGGCCCGGCAGTACGTCGAAGGTGTCGCGGAACCGGGCAGGGTGAGCGCGGCAATCCGGGAGTTTTCCAATGTCACGGGGGTCTCCGAAGTGGTTTCCGGCTCCGCACGGCTGCGAACACCGGTTCGCGACCAGTCCATCCGGTTGTACGGCATACGGTTGGAGGATCACCTGATGGTCTCCAATCTCTCGGAACAGCTGGTTCGCGGCAACCTCCAGGATTTTCGTCAGAGTTCGCAAGGGGTGCTGGTTGGCTCGACGCTGGCCCGGAGGATGCAGTTGCAGGTCGGCGACTCGTTCCATCTGGACACCCCGGACCAGAGCCGCCGTTACCGTGTCGCGGCGATTTATGAAACGGGGGTTCGCGATATCGACGAGGCGCGGATCTACCTCCATCTCGGCGAAGCCCGCTCTTTGTTGAAGCGCCCCTTCGGTGCGTCCTTCCTTCAAGTGGAGCTCCGGGATCCCGACCGGGCGGTTCGTGATGCGGCCCGGATGGAAGAAGTGATCGGTCATTTTGCCTACAGTTGGCAGGAGCGCGAAAGGGCCTGGCTCGAGGTGTTCCGTGCTTTGCGGGTTTCATCCGGCTTGACGGTTGCCACGATTATCCTGATCGCCGGTCTGGGTATGTTCAATACGCTTGCCATGATCGTCATGGAGAAAACCCGCGAGATCGCCATTCTTCGATCGATGGGATACAGGAGAAAGGATATTCTTCGGATATTCCTCTGGCAGGGAGCAGCGGTGCTTACCGCCGGGGTCGGAACAGGCTGGTTGCTGGGAGCATTGTTCACCTTCGCCGTATCGAGAATTCCGATTCGAATTCGTGGAATCTTCGCCACCGATTATTTCGTGGTCAGCTGGTCTCTCAGCCATTATATCTGGGCGGTTGTCATTGCCGCGGCGGTGGTCTTGGTGGCCGCCCTGATCCCCGCCCGTCGCGCCGCCCGCCTCGAACCCGGAGATGTCATCCGGAGGTCTGCGGCATGACCCCGGGAACCCTTCGGGAAAGAATAGCTTATGCCATTTCCATTGCTCCCTGGGCATTCACTCACGCATCCCCGTAGGAGCGGCTTTACGCCGCGATCAGCTTTACGCCGCGATCAGCTATCTTGCCAACGATTGAAATGATTGAATCTTCAAAACAAGTTCCGGGTGAAGCGGCTACGGTGCTGTCCTGCCGGGGCCTGCATCGCTATCTCGGCGAGGCCGAGGGGAGAGTTCATGTACTCCGCGGGATTTCCCTCGATATCCCGCCCGGCGTGATCTACGCGGTAGCCGGTCCTTCCGGTTGCGGAAAAAGCACCCTGCTGTATTCCCTGGGTCTGTTGGACCGGCCGGATTCGGGGCGGATCCGTGTAAAGGGAATGGACCTCGCCGGCGCCGCGGACGATGTGCGCACGGGAATCCGCAACGAGTCGATCGGGTTTGTTTTCCAGTTTCACTTTCTCCTGCCCGAATTCTCCGCCAAAGAGAATGTGATGCTCCCTATGTACCGGTTGGGTCGATGGACGCCCGTCGAAATGCGCCGGAGGGCGGATGCCTTGCTTGACCAGGTAGGCCTGGGCCACAAAGGAGACCGTGCGGCCACCCATCTCTCAGGAGGCGAGCAACAGCGTGTGGCGGTGGCCCGGGCGTTGGCCAATGATCCTGCCATCATTCTCGCCGATGAGCCCACCGGGAACCTGGATGCCGGGAATGCCCGGGCGGTGGCCGATTTATTGATGCAGCTCGCCCGGGAACGGAGCCGTTCCGTGGTCGTCGTTACTCACAACAACAATATTGCCGACCGCTGCGATCGACGACTAGCCATGCTCGACGGGGAGCTGACCGGAGGGGAAGAATGAGGGATGAAGTTGGAGGGATGAAGGGTGAAGGGGAAAGGGCGGTGCTCCCCAAGCCGGCGGAAGGTTTCCGGTCTTGTGCCGGTGGATTGCGAAGCGGACACCCGAAAGAGCGCCAATACCTGTGAACCATCGACTTTTAGACCTGTTCCGGGAATACCGGCAACGATCGTCCCCGGAAGCCGGCCAAACCCTGTTCGAATTTCTAGCCGAAAAGGATCCGCACATCTTTTCCCATCATCCTCCCGACTCCTGCTTTCGGAATCATGTTTGGAAGATCAAGGGGCTCTATTTCTGCAAGGGATGCTTGGTGACCCTGATCGGTATGCTGGCGGGGGCGCTGCTGGCTGCGTTGACCGGCTGGCCGGGACGAATGGCCGTCGTCGAAGTTGCCGGCCTCTTCATCCTGATGTTGGCTCCGACTTTGATCACGCACGTTTTCGATCTGTCGCGGCCGCTCAAGCACATCTCCCGTTTTCTTCTGGGGATCGTAATGGTTTCCGCGCTCATCATGTTGTTCGTGACCGATTCTTGGGCGGTGCGGTTGCTGATTGTCGGAACCTACCTCGCCATTAAGGTTCCCCTCGCCCGCAAGCGCGCGCGGATGAACCGCGAGCTGGCCGAAGGGAAGGGATCCTGAATCGAGCCGTCCAGGCAACGTCAGCGGCTTGTCGGATCCCATCCGTCGCGGTTCCGGGCGTTGAATTGTGAACGAGGAATCCCGAACCGCGGCAACGGCTTTTCCCTACTGTTCCGGAGTATACCCGGGAGGCGCACTGTCGGGATCGGGGGGCGGGCTGTCGGATAACTCCGATGGAGAATCGTTGTCATCGTCCTCGGTCACGCCTCCCGACCCGCCTCCGGAAGGAGGCAAGGCGTCGGGTTGCTCCGCTTCTCCGGAGCCGCCGGAGATGATGCCGGGAGTGCCAGGTGAAGCCGCGTCGTCGCGGCTTGCCCGGGGTGTATTCTCCCCGGCTTGTTGCGGTGCCGAACCGCCGCCTCCGCCTCCGCCTTCGGACGGCGAGGCGGGCGGCCCGCTCGGAGCCGGCGTAGGAGGCTCCCGGGCAGGCATTGACGGGGTCGCCGACGGATCGTAGGCGACGATTCGCGATCTCTGCAGCGAAATCGTGCCGATCTGGTCATTGTAGCGAATGGTAACCGTATTGTTTTCGGGATCAAAGGCTTTGATCTCATATCCCTCCCGGGATTCATCTTCCCGCAACCATTCGCCGCGTTCGGTGTGCGTGTTATAGATGCTGAATTCGTATTCGTCGCCGATTTTCGCATACCCCCGTAACTCGATGATCCCGTCCAGTCCGGAGCCCGCCGTGCCCGCCTGTAAGGAGGCCGAACCGAAACCCAGGGTCCCGGAAATCAAACCGCCAACGCCGAGAGCCAGCGCCGCAACGGAAATACCCGGGTGGGTGGAGGTCTTGAGACTGGCTGCGGCGACGTTCATGACAGCGGGCCGGCGTTCTTGAGAGATCCGGCCTCGGTGAATCGGTGAATGAAGGAAAAGTTGGCGAGAGCTTACGGGAGAGCGGGGCGGTTCTCAAGCATCAAGATTGGAAAAAGACGGATCGCCGGATCGATTCGCGGAGGGGCGGACGAAGTGGCACTCGCTTTTTGCGGCGTTCCTAGGCTGCAAAGAGCGGTCATTCCTTGCCGAGCCGCACTTCCCGTTCGGTGATGGACGATTCATAAATCGCGTCGAGAATCCGTTGGACGGCCAGGGCCTGGGGGAGCGTACACAGCGGTTCCGTCTCGCCGCGGATGGATCCGATCCAGTTGGCGAATCGATTCTTCTGGGGCCCGGGAACCTGTACGTTCGGCGGTTCGATCACCTGGAATCCCTCCCCGGCATCGCCGTAGCGCATGAGTTTGCCTTCCAAAGCGTTAATCCCCGCTTCGGTACCGAAAAGCTCCACGTTCTGACGGGAAGGACGGTCGATGTGCATGGCCCACGAAACGTCGAGGGTGACCGTGGCGCCGCCTTTGAGGCGGATCATCGCCGTCGCGAAGTCGTCGACGTCGAAAACCTGCTCTCCGCGATCCGACATTCCCCATCCGCCTTCGCCGAGTCCCCGGTTTCCGAACTTCGAGTACGTTGCGCCCGAAACGGTCTCGGGTTCGAAATTATCCATGAGGTAAAGGCAAAGGTCGAGGAGGTGCACGCCAATGTCGAACAGGACGCCGCCTCCGGCCAGCTCCTTCTGCGAAAACCAGGTTCCCAGGCGCGGAATCCCGCTGCGGCGTAACCAGAATGCTTTTCCGTGATAAATCTCGCCGGCATCGCCTTCTTCAATGCGGGCTTTCATGGTCTGCACCGCGGGAACGAATCGCTGGTTCATCCCGACTGTCAGAACCTTGCCGGTCATTTCGGCGCGCTCGGCCACCTTTTGCGCTTCCCCGTAATTCATCGCGAAGGGCTTCTCCAGCATGACGTGCTTTCCCGCGTCCAGCGCTGCCAGGGCGTAGGGAGCATGAAACGCGTTCGGTGCCGCGATCGACACCGCGTCCAAATCGGCGTCCGCGATCAGGTCTTCGGCCTTTTCATAGAGGCGGGCAATCCGGTGCTCCTCGCCAAGAGCTTCCAGCCGTTCACGGTTCGGATCGGCAGCGGCGATTACTTCCGCATGAGAAAGTTCGTTGATTTCCGCAGCGTGCCGGTAGGAGATCTGTCCGGCGCCGATAAGGCCCACGCGAAGTGTTTTCATAAGCCCGGATTAACGCATGCGCGGGGAGCGGAGTCAACTGCGGGAATGGGATGTCTCCGCTGATTCTTTAGAGGCCGCCGAAATGCTCGTCCGAGGGGTTGTCGCCCATTTCCTCGATCCAGAATTGGACCGGGCCGCCCGCCGCCCTGACTTCGGAACTGCTGAAACTCCGAACATTGCCGTCCAGACGAACCACGTTGATTTTTCCGCCGTGACGGAATACGAGCTCGTCGATCAGTCTCGATCCGTCGCTGAACGGCCCGCTTCCCGCCGCGTCGACGTTGTTCCACATGCGCGCAAAACGCGTCGAACCAAAAATCGCGGTGGACCCGGGGGTACCCGAAGGCGGATGTGAGTGAAGGGCGTCCATGAACATGGCGTAGCGGCTCGGTTCGCGAATCTCGGCGATACTGACCAGACGATCATCCAGCGGATAGCCCGTCCACCGCATGCCGTAGTCCATATTCGCCCATTTGGCGCGAATCTGCCGGTCCCCGTATTCTTCATACGCCCAACCCGAAGGGCAACGTTGGTGCCGGGAGGAGTTGACCGGGTCGTTCACGTCCATGTAAGGGTTCACGTCCTGCCACCAGTACCAGTGGGGGGTGTTGAATCCCTGGGGGATCCTGTCGTTGTGTTCGAGTGCGTACAGGTTGGCCGCGTCGTTCAAAACCCGGAGGCGGCTTTTGCAGTCGGCGTTACGCGCGGATTCCCGCGCGGCGCTCACCACCGGGATGAGGATGGCCGCGAGGATGCCGATGATGGCGATTACGGTCAAAAGTTCGATCAGGGTGAACGCGCTTGGACCGGTCGCACGGAATGGGTGTTCTTCGTGTCTTTTTGTCATAACGGGTAAACCTTCTGAAAGCTAGCTTTCATCTCGCCAACTGCAACTCATTTACAGCTTGTCCAAATGGGTTCAAGCTCCCGTCCACACGCTGGCGCGGGTGTGAGTCCACCCGGGGCAACCTGGACCTGGGCCAAGCCGAAAGGCGCTCTGTTGAGCCCAAAGCAGAACACGCTTCCAGCGTGTTGTCTCAGGTTGGAAGCCTAAGCTTGTTAGACGGCTCCTTAATCGTCCCATTCCCCTTGGCTCTGATACGCTATGGAGGACGTGTGGCAACTCCCGCCGCTTGACCTCGGCGGCGCCGCGGCGACAATGAGAGCCCTTAATGTACGAGGTCGAACTGTGGCAGTGGGGGGCGATGTTTCTGGGGGCGATGATCATCGGGCTCGCCAAGACCGGCATCGCCGGGGTGGGGATCCTGTTCGTGGCCCTGTTCGCGCTGGTCCTGCCGGGAAAGGTTTCGGTGGGGGTCGTATTGCCGCTGCTGATCTGCGGCGATATTGTAGCTCTCTTTCTCTACCGCAAGCACGCGCAGTGGTTCCATCTCTTCCGCCTCTTTCCGTCGGCCGCGATCGGAGTGGTGATCGGCTACCTGACGATGGATCGCGTCACCGACGATACGATTGCGCGGATCATCGGAGTGATTCTGCTCGGGCTCTGTTGTTTTCAGCTGTGGAAACGTTACCGGGAGAGCCGGGGAGGGGAGATTGTGGACGAAACCCGCCGGTTTCCTCTCTGGTACCCCGTCTTGATGGGGGCGCTGGCGGGTTTTACGACGATGGTGTCGAACGCTGCCGGACCGATCATGATCCTGTACCTGCTGTCCATGAAACTTCCGAAGAGGGAATTTCTGGGAACCGGAGCGGTGTATTTTCTGTGCCTCAATCTGTTCAAGGTGCCGTTCGGAGTGGACCTCGGCATCATCAATTCTCAATCGCTCCTCCTCGACCTGCAACTCGTGCCCGGGGTCTTGATCGGGGCCGCGCTGGGACGTTTTCTCATGGGGCGAATCTCGCAGAAACTCTTCGAGAACATCGCGCTTTTCTTCACCACGCTTGCGGGGATCCGGCTGTTGTGGTGAGCAGGCTGTCGGCGAAGCCCGACAGGCCGCTAGCCCGAATGGCACTCGGTTAAGGTCGTTTCCTGTAGCGAATCTTCCGCTGAAGATTCGAAACGAGAGGCGTACGGGGCGCGCCCGGGTCGACGCCTTTGCAGGCGTCGCTACGACGAGTGCCCTTAACCGAGTGGCATTCCTGCTAGCCCCCCTCCAGGAGAAAGTCCGAGACTTCCCTCCACCATTCAGCCCGCGGGTCGTAATCCAGGGTGTTGTGGCCGGCCTGTTTCTGTATCCAGAGTTTTTTCGGGCCCGGGTAGCCCTCGTAGAGTTTTTCTCCGAGGAGCGGCGGCACCACCTCGTCCCGTCCAGCCAGCAGAAACGCGACTGGTCCGGAGTAGTCCTGTAATGCCGCTTCGTTGTCGTAGCGGTCACGCAGGAACAGAGCGACCAGCGCCCGACCTATATGGTGCCGTCCAACGTCGGCGAGGTTGGTGAAGGGCGTGATCAGAAAGATACCGGCCACCTCCCCGGGAAAACATCCGGCTACGTGCGTAGCCGGGCCGGAGCCGATCGATTCGCCCGCCAGAAACACCGGGCGGTCGTCGTCGGCCTTCAGTTCGCGGAAGGCCGCGACGGAAGCCTCCTGGAACGAGCGTTCGCCGGGCTTGCCTTCCCGGGCGCCGTAGCCGGGGTATTCGAACAGGTGGACCTCCCAGAGGGAGCCTTTGTCCAGCGCCCGGAAACCGTCGGCAAAATAGGTCCGGTGAAGGGCGTGTCCCGCGTTGCCGTGGAAGAATACAATCCGGTTGGGCGGCGGTTCCGGGTGTTCGGTCTTCCACCCGAGGTAGCGCCCTTCCGCGTCCTCCCAAGGGACTATCCCGGCGTTTCTGGCCAACGATTCCAGTTCTTTCCGCGAACCTTTTTCGGGATAATAGACGAACTGATTCTGGCAGGCAGTGAGCATGAGGGCTGTGCCGATCAGAATCAATGCGACCAGGGAATGGCGCAAGGACATGATGACGAATTTTAAATGAAGCGCCGCCTTGTTTTCAAAATCTCTTTTAGGACTCCATCTTCCGACCGGCACGGCCCTGAGCGGGTGCGGCCAACCTGTTGCGATCTCCGCCGCCCGGTCGAACTCGCGCTTGCCCTTTGCCGGAAACTGTAGAGATTGTTGAGTTTTTATGGAGAGACGCGGCATTCATTATCCCTTCTGTTGGATTCCATTTATCGGAATCCTGTTATTGTCCACTTTGAAAGCGACCGCCGAGGAGGCGAAGCCCGGTTCCTACGAGGCGATGGACTACGGACCGGTTATCGGCCATATGGTCAGGACGGACTGGCCCGAAAATAATCTGGTGCGCAAGGGGCTGGCCATTCGCCTGGATCATGATGCGGCCCTGATCTTCGACACCGACCTGCTCCGATTTGCCGCCGCCACGGTGGACGGCTGGGTCGACATCTCGCGTACCGACCGTACCAGTTACAAGGGGTCCGACACCGCCGCTGTCGAGGGGAGGCAAGTCTGGGGGGCTTCCGAACTCGCGGGTTGGGCGAAGGACGGGCGTTTCGACGGTCCCCGGGACGGCCGCTACGGGAATCTCCCCCGCGACTGGGCGCATTACCGGGGGTACTACCGGCACGGGAACCAGGTGGTGCTGGAATACAGCGTGGGCGAAACGAAGGTGTTGGAGTTGCCTGAAGCCGTACACGAAGGCGAAACCCTCGCTTTCATGCGGACGCTGCGGATTGAGGGGGTGGATGAGGAGATGCGGGCTTACCTTGGCGAGAAACGCGAGGCCTGGTCGCTCGCCCGCTCCGACGCGCATGGCCTCGTGCTGGATACCGGCGAAGGGGCGGTGGCGGTGCGGCTGGTCGGTGCTCCCGGGGAGGCGCGATTGACGACGAACGGCGATCGTATCGAACTGCATCTGCCGCCTTCGGACGACACACGCGGGTTTCGGATCGTGATCTTTGAAATGAGTTCGGCCGGTTCCGAGGCTTACCGGAATGTCCCCGGGTCGATTGCGGAGCGGGAGCTGCCGGATTTTTCAAAAATGACCCGCGGAGGCCCGGCTCGCTGGAACGAGGAGGTCGCGGTCAAGGGAACGGTGGCCGAAGGTGACACCGGTTACGTCGTCGACCGGATTCCGCTGCCCGAAGACAACCCCTGGGGAAGCTGGATGCGGCCGGCCGGCCTGGACTTCTTCGAGTGCGGGACCCGCGCCGTCCTCTCCACCTGGAACGGGGACGTCTGGATCGTCTCCGGCATCGACGACTCCCTGGAGAACGTCACCTGGCGGCGGTTTGCCTCCGGGCTGTTCTACGCCATGGGCGTCGCGGTCGTGGACGGTGGCATTTACGTCACCGAGCGCGGCCAGTTGACGCGGCTCCACGACCTCAACGGGAACGGGGAGGCGGATTTCTACGAAAATTTCAACAACGACGGGCCGCTTCATCCGCGGGCTCACACCCTGACCCTGGAAGTCGATTCCGCCGGCTACTTTTACTTCTTTAAGAACGGCAACCGCGTACCGGGCGACGTCCCGCAGCACGGGGCGCTGATCCGTGTTTCGCCCGACGGGAATGAGCGCGAGGTCTTTGCCAACGGCATTCGCGGAGCCAACTCCCTCGGCATCGGGCCCGACGACACCGTCCTTTCGGCCGACCAGCAGGGAAACCTGGTTCCCACCGAACGGATCGACCGGCTCCAACGGGGGAAGTTCTACGGGTATCGTCCGCACGGGGGAGAGGATCTGCCCTTCGGGGAGTTCGAGCCCCCGGTGTGCTGGGTGCCGCACGGGGTCAATAATTCTTCCGGGGCGATGCACTTTGCCGGCGACGATCGCTGGGGTCCTCAATACGGAAACTGGATTCTAGGCTCCTACGGGCGTCAGGCTCTGTTCGCGGTGTTGACCCAGGAAATCGGTGACGTCATGCAGGGCGGTGTCGTGCGGTTTCCCCTCGCGTTCACTTCCGGATTGATCCGCGCCCGGGTGAATCCCGGGGACGGCCAGCTTTACGTGGCGGGCTTGCGGGGATGGGGAACCTCGGCCCGGCACGACGGCAATCTCGACCGCGTGCGTTACGCCGGCGGGGCGGATTACCTGCCCACCGGGTTCGGGGTGACGCCGGAAGGAGTTTCGATCACGTTTTCAGAGCCCCTTGACCGTGCTGTCGTGGACGAGCTTGATCGCTACGAGGTCGAGCGGTGGGAATACATCTATTCGCACGCCTACGGGTCTCCCGAAATGTCGGTGCGCAATCCCGGACAGGAGGGACGGGATCCGGTCGAAGTGACCGGGGCGTCGCTTTCCGGCGATGCCAAAACCCTCTTTATCGAAATCCCGGACATCATGCCGGTCATGCAGCAGATGGTCGCCTACGACCTCAGGTTCGCCGACGGGCACGAGGAGGAGAACGCCGTTTACCACACGATCCATGTGTTAAGGGAAGGCGACGAACCCGCGAGGCGGGTCAGGACCGAGGCCGTGATGGAGGAGGAGGTCGACCGATGGCTTGAAGAGGACGTCGAGGGGGAGCTGCCGGTATGGTTCGAGGCGGGCAGAACGGCCTTCGAAACCAACTGCTACACCTGCCACCAGTCCGGCGGCGTCGCCCCGGCCATGCGCGATTCGGATTGGGCCGATGGCTCGCCCGAAGCGCTGGTCCGGATCGTCCTGCACGGCAAGGAGGGAAACCGGGGCATCATGACGCCCTTCGAGTGGATGGACGACGACGAGATTGCCGCCATTCTCAGTTATATCCGGGTCCGCTGGCACGACGAGAACCTGGTCGACGCCTCCGACGTGCGCCGGATACGCGAGGAAAGCGGCGACAGGGAGGACCTTTGGACCGAGGAGGAGCTGCGGCGGTTATTGCAATAGATTGAGATTCCGGAGTACCCGGCCTTCGGAGCGAGCAACGTGGCGTCTCACTCAGGCTCGCCGCGCACCGCTTCAACCGCTTCAGCGCCCAACCGATCCTCGAGTTGCGCAAAGTAGAGACTGCCGGGCGTGACGTGCTCGCCGAAATGCTCCACGTAGCCCCAGTCATGGCCGGTGAAGTCATGACTGGGCCCCGTTTTTTCTCCGACGAACCCGATCGCGAAGTTCCAGGCGGTCGGGGGGTCCTGAATGAAGAGTTTTCCCCGGCAATTCCAGAAGACGACGTTGACCCCGGCCCAACCGTGGCCGGTCCCGTACCATTGCCGGTCTTCGGCCCGGTACTCGCCACCGTCCATGCTGTCGTACAGGGTGCTCACCGACCAGCGGTGATGCGGCCCGGATTTGCCGTGAGTGTTGGTGGCCTTCCCTTCCACAAACGCGTTGGGCCCGGCGGTGCGGGAGCCGACATGAAATGAGTGGCGCCCTTCATCCGCTTCGCAGCGGTAGACCAGCACCAGTTGTCCCGACGAGACCGCGTAAACCGCCCGGCGGCCCCCGCGGATTTCCGAGGCGGGTTCCAGGTACTCGCAATCCCTGACCGTGATCCACTTGCTGTTGCCGGTGACACTGACCGCGGCGTGCGAAAGCTTGCGGAACGTCAGGTCGCGCGCCCAGCCGTTGGTGATCCGGTCGAACTGTACGCCCCGCCCCCGGTGGTTTTCATCGGTCTCGTGCGCGGGATCTGACACGAGGCTCAGGTTCTCGATCCCGACGTGGGCGATTCTCCGTTCCTCGTACCGGTGGACGGCTCCGCCTCCCCAGCGCTCGTCGATCGCCATGCCGATGGGCGCATCCAGGGTGATCCGGTTCCCTTCCACCGCCGTGACGATGCGGTCGAAAGCAAGATCGAAGGGCCCCCAGTTCCGGGTCGCGTCCGGGTTCGAGGGGCGGGGCGTGATGGCGTCCATGCCCAGGTGGGAAATCCATGCCGCGTTCCCCTTGCGCACGACGTCCACCGTATCGCCGACGGAGAACCCGGAAGCGTCTTCCACGGTGAGCCGGTCGCTTCCCAGCGGTACGTAAGCCTCGGTCACCGCCTGCCGGCTGCCGGCGTCGCGGTTCTTGTTGTCGGGCGATTGAAAACGGACGATCGGCCGGGATTCCTCGCCGATCCCCAGCAGCACCGTTCCTCCGTCGCCGCGGCCGGAGCCGCGCAGCACCACGCCCCCGGTGTCGACCTGCAGTTGGCCGTGGATGCGGTAAGTTCCCGGCTCCAGGAGTACCGCGCCGCGGTAGCCGTTGGCACCGGGCTCGCGTTCCGCCACCTCGTCGATCGCAGCCTGGACGCGGGCGGTGTCGTCGCCCCCGTCGCCCCCGGGCGCGACCGTGGCCGCCGCCGCGACCTCCGGGAGCGCTTTCCCGCCGCCCCGGTAGCCGCTGTGCGAAAAATCGGGAATCCGGTCCCCGCGCTCGCCGACCGGTTCGTAAACCAGTTTCCCGTCCTCCCCCGGATACACCAGGCGGCTGGTCGGGAGGTTCGACGCCGCGGGATTGCTGAAAGCACATCCCGCGGAGAAAAGAAAGGCCGCGGCGAAAGCGAGGGGCACGGACTGAAGAAAGGGGATTCGGGCCATAGGTTTCATGTTGATCCACGGTTCTTCGACACCGGAAAATCGGTGTCAAGGGAAATGATGATGATTATAAGAAAGGTGTTTAAGGATGGTGATTGGGTCAATGCGGATTTATTAATATTAAAATTATAAATGAAAGCTTGAGTTGAGGGCCGCCAGCATCCTTAATAGGGACGGATGAACGGGAAATCGAGTTCCGAAAACGACCGTCAGGGGCGGGTGTCGCAGCAGCGAATCGCTCGGGAGCTGGGTGTTTCCCAGGCGCTGGTGTCCATGGTTCTGAACGGGCGGAGCAAGGGAATCGCCCGGGAGACTTATCGCCGGATCTGGGATTACGCGGTGGGCGTCGGTTACCGGCCGAAGGGGATGAGAATGCGCGGCGAGGGAAGTTCGCCGCGGCGGTCCCTGGTCGGCTTCATTCTGCGCTCACGGCTTACGCTTTATACCCAGAGCAATTTCTTCAGTCACGTTCAGCACGGCCTGCACGCATTCCTGGAGGAGCGGGGGCTGTCCTCCTTTTTTCTGGGGACCGAAAATACTCTGGCCGAAAAGGGATGGGAAAGCCTGAACCCGATGCGCGAACAGCTCCACGGGGTGGTGGTCATGGGGCAGGTGGACCTCGGTTTCCTGAGGGGGTTGCGCCGGTTGTTCCCCAGGGTGGTCACCGTCTCGGCCAGTTATCCGGGGACCTGTCACTCGGTGCTCAACAACGAAAGCCAGGCGGCCGACCTGCTGGTGAGCCACCTGGTGGAGCTCGGCCACCGTTCGTTCGCCTGGATCGGATTGTGCGAGCACAAGAAACGCGAACGCCACCGTCAGCGGCTCGCGGCCTTTCGTGACGCGGTCGATCGCCACGGGGTCACCTGCCGCCCGGAATCGGAAGCCCTGGTTGACGGAGGCGACCGCATGGAGGGGCGGTCCGCGGCCCGGCAGCTCCTGGAAAAATTCGAGCGCGAGCGCATGCCGACGGCGTGGGTGGCCTACAACGGACTGATGGCCCGGGGGGCGGCCAACTTCCTGCTTTCCCGCCAGGTTTCCGTTCCCGGCGAAGTCAGCCTGGCGGCGATCGACGGCACCCGGGTCTGCGACGAGGAGGAACCGACTCTGACCGGGGCGTTCACCGACCCGGAAGAAATGGGGGCCATGGCCGGCCGGATCCTGCTGGAGGCCACCGGCACTCCGGACGAGGTTTTTACCGACGTGGTGCTTCCCGCCCTTCTGACTCCCAGGGGCTCCACCGCCGCTGCGTCGGCCGAATTCCAAACGGTCCGGTGAGCGCGAATCTGCGGGAGAGCCCCGCACGGGGTGGTGATAAATATAATTCTTTCGGGGTTTTTTTTATTTTTATTAAACAACACTCTTGACCTCTTTCCCGTCTCGTCCCATCCTCACGCCATAAGCTGCGGGTTTTCCTGAACGCCTCGGGGCGCCCGGCAGGCCAACCTCAATCCCCTACAGCAAATGAACAATCTCCTCCCGGGTTCAAGAGCCCCCAGCGCCCGACGGACTTCCGGTTGCGGCTTTACTCTGATCGAGTTACTGACAGTGATCGCGATTATCGGGATTCTCGCGGCGATCCTCATTCCGGTCGTCGGGGCGGTGCGCGATTCTGCGCGAAGGTCGGTTTGCGCGAGCAACTTGCGCCAGGTGGGGATCGGGGTGCACATGTACGCGGCGGAAAATGACGAAGACCTTCCGCCTGTTTTTCGCACGGCCTCCCCGTTTTCCACTTACTGGATGTGGTACGGCGGGCAGGCCCGAAACCTCGGGCTGCTCCTGGAGCACGGCTATGTGGATGCTGATGAGATTTTCTTCTGTCCGGGGCGCGCAATCGACGCCCGGGAAGCGATCGGGTATCATTCGCCCATCAATATCACCGCGAACGGCCGGCGTGAGCGGTCCTCGTTTCCCGCGCGGACCATTTCGGGCACCAGTCCGGCCGATTGGAAGCTGACCGGTTATATTGACCGGCCGAGGAGCGGGGAGATCGAAGTCGTGCACGCCGTCATCTACAGCGATTTTGTCGGAGTGAAGGACTGGTCCGGCGGTGGAATTTCCGGCGGGTCGGTCATCAACGAAACCCACAAGGGGAGCGGATTCAACCGCCTCTTTGGCGACGGATCGGTCAGGTGGACCGCGCCGGGGCCGATGACGAGCCGGATTTCCAGCGCCAATCCCAGTCCGGCCCGGCTGATGCAGTTTTACGAGGAGCTGGATCAACTTCCCTGAGCTTTCGCTCGGAACACAAACCTCAATCGAGTACCCACGTTATGAATACAGCAAAAAGAATCCGGATCCTGGGCGGGACGGCTGGGATGCTGGTCGCGTCGACGGTTGCGCACGGAGCGATCGAGTCGAATTTCGACGACTTCGTCTTCCCGGGCGAAGCGGGCGACGGATGGGTCGACGCCTGGCAGCACGCCTCAACCATGGAGGGGGAGATCCTTACCGAGGATCCGATCGACGGAGGCACTCCGTACCTTCGCATGGATGTGGCGCCGGGGGCCACTCCGTCCACACGGAATGTCGCGCGCCAATACGAATCGGGCGCCGGGGTCGAGATCGAACAGGTCCACACCATTCGCTGGAAATTCCGGGTTCCGCTTTCCCAGGAGGAGTTCTCGGAAACCTTCACCGGTTCCAGCGACAGCGTTTCATTTTTCGGCCGGGGGGCTCCCCGGCTGACGAACCGCCAGGATGGCAATACCAGTTGGCAGATATTCGCTTCCGGTTCCCCCATCAGCGGAGTCGGGAGTGGGCAGACCTTCTGGGTCTACGATAACCTGGACGGTACCGGAGCCAATAATCTGAACAACAATCTGGACACGGGCGTCCCGATGCTGGCCGGCCACGTTTATTCGTTTGCCGTCACGGTCTATCCGGACGACCTCAGTTACACCGTTTCCATCCTGGATGAGACGAGCGGCGCCGCCTTCCAGAGTCAGGACCTCCACCGCTTTCGCTCGTCCGAGGCGACGGCCACCAGTCATACCTGGCTGCATTTCAGCGTGCAGGCCGGTTCGAATGAAGACATTTTGTTGTTCGACCTCGATTCCGTGTCCATTGACCAAGGAGTTCCCCTGCTTCCGCCTGCCGTTGAAAACGTGGTTCCGATCGACTACGCCATTCATCCGGCGGAGGAAGGGATCCGGTTTGACGTGATCGATTCCGAGCCGGTGGATGACAGCGCGATCACCCTGGTTGTCAACGCCGCGGACGTCTCCGATCAACTTCAGATTTCGGGCGAGCCCACCTATCGCTCGGTGATCTACGACGGGCTTGAGCCCGACGAGGCCTACACGTTCGAAATCACCGCGACCAACGATGCCGGAACGGTTGTTATTGCACGAACGTTCTCGACCGCGAGCGGCCCGTTCGTCCTTTACGACTCCGAAGGTTTCGCCAGTGATACGTTGTACCCGCAGGGGCCTCTGGGTGAAGTGACGCACGGGCTCGCCACCTGGTTTCCCCACGGATCGGAACCGTCTGAGATCGTGGAGATCGGACCGCCCCAGGGGAAGGTGCTCGAACGTATGAACATGGGGTCCGGTCGCGCCGACTGGCTGCACTTTCCTTTGATCGCTTCGGGAACCCTCGGCGTTGAATTCGACGCGCGGGTTTCAACGACGGAAGGCAGAATGTTTGATGTAAGCTTTTCTCCGATGGAGTCCGGACAGATGACGCATCTCCTCGGCTGGGGCGTGGAGGAGGGAAAACTGTCGTATTACGACGGGAGCGATTGGATCCCGTTGATGGATATCGACGAAGAGTGGCACCATTACGAGGTCATCAATTACCTGAGCGGCCCGGCTGCCGGCCGCTTCGATCTTTTGGTCAACGGTGACCCGGTCGGAGAAATGCTTCCGTGGCGCAATGTCGAACCGGGGACGCCGATCGGGCGGTTTCGGTTGCACAGTCACGGGAGCGGCCCGGTTTTTGAATACGCCCATATCGACAATCTCGTGATTACCGGTGCCCCTGAGGATCAGGACGCCTTTCCGCCGCCTGAAATCATCAATCTCCGGCCGTTTGATCACGCGGTGGTCCGTCCGCAGGAGGGCTTGTCGTTTGAAGTCACCTCCCACATCCCTATCTCGCCGGACGATATTTCCCTTCTCATCAACGGAGACGATGTTTCAGCGGGTCTCGCAGCGGACGGCTCCGAGAGTCATCTGGTCGTCACGTACGCGGGCGATCTGAGTGCCGGCGAACGTTACCTGGCGGAGGTGAGCGCGAGCAATTCGGCCGGAACCACGGTGATCAGTTGGACCTTCCTGGTGACCGAAGAGCCGGTGACGTTGTTTGATTCGGGCGGCTTTGAGGATGATGCGGTCTATCCTCCCGGCCCGTTGGGCCCGGTCGAGGGAGACGACTGGTTATGGATTCCGGGTGATCAGCCGCCGGAGGTTACCGTCGTCGAAGAACCCTACAATAAGATCCTCCGCAAGACCCAGAGAAACGAGGGAGGAGATGTCGATTATTTGGATTTTCCTCCCGTATCGAGCGGTATCCTGACAATCAGTTTTGACGCGCGGGTTTCGTGGGTTCACGACCGGACCCTGGATGTGTTTCTGCTGCGACCGGGGCAAACCTCAGGGGGGAACCAGGCGTCGCTTCTGATCTGGGGACATATTCCCGAGCAACTGAGTTATTATGACGGCTCCTATCGGGAGATCTACGAATTGGATGAGGAGTGGCATCGGTATGACGTGATCCACTACCTGGACAGGAACCGCTTCGACCTGAAGGTCGACGGGGAATTGATCGGCGCCGATCTGACGTGGCGAAACGTATTTCCGGAGGGGACGGCGCTCGGCCGCCTTCGCTTGGCCACAATTCGCGGGGTTCCGGGCGATTTCGCCGACGTGGATAACCTGGTTGTTACGGCGGCGCCCTCGGAGCTTCCTCCGCCCGCCGCACCGTTGGACGTGATACGCAACCTGAGGCATTCGGGAGCCGAGGTGACCTTTGACCTGGCGACCGAAGGAGGATCCGATTATGTGGTGGAGTACTCGGATACCCTGGAGCCCGACGATTGGACAATCCTGGCGACGGTATCGGGGAACGACAGTGTGGAGGTCATTACCGACCCGAATCCCGGAGTCACGCGCCGGTTCTATCGCGTCCGAATTCTCACCTCGCAATAAGCCTCGCCCGGGTGTCCGAGGCTTCGTCGAATACGTATTTCCAGGGCGGCCCGAAGCCGGCGTTGATCCGATTCGGTGTGCCGGTGAATTGCTTTAAAAACTCAAAATTCCAAATCCGTATGACTGATTCTCTTGAAAAAGCCCTCCTCCGGAAACGGTTCATCCGCCTGTTTTTGTTTTGCGGGCGCTTCGTTGGAAACGTCCTGCCGTGCCTGATCCTCCTGCTCGGGGCCGCCGGATTGGAGGGTGGCGAATCGGAGCCCGAGCGGTCGGACCTTTGGACCCTCTATGACAGCAAAGGGTTTTCGAACGACGAACTCTATCCGCTCGGCGATCTTCAATCGGTTGCCGACGGCCGGGTAAACTGGACCCCTGCGTCCGGCCGGGCACGGCCCGGGGAGATTGTGGAGGTGGATGACGGGCCCGCTGAACGGGCGCTGCGCCGGTACCAGATCGCCAGCGCGCAGCGGGATGCGGACCTGATCGATTTCCCGCCAGTGTCGAGCACTCGCCTGGTGATCGCGTTTGACGCCCGGGTTTCCACAACCGAATCACGGACCCTTGACCTCTTCTTGCTTCGTCCAGGAATGACGGCGCCGGCCCATCAGGGATCCATTTTGATGTGGGGGTATCATCCCGGCTACCTTTCCTACTTCGACGGGGATTACAACGAGCTGACACCCATCGATGACGATTGGAACAGTTACGAGATGGTGAATCATCTCGATGCCAACACCTTTGATCTGCGGGTCAACGGCGAGCTGATAGCCAGTGACCTGCCGTGGCGCAATCGTTTCAGCCCGGGAACCGCGTTCGGACGGTTGCGCATTGGCGCCGTCCGGGGGGAAGAGGGGGATTATGCGGACATCACGAATATCCGCATCCACGCCGAACCGACGCCTCCGACCATTTCGATGCTCTCGCCGTCGTCCGCCAGCGGAATCGTGCAGCCCGACGAATTCGTGCGGTTCCAGGTCAGCAGCGATGTCCCGGTCGACGAGTCGAGCATCAACGTTCGCGTGAACGGGAGGGAGGCCACCGGCCGGTTCGAGATCTCCGGGACTCCGACCAAACGCGATCTGACCCTCGTCGATGCATCCGGCCTTGAGGAGAATAAGACGTATCAGGTGACCATTACGGCCACCAATGAGCGAGGGACCACCACGAGCGAGCACAACGTTTACACGTTTGTCGATGCGGTCGACGGGTACCGGGGAATCTGGTTCACCCTGGGGCAGCTCTCCGGGGAGTACGGCGACAAATACGCGGGCGGCCTGGCATTCTGCTTCAGCCACACCCTGACGCCGATGGCGGTGTATGCGCCGGAGGTGGACAAGACCTTTTTCGTTTACGGCGGGACAACCGGTCCGGAGAACCGGTACCTGCTGATCATGGGGGCCTACTACGATCACGCCCGTCACGTGGTGTCGCGGCCGGTCATTATCCGGGACCAGCGCGGTGTGGACGATCCGCATGACAATCCGAGCCTGACCATCGACGGCGACGGACACGTCTGGGTATTTGTCGCCGGCCGCGGGCGGAGGCGGCCGGGACAGATTTTCCGGTCCACCGAGCCTTACTCCGTCCGGGAGTTCGAGCAGATCGTGGACCGTGAGACGACCTACTCCCAGGTCTGGTATGTTCCCGGCAAAGGATTCCTGCACCTGCAGACGCTCTACACCCGGGGCCGCGAGCTTTACTGGGAAACGAGTGTCGACGGACGCGACTGGACCGACGAACCCGCCGACGACCTGCCGAAACTCGCCGGGTTCGGGGGACATTACCAGGTCAGCCGGATCGACCCCGAGAAAAAGCGCGTCGGAACCGCCTTCAATTATCATCCGCGCGGAGTCGATACCCGCACGAACATTTACTACGTCGAGACCGACGACTTCGAAACCTGGAAGACGATCGGCGGCGAGGTGGTTTCGACCCCGCTGGAGCACCGCGACAACCCGGCGCTCGCGGTCGACTACGAGGCCGAGGAGCGGCTCGCCTACATCACCAAACTGCTCTTCGACGACGACGGGTATCCCGTGGTGCTTGCGGTCACTTCGGGCGGGCACGAACCGGGGCCGCAGAATGACCCGCGTATCTGGGAAATTATACGTTGGACCGGTCAGGAATGGAAGACTGTCGAAATCGCCCGCTCCGATCACAACTATGACATGGGCAGTCTCTACATCGACGGCGACCGGTGGACCGTCATCGGGCCGGCGCTCGAAGGGCCGCAATCCTACCACACCGGCGGGGAGGTCGGCCTTTGGGAGTCGTTGGATAATGGATACACATGGAGTTTCAAGAAGGCAATTACGCGGGAGAGTCCGTTCAACCACAGCTACGTGCGCCGGCCGCACAACCCGGTCGATCCGTTTTACGCCATGTGGGCGGACGGCGATTCCTCGGATTTTTCCATTTCCCGCCTCTACTTTACCGACTCCGAAGGCGAGCAGCTCTACAAGCTGCCGTATCACATGGACGGCGAGGAGGCCGAACCGATTTCAATCGAACGCCCCCGCCGTTCGACCTCCCTTCCTTGAAACAGGGTGGCGGCCGGCCGGTCCCCGTCATGGTGCAACCGATTGCATTGTTGCCCTCTTTTCCGGATCACCGGGATATGTTGGATGAAGGAGGGCCCGCCTGCCGCGCCGCGTTCGGTCCCCCCGCGAAAACCCGCCTTCGGGAGGCAATGAAAACCGTCCGTTTCGAAACGCTATGACTGCTATTCATCACTTCACGCAGTTTTTCCGTTGCCGCCGCCTCTCCGCTGGCGGCGGAACCCGCTACCCGGCGGGCGCCTGGCTGAGTCCGGTGGTGGCGTTCCTGGTGCTTTTGTTCGCAATGGCCGCTCCCGCGGCCTACGGCGCCGACCTCTGGACTCTCCACCCGCGTATTGTGACCACCGGGGAGCCGCCCGAAACCTGGACCCTCGACCTGCGGGGGAAATCAGAGGAGGAGGCGAGGGAAGCGGCGAGCCGGATCAGTTGGCGGCTTTTCAGCAGCGGAACCCTGCACGAGCCGCTCGTGATCCGGAGCGACTTTTCCGAGCCGAAGGTCCTCGGTCTTCACATTGCGGGTATTTCCCGGCGCGGGGCGGGCCTGGTGATCCGGAAGAACGGCGAGGAGCTTCACCACCGCGAATGGGGCCCCGGCAGCACCGGTCAGCGGCCGAATGTCCTGTTCCACCTGCCGTTGCCCGCGGGGCCGGTGGACCTGAGTCTGGAGGCGACCAGCGGCATGGTGGTCATCGACGCGTATTTCATCGCCACCTCGGAGGAGCACCTCCCGACGAATTTGGTCCCGCTGGCGTTCGATTCTCCGGAGGAAATTTCCAAGCCGGGACCGCTTCCGGGACAGCCGTCCTACCAGACCGACGGGTATCGGGGGATCTGGTACACGCTGCGTCAGTTCTCCGAACACGGCGCCAAATATTCCGGCGGTCTGGGAACCTACACCGCCAATCATCGTCCCATGGCCGTGTACGCCCCGGAAGTGGACAAAACCTTTTTCGTCTACGGCGGCTCCGTTCGGGGACGGCGCCACCTGCAGGCCATGGCCTCGTATTACGATCACGAGAATCACCGGGTGCCCAGGCCCACGGTGGTCCACGACCGTCGCGGAGTGGTGGACGCGCACGACAACCCGAGCCTGATGATCGATGGCGACGGCCACGTCTGGGTGTTTGTCGCCGGCCGCTCCCGGCGCCGGGACGGATCGATTTACCGGTCCGTCCGGCCTTACGATGTGTCGGAGTTCGAGTTCATCCGGGAGGCCGAATTTACGTATCCGCAGCCGAAATACGTCGAGGGCGAAGGGTACTTCCACTTGTTTACCAAGTACACCCGGGGACGGGAATTGTACTGGGCGACCAGCGAGGACGGAAGGGAATGGAGCGAGGACCGGAAACTTGCGGGAATTCGCGGCCACTACCAGGTGAGCGCGCAGCAGGGAAACACCATTGGGACGTTCTTCAACCGGCATCCGGGGAGCGTGGACCGGCGCACCGATGTTTATTACGTTCAGACCACCGATTTCGGCGAAACCTGGACTATGGCGGACGGCACTCCCGTCGATCTGCCCCTGGAAACGGAGGACAATGCGGAGCGGGTGATCGACTACGCGTCGCAGGAGCGCCTCATGTACACGGTCGATCTCAATTTCGATGGCGACGGCCATCCCGTGCTTCTCTACGTTCGGGCGCGCCGCCACCGGCCGGGACCTGAAAACGACCCGCGGGAATGGGTCGTCACCCGGTGGACCGGCGACGAATGGGTGAGCCACGTGGTGACCGCGTCGACCCACAACTACGACTTCGGCGCGCTGTACATCGAGGAAGAGGTCTGGCGTATTATCGGTCCCACCGAAGCGGGGCCGCAGCGTTGGGGAACCGGTGGTGAGATCGCCTTATGGGTGAGCCGGGACCGGGGCGAAACGTGGTCCAAGGAGCGCGATATTACCCGCGACAGCGAGTTCAATCACGGTTTTTCGCGCCGTCCGAAGCCGGCCCGCGATCCCTTCTACTCCTTCTGGGCGGACGGACACGCGGAGAGGTACAGCGAGTCCCGGCTCTATTTCGGGAACTCCGATGGAACCCGGTACTGGAAGCTTTCCTACGACATGGAAGGGGAGTACGCCGAGCCGATCCCCATGAACGAGCGGTAGGTTCCGTTCACGCCAAAGGAATTGGCAGCAGGGTTTCTACTCAGGCACGGACAGCTTGGCGCCCGGATTTCTCGGTCCGGTTCGAGTGGTTTTACGATTGCCACTGCGTCGCGGCGCCGTCTTGCCGTCGATCCAGACGCCGTCGAGTACGACGGTTTTCGGGTCCGGGTGGAGCCCTCTTTCGTTGTGGTGGAATTGCTCCACCACGAGGTTGACAGCGTGGGCGCCGACCGCTTCGAGGCGCTGGTCGACTCCCGAAAGAAACGATTCCTGTGCGCCGAGACCCGTGTAGGCGAGGGCGATGTCGTCGGGAACGCTGAACCCCATGTCGGTTATCCAGTCATAGATCGCGTTCCGGGAGGTGATTATCGCGTCGGGACGGTAACGGCGTATCCACGCTTCTACGACATCTCGGTTCAGCTCACCGCCGGGAACAAGCTTCATCGCATCCGGTTCGATACCCCCGTGGAGATCCTGGTCCAGAAGAAACGCCGCCCGCCAGCGACGGCTGCCGCGGCGATCCATGTGCTCTCGCGCCACGAAGCCAAGCCGACGGTAGCCGCGTTCCCTCAGCCGGGTGCATGTCAGGGTCATGACCTGAAAGTAGTTGCCCCGTACGCGGTGCAGCCCCGGCTGTTCCAGGGTTGTGCCCAGCGCGGCAACGGCGAATTCCGACCAGGGAAAGGTGAGTCGCGTTCCCGGGGTGGGCATCGGGCCGAAAATCAGGCCGTTCACGTTGCGCGTCCGGAGGATCTCCGCCAGACGCATGGGGTTCCCTACCGCGGGAAGGGAGAATTCCTGGAGACGGAAACCCAGCTGTCGCGCCCGCTGTTCCGCACCCTCGAAAAGGCGCCGGAAATACGCGGTTTGCCGCCAGTTCTGTTCCGGCGGGTGGCTGGTCACGTAGCCGATAATAGGTTGTTCACCCCGCGGGCGCCCCTCCCGGAGCCGAGCCATGAGCGTGGATACGAGCGGGTCGGAGCGATAGCCGAGCTCGTCCGCGACCGCGCGAACGTGCGTGCGGGTCTTTTCTGAAATCAGAGCACTGTTGCGGAGTGCCCGCGATGCGGTGGAGCGGGAAACCCGGGCGGCTTCGGCGATTTCCTGGAGCGAGGGCGGCGGCTTCATGCAACCAGTTGCATAAAGGATCGCTTTCCATGTGTCAAGACCGGGGTTAGATTGAGGAGTTATGACAAGACCTCAATCTGCCCTTTTCAAGCGGAAGCAAAATTCCGCCTTTACGCTGATCGAACTCCTCACGGTGATCGCTATCATCGGGATACTGGCGGCAATCCTTATTCCGGTTGTGTCCGCGGTGCGTGAATCGGCGCGCAAGTCCGTCTGTCAGAGCAATCTCCGCCAGGTCGGGGTGGGCGTGCATCTGTATGCCTCCGACCACGAAGATCACCTTCCGCCGGTCAGTACCAGCGCCTCCGCCTTTACGACCTACTGGCTGTGGCGGGGCAACACGCCCGCCAATCTGGGTCACCTGCTCGATCAGGGGTACGTCGACACGGACGAGGTCTTCTTCTGTCCCAGCCGCGACGTGGATCCGCAGGAAGCCTTGAGCTACCACTCCGCGAACAACATTACCTCGGATGGACGCCGGGAACGGGCCTCATTCGCCGCGCGCTACCTGTCGACCACCGACAACCCTGCCGAATGGAGACTGACGGACTACATAGAGAGACCGACGAAGGGGCCGATCGAGGTGACGCGAGCGGTTATTTACAGCGATTTTGTAGGCGTTAAAAATTTTCAGGGTGGCGGAATTTCCGGCGCGAGGATCGGTCCCGTTCACCAGGATCGTGGCTTTAACCGTTTGTTTGGAGACGGTTCGGTCCGGTGGACCGAACCCGGCCCGCTCACCAGCAATATCAGCTCCGGTGTCTCGGGCGGAATCCTCTTGAGACTCTACGAGGAGCTGGATGAGCTTTGAAGCTCCGCGGCTCCCCTCATGGGACATCCGCTTGCGGTTGTTTCGATCTTTCGCCCTCACTCTCTCCAATCCCTATACTTATAACCCCTGAGTTTATATGAAACGCACTCCAATGACTTCCAAATGCCGCCTGGTTGCGGCGATTATCGCGCTGTCCGGTTTTGCCGCGACCGCGCTCGGCAACGAGCTGGTTCCCGTAAACGAATTTGCGACTGAAAGCGATTTCACCAACAACTTCACCCTGACGACCGGTTTTCCGGGGCTGAGCGTGGTGCACACCGACGAAGACGACGGTGGCATCGGCCGGGGAGGATTCGTGGAGATTCCCCCGGAAATCGGTGAGACCACCAATTTCGTTTACGATACCGACGGATCGGCCGGCACGCAGACCTTCGGGGACGTGACCATCGCGGTCGACCACCAGGCCACCCACAGCGTCGGGTTTATTGTGCGCGGTCATACCAACCGCAACGACAGTATCCGGACGCTCTTGACGAACCGGAATCGCTTCCGGGTTTGGCACGGGGCGCAGGTCGCCGAGCACGACTCGGGGGAACTGGTGTATGATGAAACCGATACGGCGCTCCGCAACGACTGGTCGCACCTTCGTCTCAGTGTGCGGAACGTCGGCGACCAGGTGGAGATCGTTTTCCGCGGCTACGATTCGCAGACGCGTTTTGATGAATCCACTCTGGTTGCCGAGCACACCTACACCTTCAGCGAAGAGGATTCCTCGCCTTATCTCGACGACGGGGAGATCGGATTTCGCATGATCGGTGTCGGGACCCGTATCGACAATTTCGCCGTTTACGAGTACGGGACCGCCCCCGAGTCTCTTCCGTATCCGGAATTGACCAACCTGCTTCCCCAGCCGAACGCCCAGTTTCACCGCGCGGACGACGGCTTTAATTTCGATGCCGTTTCGACCGATGCCATCGACGAGGCTGACGTATCGGTCGTCCTCAACGGTACCGATATTTCCGGGGACCTGGAGATCAGCGGGGATCCGGAACACCGGCGGGTTCATTATTCCGGCCTGGAACCGGACACCGATTATACGGCCGAGATCGAAGTCACCGCCGCCGGCGCGACCACCACCCGGACCGTTGAGTTTCGTTCCGAAACGCCTCCCGATCCGCAGCCTTTGATCGACGTGGTCGAGTTCGAGGATGAATCGGATCTGATGGACAACTTCACCGTTGCTGACGGCACGATGTCGTTTAACGAGGAGTGGGACCGCGGCATCGGCCGCGGCGGGTTCGCCCAGAACTCGGGAAATACCAACTTTATTTACGATACGGACGGCGAGGCCGGAACCCAGACTTTCCAGGATTTTTCCATCACGTTCGATCACCGGGGCAGCCGCAGTCTGGGATTCATCGTGCGCGCCAACCGGGAGACCGATGAGTCGATCCGCGTGATGCTGACCGATCGCTCGCGGATGCGAGTCTGGACGGCTTCCGGAATCGAGGCCGGCGGCGACTCGGGAGATTTGCAGTTCGACGAGAGTGCTCCGTCGGGAATCGCCTTCGATGAATGGTGCCACATGCGGCTCGATGTTCGTAACGTCGGCAACGAGATCGAGGTAACCCTCAGCGCCTTTGCCTCCCAGAACTACCTGGCGGCTCCGAACTTCCAGATGAGTTACACGATTTCTTCGGGAGCGAGTTCCGGTTTCCTGGAGGCCGGTGAAGTGGGCGCCCGTCTCATTCACGGTACTAACGATGTCGATAACTTCGGCATCTACGAATACGGAACCGCACCGGTCTGGCGGGCGTATCCGGCCATCGGCATCACGTCACCCGATATCGACGAACCGGTGTCCGAAGGTGCAACGCTGGAGTTCGAAGTCACCGGCCCCGTGGGCACCCCGGAGTCCGGAATCCAGCTCTTACGCGACGGTCAGGATGTTTCGGCTGGTATGACTATCGAGGGCGACGAGAATCACTGGTTCGTTTCTTATCAAGGAATCGATCCGGGAAATAATATCGTGATCGAAGCAGCGAATGAGGAGGCGACTACTACGGGCTTCTTTACAGTGCAGGGCACGCCGGTGCTTCGCGGGCCCTTTACGATCTACGATTCACGGGGTTTCGACAGCGATACCTATTACCCGCTGGGAGACCTCCAGGAATTCGAGGATCGCATCGCCGGATGGCAACCGCATTCCAGCGATCCCTCGGAAATCGTCGAAGTGGAGGCGCCCTACAATAAGGTCCTGCGGCGCCACCAGATGGGCGGAACCCAGCGCGATTGGCTTTACTTTCCCGGTCGGAGTACCGGGATCATCGTGGTGGAGATGGACGTCCGGGTCTCCACGACGGCGGAGCGAACGGTGGATCTCACCCTCGCTCCGGACGTGGGAAGCGGCACACAGTACAGCTTTGTCGGCTGGGGGACCGTAGCCGACCATTTCACCTACTATGACGGGGATAACTGGATCGGTCTTTTCGAGCCCGGCGAGGAGTGGCATCACTACCGCATGGTCAATTACCTGTCCGGTCACTATTCGAACACGTTCGATCTGTTCGTCGATGGGGAGCTGCTCGCTGAAAAGCTTCCCTTCCGAAGAACCTTTGATCCGGATACAGGCAGTATCAGCGCGCTACGCGTGAACGCGGCCAGCGGGCCCGACGGCGAGTACGTGGATATCGACAATGTCAGGTTGCTCGGGCAGCGATTCTACGGGCCGGACAACCTGCCGCTCACCGTTATTCGTGAGTTGACGTCTTCGGCGGACGGATTCTCGGTGGCGTTCGATACCCACCTAGGCTACGACTACCAGGTCGAGTATACAGACACTCTCGAAGCCGCCGATTGGCAGATCTTGACCACGGTTTCCGGGGACGGGAGCGTCATGGAGGTGGACGATTCCGACGCTGATTCCGACCGTCGTTTCTACCGTGTGCGGACGATTGGGGCCACGGATTAAGGAGAATTCGGACGCGCCCGCCTTGCCGCCGGAAGGAGACGCTTCTTTCTTCCGGCGGGCTTTTTAAATGCGGAGGCGAAGGCTTTCTGCAGCCTTCGACAACTATTATGATTATGTGCCCAAGTGTAAATCCGACGACATCCAACAACCGATTCAATGCCCGGGAGGCCGCAAAATCCTGGCCGGGACGCCTGTTCTTCTCGCTGCTGCTCGCCGGCCTTTCCTGCGCCTGCGCGGTTCAGGCCGACGTGCCGGCTGCGCCGGCTGGCGACGGCGCGTCATTTGACGGGGTGAAGACCCATGTCCGGGTCGATCTGGAGGACGATGCCGACCTGGATTCCGTTACCGTTTCGGTTTGGGTCAAACTCGACGAGGCGGCGGGAATCCAAACGTTCCTCAACCGGGGAGCCCGTGGCGACCTGTTCACACTCTACCTTTTCAATGACCATGTCCGGATGCTGGTGGAGCACGAAGAAGGACGTTACCGCCATGCCTCGACCGAACCGCCGGAAGCGGGTACCTGGACCCACTATGCCGGAACCTATGACGGGGAGACAATCACGTTGTATGTCAACGGCGAAAGAGTGGATTCAACCGCCGCGGAGGGAAGGATGCCCGCGCGCCAGGACCTCCTGTTTATCGGCTCGACCGGGCCGCTCATGAATGTGGTCGACGGGCGGTTGGAAGATGTCCGGGTTTACCGGAGGGCCTTGTCGCAGGACGAACTAAGGCAGGTGGTTTCCGGCCGTGAACCGGCGGCGACGGACCGGGTTCTCCGTTTTGAGGCCGCGGATCTCGAGGAGCGCATGCGCTCCGATATTCCCGGGCACATGATGGGCAATGGCGAACCCGAGCTTCCGTTCGCGGTGGGCGAAATCCCCGCCACTGACGGCTTTCGCGGAATCTGGTACCTGAACCAGCGCAGGGACGACGGTCTTCACAAGTATTCCGGCGGCCTAGGAACCTACCCCCAGCAGCACATCCCGATCGCCGTGTACGCGGAGGAGGTCAATAAAACGTTCTTCACCTACGGAGGCACCCGCAAGGACCGCCGTCGGCTCCTTCACATGGTGAGTGTCTACGACCATGAGACCGGCAAAGTCGCCCGTCCCCGCATCCTTCTCGACAAGCACACCACCGACGCCCACGACAACCCGACGATGGCCATCGACCGGGACGGTTACATCTGGATTTTTTCCAACGCCCACGGTACGGGCCGTCCGTCCTACATTCACCGGTCGGAGGAACCTTATTCCATCGACGCTTTCCAAAACACCAAGACCACCAACTATTCCTATTCCCAGCCGTGGTACCTGGATGAATTCGGGTTTGTTTTCCTTCACACCCGGTACGCCGGCGGAAGGTTTCTCTATGTCATGAGCAGCGAGGACGGCGAGGATTGGACGGAGCCCAAACGGCTTTCGAATATTGCCCACGGCCATTACCAGGTATCCTGGCCCAAAGGGTCGACGATCGGCACCGTTTTCAACTATCATCCACCCGAAGGCAGTCCGCTCGGCCGGGGGCTGAACTACCGCACCAACCTGTACTACATGGAAACGGCCGACGGCGGGAAAACCTGGCGGAACGTTGAAGGCGAACAGCTGGAACTGCCGCTCGATGAACCGGATAATCCCGCCCTCGCGATCGAATACGAGTCCCGGGGCCACATAATCTACCTCAAGGATATTCAATACACCGACGAAGGGCACCCGGTCATCCTGTACCTCACCACGCCCGGGTGGGAGTCGGGACCGGAAAACGATCCCCGCATGTTTACCGTGGCCCGCTGGACCGGGTCGGAATGGGTGTCACATCCCGTGACCTCCGCCGACAATAACTACGACTTCGCCTCGATTTATTTGGAAGGGGAGAATGAGTGGCGAGTCATCGGGTCCACCGAAACCGGCCCCCAGGAATACAACACCGGCGGCGAGATGGCGATGTGGCTATCGTCGGACCAGGGGCGGTCCTGGGAAAAGGTCGCGGATCTGACCGAGGATTCCGAATACAACCACACCTACCCGCGGCGCCCCAGAAACGCCCATCCCGGTTTTTACGCCTTCTGGGCGGACGGCCATGGGCGCGAGCTGTCGCCTTCCCGATTTTACTTCGGAACGCGGGAAGGTGAGGTCTACAAGCTGCCGTTCGACATCGACGACGACGATGCCCAATGGATCGAACCCGAGCGTATCCGCTGAGCGCTGCGGCTGAACGGATAATGATGGTTTATCGGTGCTCGATGGCTGCGCGTTGTCTGTTTGCTCCGCTCTTCCTGGTCGCGTTCGCCAACCTGATCCTGTTCGTCCCGGTTGCCGGAGGGAACGTGCCCGGAGAGGGGCTGGAATTCGACGGAGTGAGTCAGGCGGTGGTCATCGAAGATTTCCCGCTTCCGGAACCCGGCGCATTCTCTGTTGGAGCCTGGGTGCGTCTGGATGGCATGCAGAGCCCCCAGGTCTTTGTGAATCGGGGCGAGCGCGGCGAACTCTTTACGCTGTACCTCTTTCGGGACCGAATCCGTATGCTGGTCGAGTATGAGCCCGGCCGATACACGTACGCGAGCGCGGAACTCCCGGAACCCGAAACCTGGGTTCATTACCTGGGTACCTACGATGGCGAATCGATCCGTCTCTATGTCGACGGGAAACTGGCCGATGAAGCCGGGGCCGCCGGAGGGATTCCGGTCCGGGAGGATCCCGTGGTAGCGGGGGCCAAAGCGGCGGGCGACAGTGTTCTTCGGGGGCGACTCGAGGATGTACGGATTTACGATCGCGTGCTTTCCCCCGGTGAGGCGCAGGAACTGGTTTCGGGGGGCCATTTCGATCCGCAAGGGCTGCTCCTCCAATTGAGCGGCTCGGATATGGAGGACCGGGTGCGCTCCTCCCTTCCTCCCGGCGCGAAGAAGGGAATGGATTACGGACCCGTGATCGCCGAATCGATTGAAGCGCAATGGCCGGAGGGTAACCGTGCCATGAAGGGGTTGGCCGTCCGCGCCGGCGACGGCTACGGGATGATCTGCGACACCGACCTGCTTCGCTGGGCTTCGGCCACTCGGGACGGGTGGGTCGATATCAGCCTCACAGCCTACATGCGCTACCGCGACGCCGGCCTGGCCCGTACCGAGGGAACTGAGGTCTTCGGTACCGGGGAACTCCCGGGATGGGCCGGAGCGGACGGCTTCACCGACCCGCGCGAGGGTGGACGCGGACCGCTGCCGCACGGGCATGCGCGGTGGAAGGGCTATTACCGGTACGGCGACCGGATCCTTCTTCACTACACCGTTTCGGGGGCCGATGTCCACGAAATGCCTCGCGCCTTCGAGGCCGGCGGCGCGGCGGCCTTTGTGCGCACGCTCGACGTGAGCGGCACCGGCGCGCGACGGATCTACGTGTGCGAGCTCCCTGACGGCGCCGAGGTAGCGGATGCCGGGCCGGCGACCGTGACGGTGCGCACGGAGGACGGGATCCTCGTTGCGGGCTTGGCGGGGGCTCCCGCGGGGGCGGAGATCCGTGTCGCCGAGGGAGCCCGCCTCGAAGCGCGGCTTCCTGCCGGAAAACGGGAGCGCCCGTTCCACCTGTTCGTCGCCGAGGTTCCCGGGCAGAGCGGGCTCTCGGCGGTCGTCCGTTCCATTCGCGAACGTCTCGAACGGAACCCCGTCGATTTTGACAGGATCCGGAGCGGGGGGCCTGCCCGCTGGGATCGCGAACTGATCGAAAAAGTGACCCTTTCCGGGGACGATTCGGGTTACGTGGCCGATCGGATCGGGCTCCCGGAGGATAATCCCTGGGATTCATGGATCCGGCCAACCGGATTCGACTTCTTCTCCGATGGGCGCAGCGCCGCAGTATCGACCTGGAACGGGGATGTATGGATCGTATCCGGTTTCTCGGATGAGATGAGCGAACTGCGCTGGCGGCGGTTCGCTTCCGGCCTCTACGCCCCGCTGGGCCTGGCCATCGTGGACGATGTCATCCACGTGACCGAGCGCGGGCAATTGACGCGGCTGCACGATCTGAATGGAAACGGTGAAGCCGACTTCTATGAGAACTTCAACAACGACAGCTTTGTGCACCGGCGCGCTCACGCGCTCTGCCTGGAAGTCGACTCGGCGGGCAATTTTTATTTTTTCAAGAACGGCAACCGGGTTCCCGCTGATGTGCCCGATCACGGGGCGCTGTTTCGAGTGCCGCCGGATGGAAGCACCCGCGAAGTGTTCGCCACGGGTATCCGGGGAGCCAATACGTTGGCCATCGGACCCGACGATACGATCATGGGCGCCGACCAGGAAGGGAACTGGGTTCCTTCAACGCGCGTGGACCATTATCAGAAGGGGGGCTATTACGGCTTTCCCCGTCACCGGGAAGACGGCACGAGCCGGGAGGACCTCGAGTCGCCGGTCTGCTGGATTCCCCACCAGGTCGATAATTCGACCGGGGCGATGGCTCATGCCGGCGATTCCCGCTGGGGGCCGCTCGCGGGAAATTTTGTCCTGGGGTCCTATGGGCGAGGCACCCTGTTCGTATTGCTGACCGAAGAGATCGGTGCGGTGATGCAGGGCGGGGTTGTTCCGTTTCCCCTCGAGTTTGCCTCCGGGCCGGTGCGTGCCCGGGTCAATCCGGCGGACGGCCAGCTTTACGTGCTGGGGATGCGAGGGTGGGGCACTTCGGCGCGCGAGGACGGCAGTTTCGACCGCGTCCGGTTCGCGGGCGGAGCCTCCCGCCTGCCGACGGAATTAAACGTGTCGCCGGACGGAGTTGCGTTGACGTTTTCCGAACCGCTCGACCGCGCGGTTGCCGAAGACAGCGAAAGCTACCGGGTTCAACGTTGGCAGTACAGGTATACGCGACGTTACGGTTCGCCAGAAGTGTCCGTTGCGGATCCCGGAGCAGAGGGGCGCGATCCGGTCGAAGTGGCGGCTGCCTCCCTTTCCGAAGACGGCAGGACCGTGGTTCTTGAAATTCCCGATATTGCTCCTGTGATGCAGCAAAGCGTTGAGTACCGGCTGCGATTTGCCGGCGGTGAGGAAGTCGAGAACACGCTTTACCACACGATTCACCTGCTTGCCGAGGGTGATGAACCGGCGCGTCACGTGCGATCGCAGTTGCTTGCGCAAACCCGCGGGGAGGAGGATGAAGTCGAATCGGATTCCGAGTCCGAGGACGATGATTTCGGCGACCAGCCGGAGTGGTTGGTAGGGGGTCGGGAGCATTTCGAGATGAATTGCGCAACGTGCCACAGTCCGGGTGGCGTGGCCCCGGTCATGAAGGAATCGGAGTGGGCCGCCGGGTCGCAGGAGGCCCTGGTACGGATTCTCCTGCACGGCAAGGAAGGGGACCGGAGCATCATGACTCCGTTTGGCTGGATGGACGACGAGGAAATGGCGGCGATTCTCAGCTACATCCGTGTCCGTTGGCACGATAAGGAGCCGATCGACGCCTCCGAGATCCGCCGTATTCGCGAGGAAAGCGCGGACCGCGAGGATCTGTGGACCGATGAGGAACTCCGGCACTGGATGCAATGAAGGCTGTCGGGCCCGGCCGACCCGGCAACCGATGTGAAACAAGTATCGGGCTTAATCCGCGCGGCAACGGCACATTCCGACCAGGGAAAGGTGAGTTGCGTTGCCGAAGTGGGTATCGGTCAGTAAATCAGGCCATTCGCGTTCCGCCGGAGGGTTTTCGCCGGATGCATGGGATGCATCCACCAAACCTTCTCGATTGTACGGAACCTTACGGTGCCTGTCACCGAGGGACGGGAAGTCTTCGCCACAGTGTTCCTGTTCGGTTGGACACGGGGAGTTTTTGACGCTAGACGAAGCTTCCGACTCTACTCCTCGAGCGATTTCCCGCAATGCGGGCAGGTGCGTTTCTCTTTTCGTTTGTTGATCTCCTCGATAAACCCGGAGCCGAGAATGGCGGTGGGAAGGGCGAAGAGGCCGATGCCGAT
>PWMU01000048.1 GCA_003558065.1 Opitutia bacterium | reverse complement strand
TCCTTCTCTACGGTTGTTGCCACTTTTCCCGATCATTACGTTTCATATGATTAGTTCATGCCCATGCCGGGCACACTAGCTTAGGCTTTCAGCCTGAGACAACACGCTGGAAGCGTGTTCTACTTTTTGCTTTACCGAGTAGCATTCTCTCGATAATCGGGACGCAATAAACCCCGGGACGGTGGACCCCGGGGTCTATTAAGAGAGAAATGCCATCGCCCGGCGATCAGCTCTTGCGGCGGCGGCGAATCAGCAGGACCGCTCCGAAAACACCGGCGCCGAAGAGGAAGGCGTAGGTGGAGGGTTCGGGAACCGCCACGAAAACGTCGTCCATGTCGAAGCTGACAATCCGGTTCCAGTTGCTGTCGATGCCGAAGCTCACCGCGTTGATGCCGTGCCCATCAGTTCCCGCAGCCCGGTTCAGGTTGAAATCAGCCACGAGAAGGCTGTCATTGACCCATACGGAGGACATGCCGGCTCCCAGCGCAACTATCGAGCCGTCAGGCCCCAGGTGTTGGATTTCATCCGCCGAATTGTTGAAGAAGAGGTCGAAGTGGACGAGCTCATCGACGTCCCCAAAACTCTGATTAACGGTGCGGACCGAGGCATTGGTCATGATCAACTGCGTCAGGTGCGCCCGGGTCGTTGCATCCGGGTTGGCGTCGGTTCCGGAGAGAAAATTGATATTAAACCAGCCCGCGTCGGCGGCAAGCGGCGGAAGATTATCCGGATCGTGGTCGGGATGGGAAGTGTGCGGGTCTTCGAAGTCCGTGTCTTCGGGAAGATTGCGCGGAATGAGACTGAAGCCCACGTGGGCATAATGCGAGCCGCCCGATGAAATCGGAATGCCGATATGCCGCGCCTTCGTAAACTGGAGGAACTGGTTTGCCGTTCCCTGTCCGAACAAATCGCCCGAATCCACGACGACCGCGGGAGGATTGGTGGACCATTGGCCCAGGCTGATGTAGTCCGGCGTACTGCCTTCAGTATGGCCGCTGAAGTTGTCCTGGAAGACCACGTTGGCGAAATTAACCGTGGTTTGCGCGTTAACGGAAACAATTCCGAGCGCCAGAAGACTGAAGCCGGCAAGGTAGGATGAATTGCGTTGAAGTAGGTATCTCATGGTAAGGTTTGGGTGGAACGCCAAGAAAAATAAACAATGTTGAGTCGAGGAAAACACCTGACACAGGCAAACTTCTCGAAGCGTTCATTCAAGATGAGCCTGCTTTTTTCTGAGTAGAAAAAGATATTATTTCAGATCAATTGTCAAACTGATATTTTCGAATATTTATTTGATATAAGCAAATCCAGATTCCCAATAAAGCTCCCGTTCAGCCTGACGGCTTTCGGACTCTCGCAGCTTGCCCCAGCAACCCCTGCCCCACGTTCCCCGCACGCCATACATGCTCTCCACCGGCGCACTGATCAGGCAGTACCCGCCGCCCTCCCCGCGCGGCCTGGTGCGCCGTCTGGCGGGAGATTGCGACGATCCGGGCGCGGCGGGCGCGGTTATAACCTGCGACGGCTCGCACAACCGCCGTGCGCCTGAACCCTGTTTCAAACTCAACATTGCCGGCATCCCCGAAATCCGCCATGGTGGCTTCGATGAAAACCAAACTCGCGCTTTCCCTTTTCTTTTGTGTTACCTTCATTGCAGCGGTTGCAGCGGGGGAAACAGCCTCCTCTCCCCTGGAGATTCACATGGCACCGGACGGCAGGGACTCCGCGGCGGGCGACCGGCCGAACCGCGCCGTCAAGTCGTTGGAACGGGTTCACGAGCTTCTCAAGGAGAAACGTCCCGAACGGGATGTTGTCATCCGTATCGCTCCGGGCACTTACCGGGGACAGCAGGTCATCTGGACGCACACCCATCCCGATCACTCCATCACCTTCACCCGAGCCGGCCTGGAAGCGGAGAATCCGGTTTTCGACGGGTGCCTGGACGAAGCGGAAAGCCCGGAGAACTGCCCGGGCGGAACCTGGTTTCGCCTCCGGCGGTCGGACGGAGAGCCGTCGAACCTGCGTTTCCATTACTTAACCATTCGCAATTACGGCGCGGCCATTTCGCTCGATGGAAACCGGAACGACGAGAACGGGTTCAACAGTCACAACGAAATAGCCGATTGCGTCTTCGAAAGAATCGGCAACATCTCCAACCCCGCCCTTCGCGGTTCCACCGCCACCGTCCGTATGGTCAATTCCCGCTTCAATCGTGTCGTGCGCAGCGATTTCATTGATATCGTCAACATCGGCGAGCGCGCGAGCCTCATGCACGCGCTCTACCTCGCCCACCGGGCGAGCGACAATATCATCGCGGACAACCGCTTCATCAATCAGACGGGCGACGCGGTGCGGGTCCGTGACCGATCGCACCGCAACCGGGTTCACGGCAACACGTTTGACCGGGCGGGCATTCGTGGTGCGATGTCGGAATGGTATGCCTACCCGGGGGTGGGGGCCACCCGCGACATGACCAGCGCGCGTGAATGTCCCTCGTATGAGAATAAATTTTTCGACAACGTTATCGGCACGAACTACGAAGGCGAACCGCTTTCGCCGACCTTCATATTCCACGGACAACGCGACCTTCCCGAAGGCTGCGAACCTCCACCGGAAGGGGACGGAACACCCCGAATGACCGCCCGCGACAACCGCTTCTTGCCGGACACCCCTCCCGAGTAAGCCCGATCCGGCGCATTCACCGGCATCCCCCGGGGAAAACCACGCCCGCCCGGCCCCCGGGGACTGGATTATCCGGACGAGCGGATCGAAAATTATCTTTCTCCATGCTGAGATTTTGTTAAACTTGCCCAATCCGCAGGAGCAATCATGACCGACAACGAAACCGACGAACGGATCCGTCCTCTCAAACTTGATTTCGCCCGGCGCATCCAGTCCTGGCTCAAGCACAGGGCCGCGCCGGAAAAACCGAAAGAGGAACCGGAAACCTCGATTCCGCAACTGGCCCACAATGTCCTCCTCGATGCGGTCGCCGAACGGGCCACCGATATCCATTTGGATCCGGAACCGGAACACCTTTGTGTCCGTTTCCGGATCGACGGAATTCTCCGCGACGTGGCCTTGATCCCGCGCCGGCACACCGCGCAATTCCAGGGACACATCAAGTCTCTGGTCGACATCGACCCCCCCCCCCTCCTGAAACCCGCCTCCGGAGGCACGGTTTACGACCTGGAAGGAAGCGAGATCCACCTGCGGGTAACCTGCACACCTTCAGTCCAGGGGGAAAAGATCTCGATTCGGGCCCTCGACCCCAAGCGCATTCGGTACAGCCTCGAAGAACTCGGTTTGACTTCCAGCCAGAAGGAAATGATTTACGACTGGCTCGAAAGCATGACCGGCATGGTGCTGGTCACCGGCGCCACCGGCAGCGGGAAAACCACCAGTCTCTACGCACTGCTGCACGAACTCAAGCTCCTCAACCGAAGCGTCGTTACGATTGAGGATCCCGTGGAATACAGGGTGGAGGGCATCACTCAATTACAGGTGAACGAAGCCCGGGGAATCACCTTCAGTGAGGGGGTCAAGACGATGTTGAGGCTCGATCCGGATTTCCTCATGGTCGGTGAAATGCGCGACATTGCATCGGCCGAGGCGGCCCTTTCTGCCTCGTCCACCGGCAAGGTCCTGTTGAGCAGCCTCCACAGCCGCGATGCGGCCGGCACGGTAACCGCCCTCCGTAACCTCAACATTGAGGACTTTGAGATCACCTCCGCCCTGGAACTCGTCGTCTCACAGCGCCTCATTCGCCGCCTCTGCAAAGACTGTAAGAAGGAGGGGAGGACGCCCGACAAGGAAGTGCGCTGGCTCGAATCGATTGGGATGAAAGCGCCGGAACAGTCCTGGATTGGTGTCGGCTGCGACCAGTGCCGGGGCACCGGGTACAGCCGCCGGATTGGTCTCTTCGAAGTCTGGCGAGTGGATGAAGACGCGAACCAGCTTATCCTGGAACACACCGACGAAAAGAGCCTGAGGCGAGCCATACACGAGAGCGGCGTCCCCACCCTGCTGAACGACGGCCTGGAGAAAGCCGCTCAGGGCATAACCAGCATCAGCGAACTCCGGCGGATCAGCAGCTACGGGTTCGGAATTTAGGGCAAATGGTGGCGGGACACGTGCCGCCCGCCGGGGCGGAACAAATCTTCGCGGTGTCTCCGCTCGCGCCGGCTCGCAGGGTAACCCGCTCCTGCACCGATTGGCGGGAGTCACACCTCAATCAAATGGAACGCCGCCCCGAGGCGGCGTTCCGCTGCTGCTACCCCCTGACTGAGGGGATTCATCACGTTTCGACTTCGATCTTCTTTCGCCGGCTCCGGGCTTCCTCGCTTTTCGGGATCGTTACGGTAAGAACCCCCTTTTTAAAGCACGCCTTCGCCTGTTCCTCCACGATCCCTTCGGGAAGCGGTACCACCCGCTGAAAGGAACCATAGCTCCGCTCATAATGGTAGTAGTCTCCCTTCTCGCTCTTCTCCTCCCTCTTCTTCTCACCGCGGACAATCAGGGCGTTTCCGTCAAGGGTGACTTCCACATCCTTTTCGTCCACTCCGGGAACCTCCATGGAAACGGTGACCTCTTTGGAGTTCTCGGTCACATCGGCCGTGGGAACAAAGGCTCCCTCCGAACCGCCGAACAGACTCTTCATCGGCCGCCGTTCCGTATACGGAGTCAGGAATTCATCGAAGAGATGGTTCAGATCCCGCCGCAAGGCCTGGACGGAATCATCCCCGTTACCTCCCCGGGCCGGCACCTGTTTCTCTTTCCGCTTCCAGGGAACGATATCTCTGATCCTCATTCAAATCACCTCCTTTCGACCTGAAACCCAATCACTCCGCGGCCACCTGGATCTTCCTGGCCTTGGCAGGGGCCGCTTTGGGAAGGTGAAGGGTCAACACACCGTCTTTGACAGTCGCACGAATCTTCTCCTGATCCACTTCGTCCGACAGCGTAAAGGCGCGTTCGTAATCACCGGTGGCATACTCGCCAAGAATCCGGGAATATTTGCCGTCTTTGCGATCGACCGGCACTTCTCCCCTGATGGTCAACACCCCCTTCTCGAGGGTCACCTCGACCTTGTCTTCAGGAACACCGGGAATGTCGGCATAGACGATCAACTCGTCCCTGGTCTCCCTGATGTCGACGTCCGGCGCGAACACCGCCCGGCTCCGAGTACGCTCCAGATCACGCGTCTGAGACACCTGCTTCTCCTGGGTAGCTACTTGTTTTTCTTCATTACTCATGACAAAACCTCCTTTCCATTAATTGCGTTTCGATGAATTCATCAGGCGGTCACCTGCACCTTGCGGGGCCTGTCTTTCTCAGTCCGCGGCAGGACCACCTGCAGGACTCCGTTCTTTAGGGAGGCCTGAATCTTGTCGGGATCGAGGGTGTACGGCAGCTCCAGAGAACGGGCGAAACTGCCGGTGCCCCGCTCCTGGCGGTGGTAGCGTTCGCCTTCTTTGAGATCCTCCGCTTTTCGGTGCCCCTTGACCGTGAACGTGTTCCCCTGGACGGTAATGTCGAGGTCCTTGGGATCCACGCCCGGCAACTCGGCCGTTACGAGCACTTCGTCCTCGTTCGCCACTACATTCAGTGGCGGGTACTCCGAGGTCCGTTGCCCGATTCGGGATTCAAACGCCCGGTTAATGGCCCGCTGCAGATTGGTCAGTTCCGAAAAGGGATCCCAGCGCGCCGTTGAATAAGGTGAATTTTCAGGTAGCATAATAATCACAACCTCCTTTCTTGTGGATTTGTCTTTGATTTGTTTCAGGCAATCGTCTATTAATCTCTGCATAGAGGATACCAACTGAAAGCCAATCCCGATGAGACACCACAACAACTTGTCCATAAGGAGCTTAAAAAACAAAAACCCCGAACCGCCCGCCGCTTCACTCAACTTTCATGTGTCCTTTTGGCACAAACTTTGCGCCAAGGTGAGTCAATTCAGCCAGTGCCGGCCACCCGGGCGCCGAAGGGAATCGGCTGAGGCGCATTCCGATCCTCGTATCGGGAACCTGGATTTTCCCTGTGGCCCGATAATTCGATAGAATGAACCAGACCCATTTCAACCGGTTCCATGGCAGTACAATTCAAAGACTATTATGACATCCTCGGTGTCTCCCGTTCGGCGAGTCAGGATGAGATCAAGCGAGCCTTCCGAAAACTCTCCCGCAAATACCATCCGGACGTTGCCGAGAACAAAGCCGAGGCGGAAAGCAAATTCAAAGAGGTGAACGAGGCGTACCAGGTCCTCAAGGATCCCGAGAAACGGGCAAAATACGACCGGCTGGGAGCCGATTGGGAGAACTCGGACTACGCGCGAAGGGGGCCGCAATGGCATCCCGGAAGCGGCGGAGGCCAGACCCACTGGCGCACGGCGGCCGGCGGACCCTTTGGCCGCGAGGAGACCTTCCATTTCGGCGGGACCGGTTTCAGCGACTTCTTCGAGACCTTTTTCGGTTCGATGGGCGGCGCGGAAGGTGACCCGTTCGCCTCGGCTTTCCGGCAGGACGCGGCGAGGCAGGACCGTGTCGGCCGCGACGTCGAAGCGGACATCATGGTCACGCTGGAGGAGGCTCTGCACGGATCCCGCCGCCAGGTTACCCTTCGCCGGGAGGATCCGGGTGGCCGCCTGGGAAAAACCGAAACCTACCAGGTGAAGATTCCGCCAGGCGTCACTGAAGGTCAGAGGATCCGTCTGGCGGGTCAGGGAGAGCCCGGCCGGGGAGCGGGCCGGGCCGGGCACCTTTTCCTGCGCGTTAGGCTGGCGGCGCACCCCGACTTTCGCGTCAGGGGGCCGGACCTTTACTACGACCTGCCCCTGGCTCCGTGGGAGGCTGTTCTCGGGTGTCGACTTCAGGTACCCACGCTCACCGGACCGGTTTCGCTGAAAATTCCTCCCGGCTCCCAGAACGGAAGGAAGCTCCGGCTTCGGGGCCACGGGCTGCCCAGGAAAGGAGGAAGCCGGGGCGACCTGTACGTCCGCATCGAGATTCACACCCCTGCCGCGACCTCCGGACAGGAACGGAAATTATGGGACGAGCTCTCCCGAACCTCGAACTTCAATCCCCGGAATGAACGATGAGACACATCCGCACCACCCAGGCTATCCTCGTCCAAACCGAACCCGGGCAGGAGTCGACCCGGGAGCCCTACGACCTCGCCACCGCCGCTCGTCTGGCGGAAGTTCATCCCGAAAGGATCCGCCATTACTGCCGTCTCGGATTACTCAGCGACTCCCCGGATCCCGAGCGCGGGGAACTCTACCTGGACGACCACGCGGTCTACGAGGTTCGGCGTATCGAGTACCTCCGTCGCGAGGAAGGAGTCAACCTGCGCGGCATCCGGATTATTCTGGATCTGCTCAGGCGCACCGAACGCCTCCGGGACGCCCTTCACTTTCAACAGGGCCTGTAGGCCAGCCACGGTCCCCTGCACGGAGCCGGACGGGGCCTGTGCCGACTAAACCCCCGGGCTCTCGTTGTCTACGAGCCTGTCGACTCGACCCCTTTTCCTCCCGGCACACGCTGCCTCTCGAGATCCAGCAGACGCCGGATACGATTGAGCAAGTCTTTTCGTTTAAAAGGTTTATTGAAGAAATCCGCGATTCCCGATTCGAGCATGCCCTGTTTTAACTGGGGATCCAGGTATCCGGTGGCAATGACGAACAAAACCTCCGGATTCGATTGCTTCAGTTTCCCGAATAACTCCCAGCCACTCATGCCGGGCAGCCCGTGATCGGAAAGCACGAGCGAGATATTCTTTCCTTCGTGCGCGTAGATCTTCATCGCGTCCAGCCCATTCATCGCCCAGAAGACCCGGTATCCCTTTTGTGTAAGGCTCCACCGCAGCCACTCGGCAACAAGGACCTCATCCTCCACCAGCAACAAGGTCTCCTCACCACCGGGCGGCTCCGGGGACCTTGATATATCTCCTCCGGGAGCATTCTCCGATAACGCCGTGGGAAAATACAAAGTGATGGACGTTCCCGTTCCCGGCTCACTCTGCACGTCGACGTACCCGCAATGATTCTGCAGGATACCGTAGACAACGGCAAGACCGAGACCGGTTCCCTCGCCGACGTCCTTGGTCGTAAAGAACGGCTCAAAGATTCGCGAGGAAACTTCCTTATCCATGCCGCACCCGGTATCGGAAATACGGATGCAGGCGTAGTCACTGTCCGCAATACGGGCGAATTCCCCGGGAAGCTTCGAAGCGTCAAGCCGCTCGGTCACGACACTCAGCGTCCCGCCCGAGTCCTTCATCGCGTCCCTGGAGTTGACCGCGAGATTCATGAGGACCTGGCTGATCTGCTGGGCATCCGCCTGGATCGGGCCGAGGCTCCGGTCGAAGCTGCGGGATATGGATATTGAACGGGGAAAGGTCTCCTCCAGGAGGTCGCATACATTACCGAGGAGATCGTTGAGTTGGACGGTACCGAAGGTGGTGTTGGTTTTGCGGGCGAATGTCAGGATCTGCCGCACCAGCTGCGAGGCCCGCTCTCCGCTGCGACTGATTTCACGGGCAAACTTCCTGACCTGCTCGTCAGCCTCCGGCAGCGACAGGATCAGTTCGCTGTAGCCGTTGATGACCGCAAGAATGTTATTGAAGTCGTGGGCAATGCCGCCCGCCAGGTTCCCGAGGCTTTCCATCTTCTGAACCTGACGAAAACGCTGCTCGACCTCCCTCCTCTCGGCTACCTCCCTTGAGCTGGATTGCAGCTTCGAGACGTTACCCGACTCGTCGATGACCGGTTGCACCAGGGTCTCAAACCAGATACCGACATCGTCCCTGCGGAGCAGACGGCACTCGATCGAAGGCACCGTCTCCCCCTCGCTGGCAACCCGGGCAAACTCTTCACGCACACGGACACGGTCTTCGGGATGCACCCGCTCAAAAAAGTCCGTCCCGATCAGCTCTCCGGGCTCGAACCCGAGCAATTCCCGCACGGAAGGAGAAATATACAGCAGGTTGCCCTCCACGGAATGAAGCCCCACGAGATCGCGCGTGCATTCGGCAAGCAGCCGGTAACGCTCTTCGCTTTCCCGGAGGGCCGTTTCGGCCTTGGACCGTTTACGCCGCTCCCTGGAATCCCGCACCTCTCTTTCCAAAGCCGGGACCAGGCGCGCCAATTCTCCGGCAACGAAGAAATCAGCAGCACCGTGATTCATTGCCTTCAACGCCTCCGTCTCACAGTCACGATCCGCAATGATCATGAAAGGAATATCGACTCCGAATTCCCGGAAACGGCGCAACGCCTCACCAACCGGAAAATCCGGCAGGGCGCCATCGCAGAAAACCGCATCCCAGCCCCCTTCTTTCAGGGCGACGGCAAAATCCGCCTCACTCTCACTCAACCTGAACCGAACCAGGTAACCGGCGCTTTCGAGCTCGGCGGTCACAAGCCGGACGTCCTCCTCGCGGTTTTCGAGGAACAGTATCGAGAGCGATTTTACCATTACGCCTACTACTGTGACGGAGATTTGCGGTGACGCAACTCATACAAAATCAAATATCTATTCCGCCGGCAACTTGAGACGGGCGGTTTCTGTTTGTCATCGCCCCTTCCCTGGAGTACAGTAGAGGTGTTATGAAACCGACGATGTTTTCTCCCCCCATCACTCTCTTTCTTCTTTCTGGCGTACTTTTCCTGTTTCTGCCCTTCCGCGTGGCGGCGGACGCGTCTCCGATTTCGGAGGGAGACAGCAAGGAGCAGGTGCTCGAAGAACTCGGGCAGCCCAACGGGGCGATAGGTTCCGACCGATTTCGGATTCTGTATTTTGAACGCGGCGAGGTCTACCTGCGCGACGGTCTGGTTGAGCGGACCGAACTCGTATCCCCGGAAAAGGCGAAGGAAAGGCGGATCGCGCGCGAGGAAAGGCGGGCGGAACGCCGTCTGGCACGGGAACGTGAACGTCAGGAGCGTATCGAGGAGGGTGAATCCATTCGTGACGAGAAACTGATCAGCGACTCGTTTATCGAGCGGCCGGCGCGGGAACGTCTCGCCTTCTGGCGCACGTTCAGCCGGCATTACCCCGAGGTCGATGTTTCCTTTGAGCTGGATGTCACACGCGCCGAAGTTGCGGAGAAAGCCCGGGAAGAAGAACGCGCGGAACGCCGTGAACGCCAGAGGATGGAGTTGGAGCAGCGAACCCGCGATGCCGAAGTCCGCGCGGCGCGCGCGGAGCGGGCTGCGGAAGAGGCGGAAATCGAGCGACGACGCGCCATCCAAAGGCCCCGAATCTTTCACAGCGCTCCGACTTACATTATACGACCCGACGGCAAGAGCGGTAGCGCCTGGCGAGACCGAGACCGCAGCTCCGGCGGGAGCGGTCCCGGCAGGGAGAGCGAAGCGCCTGCGGGCCCCCCGCGGATCCACCTCCAGTCCGGCGCCGAGTACCGGCCCGGCCCCGAAAGCGCCACCCCCCAACGGCGCAGTTCCTCCGAAAGATCGCCGGGTGGCGGCACCATCAGCATCGGAAACTGACTCCGAACGAAGGCTTCCCCCGTTTTGCCCCGGGGTTACCCAACGCGGATAGCTTTCAATACGTTCGGACCTCCCGGCGGCAACCTGCCCGCGGAACCCGGAAAGCGCCCTTCGAGACGAGCATCCGGGAGGTTTTCAGCTTTTTAAAGAAACGAAGGTGCGGATTCCCGAATCAGCCGGATTCCTCCCTGGCCAGGCTCAGAATCGCAGCCGCCTCATATCGCTTCTCCCTGAGGGCGCGCAATCCCATGCCTCCGTTGCGTTTGGCCAGCCGGTTGCCCTGTTCATCCCGCACCAACGAACAGTGATAGAAGCCGGGAGCCGCGAGTCCGAGCGCTCGAAACAGGAGCAATTGGCGGGCGGTGGACAAGAGTAGATCGGCTCCGCGCACCACCTCCGTAATTCTCATGGCCGCATCATCCACCACGGCGGCCAGATGATAGGAAGGCAGGCCGTCCCGCCGCCAGATCACAAAATCGCCGAAGTCCCGTCCCGCCACAAAAGCCCGCCGGCCCAGATGGTTATCGACGAATTCCACGCTCTCCCCTTCGGGGACGCGGAACCGCCAGCAAACACCCTGGACGGCGTCCGGCCGGTCGACGAATTCGGGCGACTCCGGACGACAGGTCCCGGGGTAAACCGGCTCGTCCTCCCCTTCGTGCGGCGCTCCGAGATTCTGCAACACATCCTTGCGCGAGCACCTGCAGGGGTAGGCCCACCCGTCGCGCAAGAGTTGATACCAGGCCTCGCGGTAAAGCCGGAAACGGCGGCTTTGATCGTAGGGACCGTAGTTGCCGCCCACGTCGGGCCCCTCGCTCCAGGCAAACCCGAGCCAATGCAGGTCGTCGTACATAGCCTCAACGAAAGCCGGCTTGCAGCGGCTGCTGTCGAGGTCGTCATTCCTCAAGATCAGAACGCCCCCCTTCTCTTCCGCACGGCGGCGGGCCAGGTCGAAGGTTCTCACGTGCCCGAGGTGGAGGTAGCCGGTGGGCGACGGAGCCAAACGGCCCCGGTAGCCGCCGGCATTCGCGGCTCCCGGGGCTTTATCCGCTGTCGGGTTCATGTTTGCAGAGCGGGCCGCCCAAGGCGCAAACCATGGGCGGCACCGGCGCCCCCGCGCCTAATCGAGCGTTACTGTCAGATACCTGAATACCCCCTGCTGGTGGACAAGAAACACATTTCTCCCCGTCCTCAGGGCTTCCCGCGCTTCATCGAGGCTGGTCACCGGACGTTGATTGATCTCCGTGATCACCGTGCCCACACGGAAACTTTCGGCGTAGCGCGAGGCGCTGTCGCTCTCGATAACAATCAATCCATTGACCCGTTCGGAAAGATTGAAGTCATCCCGAATCTCGTCGTTGATCTCCGACACCTTGATTCCTTCGAGCAGCTCATCGTCGCCCGGCCGCGCCGGGTCGGCCTCCGCGGTCCGCCCATCGAGGTGCCCCAGCTCTACAGCCACTTCCCGCCGTTCTCCATCCCGGTAATAAACCATTTCCACCGTCGTTCCCGGCGGTGTCTGCGAGATCATCAATCTGAGTCCGCTGGCGGACTGAATCGGTCTTCCATTTACCTCAACGATGACGTCTCCCTGTTGAAGACCGGCGCGGGCGCCCGGATTGTCGGGAAGCACCTCGGCGATCAGCGCGCCCTCGCCCGGTTCGATCCCGAATTCCTCGGCCAGATCCGGGGTGAGATCCTGAATGCTCACCCCGAGGAATCCCCGGGCCACCTCGCCGTAGGTAATCAAACTCTGCATCACGTTAGCCGCCATGTTAACCGGTATGGCAAAGCCAATCCCGATGTTGCCGCCCGTACGTGCCGAAAGAATCGCCGTGTTGATGCCGATCACGCGTCCCTTCGCATCGACCAGTGGTCCCCCGGAATTGCCCTGATTGATCGCGGCGTCGGTCTGGATGAAATTCTCGTAGGAATCCTCCCCCAGAAGCCCGATGGTCGTTCGCCCGGTCGCTGAAACGATCCCCATAGTCACGGTCTGACCCACGTTCAACGGGTTGCCGAGGGCAAACACGATGTCGCCGACGCGGATATTGTCGCTGTCCGCCAGGGTGACCCGGGGCAGTTCGTCCTCGTCGATTTTCAAAACGGCGATATCCGTCTTCGGATCACTCCCGACGATCTCGGCCTCGAATTCGCGCCGGTCGCCCAACGACACGCGGACTTCATCGGCCCCTTCGATGACATGATTGTTGGTCAGAATATAGCCGTCCCTGCTGACGATCACTCCGGAACCCAAACCGTGCTGGCGACGGTACCGCGGTTGACCCCGCTCCCCTTCTTCCGGGAGACCGAAAAAACGTCGGAAAAAGGGATCGTCGGCGAAAGGATGCCGGCGCATCTGCTCCTCGACCACTTTGGTGGAGAAAACGGTGACCACGGCAGGACGAACGGTATCGAGCGTGTCTGCATAACTGGTGGGATTCCCCTCTTCGGTCAGCGCCCCCAGCGGATCGTTGTCAACCCGTATCTCGGCCGGCTCGCGGGCTTGCTCTTTAGCCTGCTCTTCCCGGGTTTCCAGGTAAGCCGTAACACTGAGGCCTCCCAGGATCAGAACCATCACACTAATAAATAACCGATATCGCATATTCTTCTTTTTTTCAGATACGTTGTTGTCGTTTCCTGACATAGCGAAAACCAATCTGTTCCTCCCGGCAAGAAACCGGCATCAGAACCCCTTGATACGAAATAGGCTGGTCACACTTTCGTTTCGATTGATTCTGACAATAGCTTCGCCCAGGAGGCCCGCCACGTTCAACACGGTAATCGGAAGACCCCGGGTTTCAATCGGCACCGAATTGGTGGTGATCAACTCGTCGAGCCCGCCTTCAGCCAGGCGTTTATAGGCGATCTCGTTGAGGACCGCATGACTGACGGCCGCCCGTACACTGCGGGCCCCGTGCTCCCGTGCCAGCCGGGCGGCGCCCAGAAGAGTGCCCGCGGTCTCGGTCATATCGTCCGTCAGGAGCACATCACTCCCTTCAATATCGCCCACAAGACTGATTGCCTCAACTGTCGTGGAGTTGGTCCGGCGCTTGGCCACAAACCCCAGCCCGCTGCCGAACATATCGGCATAGGCGGCTGACATCTTGACCCCGCCGAGATCGGGCGAGACTACGACCATTTTGTCGCTCTTGAATTTTCTCAGGTAGTCGTAGAAGACGGGAGAGGCGTAAAGATGGTCAACCGGGATATCAAAGAAGCCCTGGATCTGTTGAGCGTGGAGGTCCATCGTCAAAATACGGGTGGCGCCGGCGGCGACGAGCAGGTTGGCCACCAGCTTGGCGGTAATCGGGACGCGAGGCTGATCCTTCCGGTCCTGACGGGCGTACCCGTAAAAAGGGAGCACCGCGGTGATGCGTTGGGCGGACGCTCTCCGGGCCGCGTCGATCATGATCAGCAGCTCCATGATGTGGTGATTGGCTGGCGGGCAGGTCGACTGAATGACGAAAACATCCTGGCCCCGGATGTTTTCGTTGATTTTGACAAAGGTCTCGTCGTCGGGAAAAGCCGTCACCGACGCCTCCCCCAAAGGAACCCCCACGAATTTGCAGATGTCCTCGGCCAGTGCTCTGTTGGAATTTCCGGAGAAAATAGTAAGTTCGCCCACGTTCATAAAAACCTGCTTTCCTATCCCTTTTCCGCCCCCTTTTCAAAGGCTTTTTCAAGCCCGCGTTCGATCTTGTCCACCCGCCGGAACAAGTCCGGCAGGCGTTGCTCCAGAACGATAATCTTCTGCCTGAGCATATAGGGAATGGCGGGGCTGCCGTAAACGTAGCTTTTCGGTTCCAGACTCTTCCCAATACCGCTCTGCGCGCCCACCTGACTTCCAGACCCCAGTTTCAGGTGTCCGGCAACACCTACCTGTCCACCCATAATCACAAAATCCCCCAATGTGGTGCTCCCGGCGATCCCCACCTGGGCACAGAGGATACAATGACGGCCGATTTTAACATTATGGCCGACCTGGACCAGGTTGTCGATCTTGGTTCCCTCCCCGATAACAGTCTGGCTGAACCGCGCCCGGTCCACCGTCGATCCGGCCCCGATTTCGACGTCGTCGCCGATCACGACCCCGCCGACCTGAGGGATCTTCGAATGGCCGGCGGCATCGGAGGTATAACCGAAGCCATCGGAACCCACGACAACCCCCGCCTGCAGCGTCACCCGGTCGCCCAGCCGGCAGCCGTCCATAACCGTAACCTTCGGCATCAGACGGCAATCCGCCCCCAGCGAACTGCCCCGACCGATAAAAACCTGGGCCTCCAGGATTGAGTTCTCGCCGATCACCGCTCCGTCCTCGATCACGCAGAACGGACCGACGGTTGCCGAAGCCGGAAGGCGGGACCCATCGGCGACTACCGCCGTCGGGTGAACGCCGGGAGCCGGGCGGGGACGCAACCGGCTCTCGAGGTGCGAGCACAGGCGGGTCAGGGCCACCGACGGGTTGTCAAAAAAAAGAAACAGCTGGTTCGCAGCCGGTTCCGCCCCGCAATCGCGGGGAACCAGGACCACGGAAGCCTCCGTTACCTCCAGATCATTCCGGTATTTCTTTTCATGGAGAAACGTCAATTCGCCCTCCCGGGCATCGCCGAGAGGCGCGATATTTCTGATTTCGCGATCCGTTCTCCCGCTCCGCTCAAGAGGTTGGGTGATCTCGATAATCTGCTCGGGTGAAAGGGAAATCTCCATTAAATACAAAAAGCCCTGTCCCGCTCAGGACAGGGCTTTTCTGAAGATGAGGCAAACCTTAATTATTCGGTCGCGTCGCGATTGATCTCCTCGAGCACCAGGTCGGTGATATCGAACGAGGAATCGGCATAGATCAGTGCGGGAACACCGATCAGGGTGGCGCCGGAAGTGTCGAACACCAGCGTCGCTTCGCGTTCGGCGGCCTCGGCCATCACCACTTCCTTGATTTCATCGAGCATCAGCTCGCGATGGTTGCGCTGCCGCTGCTCGAGAGAACGCCGGGTGTTGTTCTGGAATTGCTGCAACTCGCGCTCCTTCTCGCGGATCGCCTCGACCATTTCCTGGGCCTTCTGCTGGGCTTCCAATTGCGCCTCCTCCGAAAGGGCGGGGTTGTTGGTCTGCTCAATGACTTCCTGGTACTCTTCCACCATCTCATTCCCCTCCTCCATGAGCTTCTGGGTCTCGCGTTGCGCCCGCTCGATAGAACTCTGGAAACGCGCCTGAGCTTCCTGGGTGCGGTGGTAGTTTTCGTAAAGGTAGGTCATGTCGACGGTGACGACCTTTAGGGGGGCTTCGCCATAAACCGGAGTCAGAAAGGCGAAGGCTGTCATCAAAACACTCAGATATAAGGTATAGGTTTTCATAGATATTACTGTTCCACTGCTCTCTCAGTTTGAGATTGTTTTTTCAGAAACGGGTTCCAAAAGAAAAGCTGAATCTGCCTCCGCGGTCGTTGTGCTCTTCGGCGGTGATTGGAATTCCATAATCCAGCCTCAGGGGAGCCCCCATGATCAGGATACGCAACCCGAAACCGTAATTATCATTGTAACCGGCGGTACTGAAATCGGCAAAATCTTCATTCACAAAGCCTGCATCATAGAAAACAGCAAACCGAATTGGTTCCACCAGAGTCAAACTGTATTCCGTACTGAAGAACCCGTAGGAGTTGCCGCCGGTAGGATCGTCCGTATTCGGGTCCACGGGGCCGACCTCGCGAAAATTGAAGCCCCGCAGAGTGTTGGGCCCCCCGAGGAAGAACCGGTCGAAGAACGGCACACGATCACTGGGACTGAACGAATCCATGGCTCCCAAACGGCCGACAAACGAAAGCACCTGGGTCTGGGTTTCGAACAGGGGTACAAACTGCGATCCCCGGGCCTCCAGGCGGTAATAATTGGTGTCCCCGTCGAAGGGCCCGCCGGCGAGCTCGGAACGCAGCTCCGCCCGGTTGCCCCGGGTGGTCACCAGCAGGCTGTCGCGGGTGTCCCGCAACAGGGAAAACCCGACCTTGGAAACCGAACGCCGGCCTTCCTCATCCTGAATCAGCGGGGACGCGTCTTCGTCAACATTGAAGATATCAACGACTTCGAATCCGTAGGACAACCGCCCTTCGATCAACTCGATCAACCGCTTCCGGAGATAGACTTCGAATCCGTAACGCAGTTCGTCAAAGGACGCGCTGAAAAACTCGCTTTCCCGCCGAAATACCTCGAAACCCAGGGCCAGTTCCCGGTCGAACAGCCATGGCTCCTCAAAAGCCAGAACCACCTCATTCGAACGCGACCCCACCTGCAGGCGGAAGCGGAACTTCTGCCCGGCGCCCTGGAAACGCGAACGGTAATTGAAGAGGTCGAAGTTCGACTGAGAGAGTTCGGCAAAAAAGATGACGTTTTCCAGCGTGCTGAAGCCCGCCCCGAATGTCAGACTTCCGGTCCGCGCCTCGCGGACGGCAACGCTGAGGTTCCGGCGCCCTTCGACGTTGGTCCGCTCAGGCTGAAGATTGACCTGCTCGAAAAAGCGGGTGTTTTCCAGCCGCTGCTGGCTGGTTCGCATGCGCACCGAGTTAAAGACATCCCCCGGGCGCAGGCCCAGCTCGCGAATAATCACCCGGCTCTGGGTCTTCGTGTTGCCTTCCACTCGAATCGACTCGACATGCACCTGGTCCCCTTCGCTGATCTCGTACTCGACATCGATCCGCCCGGTTTCGAGGTTGGGGATCCGCCGGGCGCGCACCGTTGTGTCGAGGTAGCCGTCCTGACCATAGTGGTCGCGCAGGTTCTGGACATCGGCGTCCAGCTTCGAGGGAACGAAGATGTCCCCCGTATCCAGAACAAGTGAATCGCGCAGTTCGTCGTCGCCGTAGAGCTCATTCCCCTCAAGAGTGATCTCTCCCAGTTGGTACTGTCCGCCCTCCTCGATGACGACGGTCAGCTCCATCTGGTTCTCGTAAGGAAATTCGAAGCGGGCGCGATCCGGCGGCACCCTCACATCCAGAAAACCCAGTTCCCGGTAACGATGCACCAGGTTGTCCAGGTCGTCCTCAAACACATCATCCTCAAAACGCCCCTTCCCCGTGATCCAGGAAAAAATGTGCCAGCGCCGCGTGTCCATGGCCCGGCGCAGGCGCCAGCTCTTGACGTTTTCATTCCCCTCGAACTCGACCCGGCGAATGGTCACACGGGGTCCCTCCTCGATGTGGTAGGTGATCCGCCCGGTCCCGTCCTCGCGATCGCGCTCGATGTCGTAGGTCACCGAAACCTCCATAAACCCCCGCTGGCGATAGTGCTCGGCGATCTGATCGGCTCCGGAACGCACGGTCCGCTCGTCCAGGGTTTCCATGGGCGTCAATCGGGGACCCCATGGAAGCAGATTCGCCAGCAAGCCTTCCCGCGGCTCCCGTCGCTCATAGGCCACCTCGCGAATCAACCGCCGATCGGAAACCTCCTCGTTGCCGCGGAACTCGATCGATTCGATGCGGTACTTGGGCCGCAGCTCAAAAAGCAGGTTGACGGAACCATCCTCCGCAAACTCCCGTTTCACCTCGATGTACTCAAATAGCCCGGTCCGGTAAAGGGCGCGTATGTCGCGATCGATCATCGTCTCATCGTAGGGCATGCCCTCACGCAACCGCATGTTGGCGCGCACGACATCGCGACTGACGTTCTCCAGCTCGATGAATTCGATGTCGATCGTCCCGATCGGCCGCTCCTGCGTGAATGACTGCTGGCCGACCAGCCCGGATGGTATCAGGAACAGGAGGGCAAGGAGAGTCGGCGCGACAAAACGAAGCATGAGATTCCAGCGGTCAATCGGGTTGCGAAGTAAAATTTTCAAACCGGGTTATTTCTTTGATGAATGTCAGTTTGACCGTCCCTACCGGTCCGTTTCTCTGCTTGGCTACGATCAAGTCCGCCCTGTCACTCGCCACGGAACTCTCCTCGGAAGCGTCTTTTGGCCGGGCCAGGAGCAGCACCACATCGGCGTCCTGCTCGATGGCACCGGATTCACGAAGATCGGACAACCGCGGCTGACGCCGCTCCCGTTCGGATTCCCGATTGAGCTGCCCCAAAACAACCACCGGGAGGTTGAGTTCCTTAGCCATGGCTTTCAATCCACGCGAAATCTCCGAAATCTGCTGCTCTCGCTGGACGCTGTTGTCGAGGCCCGAAATCAACTGCAGGTAGTCGACAATCACCAGACCGAGATTGCGCTGCGCGGCCAACCGCCGCGCCTTCGCACGCAGTTCGAGAATGGTCAAATGGCCGGAATCGTCGATCCACAAGGGAGCCTTGCTCAGCTCGTCGGCCGCGTTGAGCAGTGACTGTTTCTCTTCGGCCGAACTGATACCGTCGCGGAGCCGCACCAGGCTCACCCGCGCCAGGCCGCACATCATCCGCATGGCAAGCTGCTGACTGCTCATCTCCAGACTGAAAATCAGGGTGGGTACCGGTTTTTTGTCTTTTTTCGGCACCGCCACGGCCTCCGCCATATTGAGTGCGAGACTGGTCTTCCCCATGGAAGGACGGGCCGCGACCACGATCATTTCCTGGTCGTGAAAGCCGTTCGTCATTTTGTCGAGGTCGACAAAGCCCGAGGTAATCCCGCTCAGCTCGCCGCGCCGCTCCAGGAGCTTCTGCACCAGGGTGTACGCTTCCCGGACCGATTCCTTGATCGGCTTGGACGCGTCGGAAATCCGGTCCTCGCTGATCTTGAAGATCTCCTGTTCGACTTCCTCGAGAAAATTCTCCAATCCCCCTTCGAAACCGAAGCAGCGTTCGACCGTACCCGTCGCGGACCGGATGAGCCGCCGCAAAAGGTACTTCTCGCGGACAATTTCCAGAAAATGATTGGCATGGGCCGTGGTCTCGACCCGGTCGGTGATCCGGTTGATAAACGGAAAACCCCCGATCTCTTCGAATTGTTTCCGGTTCTTCAGCTCCTCGGCCAGGATGATCTCGTCAACGGCCGCCCGGCGCTCGTTGATTTCCATGAGCGCCTCAAACAGGATCTGGTGGGCCGGGACGTAAAACGCCTCCGAAGTCAGACGCGCCTCCATGCAGCGGCTGAGGATATCTCCGGAATCGAGAATACAACACGCCAGAAGCCCTTCTTCCGCCTCCACGCTGTGCGGAAGCACGCGACTGGAGACCGAGGACGTCAATGGAGCCCCGTTGCCGGCAGCGGTCGCCGCTCCGCGTCGCTTCCCCGTTCCCGCAGCGCGGTTATGATTGCTTGGGGGCATCGAACGACGATCGGTTCGGCTGCAACTCAGGCCTCTTCTACAGGCGTTCCGGAATCGACAATAGCGTTCTCGGAAACAATCTCAAACTCCAGGTCGACAGTGATCTCGGGATGAACCTTGATGCTGGCGGTGTGTTTGCCGAGCTCCTTGATCGGCGCCGGAACGCTGACCTTCTTCCGCTCGATTCCGATCCCGGCCTCGGTCAGCTTTTCATGCACGTGCACCGCCGTAACCGCGCCGAACATTTTCCCGCCTTCACCGGTTTTGACGGCGATCGCCGGACGCGTCGCCTTGAGCCTGTCCGCCAGCTCCCGGGCCGCTCCAAGCTCCTGTTGCTCGCGAACCGCCCGAGCCTTCCGCAAGGATTCGATCTGCTTGCGATTCGCCTTGTTAACGGTAACGGCGAACTTCCTGGGTAGCAGGAAATTTCGGGCGTAGCCCGCTTTAACCCGGACCTGCTCACCTTCTCCGCCGAGATTGTCCACCGGTTTGGTCAATAGTATTTCAGTGTATGCCATGATGCTGTAATCGTTTGATCGTTAAAACGGGACGTCGTCGTCCTGGATATCCTCCCCTTTGGCCGCAGGGGGCTGGGACTTTTTGGCAGGTGTTCGGGCCGGCGGCGAGGTCTCCTCGTAATTGCCGCGGGAAGACCCGCCGCCCTCCGTCCCTCCGTACCCTTCGCCTTCGCCGCGACCGCCGCCCAGAAACTGGAAGTTCTCGCAAACCACTCCGAGGCGACTGCGCTTGTCGCCGGTGTTTTTGTCTTCCCATTGGTCGAGCTTCAGACGCCCCTCAATCAGGATCGGACGCCCCTTGGCCATGTACTTGGAAATGATCTCCGCGGGCTTTCCGAACGCGTCGATATCGACGAAGGTTGTTTCCTCGCGCTTCTCACCGTCCTGCGTCGTGTAGTTCCGGTTGATCGCCAACCCGAACTTGCAGATGGAAGTGCCGGACGGCGTCACGCGCAACTCAGGATCACGGGTCAAGTTCCCGATCAGGAAGACTTTATTGAAATTCGCCATGAGACTTAATGGGATACGGGGTGAGCTCAAAAGACTGATCGGCCTAATCGGCCAGCCGTTCGACCAGAACGCGGTTGATCGCCTTGTTCAAACGCACACGGTCCTGCAACGCACTGGGCTGCAACGGCGGCGCCGTGAACTCGATATGCAGGTAACTGCCGGAAGTGAACCGCCGGTCCGGGGTCCGGGCGAAATTGAGCGATCCCAGGTGTTCGATCTCCCCCACCTCGCCATCGAGGGCGGCGATTTCGCCCTTCAGGGTTTCGGCCAGGTCTTCCGCGGAATCTTCACGCCCCCGCATGTCCAGAATCACCGTGGCCCGGTATTTTCTTTTCTCTGTCGTCTTCATGTTCTGTTTCTTGTTCTCGATTCGTTGGTCTTGTTTCGTCCGCCTCGGTGTTTTCCCTGGGCCGTTGATTCACCCGATTCATAGCTGCCTGGGGTCCGGTGTCAATTAAGAGCTTCACCCCGTCGAGAAAACCTTTCATATTCCCGCTCAATGCCTCCGTCTCCCGGGCTGTCAGTTTCCCCAGCACGTAATCCTTCAGTTCCATCTCAGGAGGATGCTTGGGTCCGATTCCTATACGGAACCGGATAAATTCGTTCGGAAAGTAACGGAGAATGTCCGCCACCCCGTTATGCCCCCCGGCACTTCCGCCTATCGAAATCTTGGCCCGCCCTATCGTCAGGTTGATCTCGTCGTAGACCACGACCATCGACGAAGCAGCCAGTTTGTAATACCCGCAGAATCCGTTCAGACAACTCCCGCTCCGGTTGACATAAGTCCGCGGCTTGACCAGGTACAGACGACGACCGTGCCAATGATGTGCCGCAACCCATGCGTCGAACTTTCTGTCCCGCGCCCACGAACAGCCGAATTCGCCGGCCAAGGCGTCGAGGAGCATAAACCCGGCGTTGTGACGGGTATCCTCGTAGGCCGTTCCGGGATTGCCCAGACCCGCGACGACGGAAACAGCCATGACTCAAAGAACGAGGCCCGGACTCCGGGCCGGCAAGAGGAAACGAATCAGTCCTTTTTCGATTCCTGCTCCTTTTCCTCGCCTTCTTCTGATTTCTCCTGACTCTCTTCCTCCGACGCTTCTTCTTCCGCAGGAGTTTCTTCCGGTTCCACCTCGACGCGGGGTGCCGCACAGGAAACGACCACCTGATCCTCATCGGCCAGATATTCCACCCCGGGCAACTCCGGCAATTCTTTAATGTGAATGGCCTCGTCGATCTTAAGCTCGCTGACGTCAATCTCGATGAACCCGGGAAGATCCTTCGGCAGACAGCGGACATCGACCGAGTGCAGGACTATATCGAGCAAGCCGCCTTCGTTTTTCACGCCAATGGCTTCTCCGTTGAAGTGAATCGTCACATTCGTGTCCATCTTCTCCTTGGAAGAGACTTCGTGAAAATCAAGATGCAGGATTCGGTCGGTGATCGGGTCAACCTGAGTCTCCTGAATCACCGAAAGCGTGCTCCCTTTGGATCCCTCTTCTTTGAGCTGAACCAAAGAAGCCGCTCCGGCCGCCTGTTTCATCATCCGGGAGAACTCGGACTGGTCCACGGAAATGGGGCGCGCCTCGGAAGTCTTGCCGTAAACCACCCCCGGGATCAGGCCCTCCTTACGCATGCGTCCGGCAGGCCCCCGGCCCCGGGATTCACGCGGCTTCACATTAAGTTTGATCTGCTGTGTCATAACTGCTTCGGGAAAATGAAAAAACCACCCAATCACCGGGCGGTTCCACCGGTGAAAAAGACAGTACACTAAAGCGCGCGCCCTTAAAAGCAATCAAAAGTTTCCCCCACCCCTGATTTTTTTCAAGGGAACAGTTGACAACCCTGAGCGATTCCACCTTTGCTATTTGTTTTAACGCGTGACTGCCTTGCCCGGTAGCTCAGTGGTAGAGCAGGTGACTGTTAATCACTTGGTCGTAGGTTCGAATCCTACCCGGGCAGCCTTTGGAAAACAACTGGTTACGAAACCCCCACAATCCGCAGCCCCAAATTACTGCCAGATAGCTGACACGATAAATTCCCGATGACTCCGGAATGCGGGGTTTCCCCGATGACAAGATCCCGGCCGAAGAATCACCACCCTAAAAATGGATGAACAAGAATACTTAGACCGTCTGGACGAGTTGTCAGGCCGTCTCTGTATCGTGAAGACCGATGACCGTGAATATATCGGCACATTGGGTAGCCAACGCGACAACGGCGTGTATCCCGTTTTGATATTCGAAGAGAAAACGGACCGTACCGAACGCAAGCAAATGCCCCTCCGGCAGTCTGAAATACGCGACATTCAAACAGATGGTGATGCCCTCATCGTTGATCGACGCAGTAAAAAGCAGGGTCCGGCTTGAATCCCCTGATTGATCCCCCAGCCGGGGTTCAATCTCCCGCCGGGCGGAATTCGTTCGCCACCCACCGGCTAGGATGCTCTCGTTATCGTCGAGAGCAGTCCAAAAAAATCGCACTTACTCCTCGGAGTCGGTCCTTCAAGTCACACCAGCCTCCTCAAAACACGCCGGTTCGACGTCAGCCCCGGCCTCAGGATTCTCTTCACGAAAGCACTCCAACACCAGACGGCGACGTTCGCGGATCCTCTCCCCCACCTTTACTAAATTCTCGTTCTGTGTCTCTCGTGAGGAATTATCATCCAACGCCTTCTCCAAACTGTTCCCTCCTTCTTTATTATCCCGGAACTGGTCGGCGAGGTAACAATTGCGAAGAAAACGCGTTGATTCGCGCAACGAAAGCCAATGGCGAATTCGAACGATCGCGAGATTATTCAAGCCTGCCCGAAAACGGCTTAACGTAGGTCCACGGCCTGAACCCATCTCTCCTTCAAATCTGTCCAATAAATCCGCAAAACCCTTCATCAGCGCCTCTCTTCCGTAATCCCTCGTGTTCAAGTACAAAAGGGCAACGAGACCGGCGTCCCGCTCCGCTGGATCAATACCTAGGCTAAAAAACGCTCGTTCATTACCTCCAGATTCCAAGTAGTTTAATACCATGCCCTTCCGTTCTTCCGAAAAAGAGTGGTCAATAAGCCAACGCATAGCCGGCACGTCCCCCCGGACCACAGAGCCAGAGGTAAAACAAGGGTTCTCGCTAAATGGGTTATCAGATCCCGGGTCTGCACGAAGGAAAATCTCCCGCTGTGAGTTGGGATGCAGTGAGGCAATCCTTAAACCGGTCATAGCCTCCCGGTGCAATCGCAAGAACGGGATCACGCTGTCGTCTTCAACCCCCTGCGCCAAGTAGCATTCGCGCCGGTACTCGTGACGGTAGCATAGCTCGACCTGTCCGTCCGGCAAATTGTTTTCGGAATAATCCCATTCTTCACGGGGTGGTGTTGAACTGCTTTTTTCGCACATAGATCCAATTCGTTCTGAGATTGCTTTTACGGAGGAGGTCCACATTCGATTGCCCGAAAGCTTCCACCTTTGAATATAGCTGTCCTTGCTCTGTTCTGAAACCCCTAATATTCGATCCAGCTTTCTCCAATCGCACAGCCACCAGCCTCCTCAAGAACGCCGGAGTAAGCGACGCAGTTGCCCGCGATATAATCGGACACGAATCCCCGGAGATCTCCCGCGTATACACCCATATCGACACCAAAACCAAACAGGAAGCACTGAAGAAAATGCCTGAGATAGGAACGTGACATCCGGCACCGCCGCTCCCCTGTTCACTCAGCTCCACTGTGGCCCAATCCCGCGACCGGTCAGGGTATAGCCTTAATTCCGGGAAACGCCCCCCATAACCCGGCAACATTCAACCACCCTCCTTTTCAGGGCTCCTCCCCCCGAGGAAACACCCTCCCCTTTTGTGTTATAAGTATATGAACAGGACAATGTTGTCCCGATCAGCCACCGGCGGACATTGACCGCTCCCCGCCGGCGGCTCTCCTGAAGTTGCGGTCGAATCCATTCGGATTCCGGACAC
>PWMU01000171.1 GCA_003558065.1 Opitutia bacterium | reverse complement strand
TGGGCTCCGGGCGATTCCGGGACGCCTGTTGGGCCGAGTCGCCCCGCTGCTCCTCGGGAAAATTGATGCCCACCTGGCGCAGGTCCTCCTCGCCGGTCTCCTCGTCTTCGGTCTCCACCGTGTGAATCCCCTCTTCATCGGGTTCAGGTTCGGTGTCTTCGGACCCGGGAATCGGCCTGCGTTCCGGCACCGCGGGAATCTCCTGGTCAGGAACCTGAGTCTCCTCCTCCTCCCGCGACGGCGGGCCGCTTTCGGCAACCGAAGGGTCCGGGTCCCCTTCGATGATATTCTGAGAGCGGAGCTCCTCGCCCTCCACCCGCGGCGTCTCCTCGGGGGTTTCCCTCTCGGAGGCTTCCTCCTGGGCCGCCTGCTGATCGCGGGAGGCGAAATGCCGCGTCTCGTCCGGAGGATTGGACGGAACGTCCGGATTGGTCGCCACGTACTCCTCCGGCAGCGGCTCGGAAGGGTCCTCCTCCGCCTCCGGAAAAACAAACGCGATTTCCCGCGACGGCCTTTCCGGACTGTCTCTCGGTTCGGAAATGCGATCCGGCAGCACCGCCAGCAGAATGGCGTGTGCGGCCAGAGCCCCCACCCCCCCGATCAACAGGGACCGCCACGGAGTGCCCGCCCGAAAGAACGCGCCTACGCCCGTAATCGGCGAGGCTCGCAAACGAACGTGCGAGGGGGCTTGCTTCCTTCTCTTTTTCATCCCTCACTCCCCTTCGGCACCATAACCCCGAACGACTCCAGGGCTGCCGCAGTCTCCTCCACGGGCAACCCCATGATGTTGGTGCGCGAACCCCGGTACGAAGCCACCAGCATGTCCCCGTGCTCCTGAATCCCGTAGGCGCCGGCCTTGTCCAGCGGATCCACCTTCCCGAAATAAGCCCGGACCGTATCCCAGGTCAGCGACTTGAAAACGACTTCACTCCGCACCGCCCCGGACCATTCCCGGTCCCGGTCCCTCCAAAGCAGACAAAGCCCTGTGATCACGGTATGGTTTCTCCCGGACAATTGTCCCATCATAAACGAAGCTTCCTCCAGGCTCCCGGGCTTGTTGAGGGCACGTCCCTCAAGAAAGACGGACGTATCCGCCCCAAGTACAAGATTCGCCGGAAATATAGCCGCAACGGCTTCGGTTTTCAACCGCGCGTTCCGAAGTACCATATCCTCGGGGTTCCCGTTCGGATCGTCGAGCTCCTCGACATCGGCCGAATGCACGGTAAAATCCAACCCCAGCCGTTCGAGAATTTCCCGGCGGCGCGGAGAGGCGGAAGCCAGTATCAATTCAGGCGTCATGGTCGGATCCGGTGAAGCCCCAATCATCCCCGACACGCCGCCCGCAGGCAAGCCTTTCAAAATCGGCCGCAGGAATTACAGCACCTGGTCTCCCAACAAGAGCCGGACATCCCCGCGCACCCGGGCGTATTCCAGACGGCTGACGTTGTAGCCGAAGAATGCCTCCACCAGGTTGTCGCTTGCCTGGGAAACCCGGTTCTGCGCGTCAATCACTTCCCGGTTGTCGGCCACTCCCTGCTCAAAACGCACCTGGGCGAGCCGCAGTTCGTCCTCGGCAAGCTCCAGATTTTCCTCGGCCACTTCAATCTGGGCCAAACGCGAACGCAGATCCTGCCAGGCAAACAGCAACTCGGACGAAATCTCCTGCTCCAGGTCCCGGATCTCAATTTCCGTGGCCCGGCGGCGCGAATTCGCCAGCATCCGGTTCGAGCGGATCCGGAATCCTTCGAAAACCGGAACCCGCACGGCCACTCCAGCGCTCCAAACCTCCTGATCGTCCCCGTCGAACGCATTCCCGGAAGCATAACCGTAGTCGCCGAAAACCGACAGGGTCGGAAAACGCTCCCAGGACGCCGCGCGCTGCTCAAGCTTGTTCTGTTCCAGGCGCCGTTCGGCCGTCCGGTATTCCGCACGATCACGCAACACGTCCCGCTCCTCCACTTCAGGTTCCTCCGAGGCCGCCTCCCGGTGAGCGACAAAATCGTCCAACTCGATTTCCTTCCTCAGGTCCAGGTCGAGCAGCCGTTTGAGATTCAATGCGCTCTCATAGACCACCGTCTCCTGCTGCAAACGGGATTGACGCTCACCGGCCAATTGCACCCGCGCCCGCGTCAGGTCAATCTCCGTAGCCACTCCCGCGTCGAGCTGCGCTTGCGCGAGCTCCAGCAACGACTGCGCCCGCTCGATATTGGACTCAATGACTTCGAAACGCCTGATGTTGCGGAGATGGGTCAGGTAGATCCGGGCGCTTGCCTGAAGCACGTCCTGAAGGACCGCTTCATGCTCCTCCTGCGAAATCCTCACTCCTTTCCGGGCGGCTTGGTAGGACGCAATAAGAGCCGGATCGACCAGCGTCAGATCCCCCCGAATCCTCGCGTCAAAACGATTCCGGGTGCTCTGCGGCGCTTCAAACGCCTGCCCGGCAGTCGAGAATTTCGACCGGGTCTGCGTGGCCTGCACGTCAACCTGCGGCAGGAGAAACGAACGCTCGCGTTCCGCCGCCTGAATCGCCTGTTCCATCACCTCCCGGTTCAACAGGACCTGCAGGTTCTCCGACTCCACCAGGCTCAGCGTCTCCCCCAGGCTCAACTGTACCGTGTCGTCGTCGGCCTCCGCCGCCGCGGCCGCTCCTGGAAAACCGAGAAGCGCCACAGCCGCAACGGCTGTTGAGGTGCGAAACATTCTTTTGGATAAAGTTTTCGATTTCATGTGCTGGATTTTGATTTCCGCAAAAATGAAACCGGATCTGCCGGGTTGCAAGCGCGCATCCTTTTATCGGATCTCCGTTCTCCGGGATGCGAACCTTCGATTCCGGAGTTTTTTGTGGCTCCCGGGTCCGTTTTCCGATTTAAATGCCTTAGCCTATGTCGAGGATCCCTCAACAACGATGCACACTGGTTTTCCTTCTCTTTATGAGCGCCTCCATCGCGGGAGCCGGCAACGGTGACCGGTATGACGACCCGCAGGCTCTGGAGAACGCAATCGAACTCCACGACAGGGGCGTCGAAGGATCCGAGGCGGCCGTCGACAAGGCGATTGAGGCGCTCGATGCGTTGTTGGACAAAGACCCTGAAAACGAACTGGCCCGCGCTTACCTTGGGAGCGCCTACACCCTCAAAGCCCGCGACGCCGCCCTCTGGAGAAAACGCGGGTGGGTGGAAAAAGGTATTGAAACACTGGACACGGCTGTCCAAGGCGCGCCCGCGAATTCCGAGGTTCGCCTGGTTCGCGCCATCAACGCCTACAATCTCCCCCGCATGGCCGGCCGCTACGACCTGGCGGCCGAAGATTTCGAGTTGCTCCTTGAATCTCTCGATCAGGATGCGGATTCGTTTGAGCCCGCCTTCAAACGGGCGGTCTTTTTTCACGCGGGAGCCTTCGCCCTCAAGGAAAACGAGAACAAACGCGCGGTCTCACTGCTGGAAAAGGCGGGGGCTGTCGAGGGAACCACCCGGCTTGCCGATGAAATCGAAAGCATGCTTCGCCTCGCCCGCAACCGCGTCCGCAACCTCTGATCCCCCGACATCGCACCCATGCTGGAAGACCTTGAAAGCGTTCTCATCAGCCAGCGCCGCATCGCGCGACGCACCCGCGAGCTCGGTGAAGAGATCACCACGTTTTACGGCGCCGGCGAAATCACGGTCATTTCGATCATCAACGGCGCCCTCCTGTTTACCGCGGACCTGATCCGGCGGATTCGAATTCCTCTCCGGATGGACTGCATCCGCGTCGCGAGCTATGGCAACGACACCCGGCCCGAAGGCGAACCCGAAGTGATCTATAACGTTGACCTGGAAGTCGAGAACCGGCGTCTGCTCATCATCGATGACATTCTCGATACGGGCCGCACACTGTTCATGATCAGCCAGGTATTCCATCGCATGAACCCCAAGTCGCTCCACACCTGCGTCCTTCTAGACAAGAAGGACCGCAGAGAGATCCCGTTCGAAGCCGACTTTGTCGGTTTTGCCATTCCCGATAAATTCGTGGTCGGCTACGGCCTCGATTTCGCCGGTCGATACCGTAACCTCCCCAGCATCGGCACTCTCAAGCCGGAACTTCAAAACCCGCCCGAATGGGCGTAGGAGGAGCGGGTTGATCCCGCGATCCGGCGGGAACCGAGACACCGCCCGGCCTGTTAACCCGCCTCATCAAGTTTTCGGATTCTTTTCCCGTTCAAATGCGAGATCATTCCCCTCTTGAGGGGGCCATGCGCCAGCAGGGTGGGGTGTGTTTTCCGAAAACTTAATGAAGGAAAGTATACTTCTTCCTTTCAATCGGCGCGATGCGCTCCTTTTGTCTTGGCATGAGAACTCTATTGTGACATGATTCAAAACGTCAGTTTCGAGGTGCACACAAAGTGTGCCTGCAAGCAAGACAGCAAAAAAAATCCGATAACATGAGTGCGAATCAATCTGAAAACCCGGATGACACCCAAAACGCGGCTGATACCCGGAAAGCATCGACCATGAGCCGGGTCGCCACGGCGTTTATCGCTGGAATCCTCCTCGCGGCCATTGTCCTGTATTTGGCAGTTATTGGTCCCCGCGGCGGCGAACACGAGGAAGCACTTGAAACCATCGCCGAGCTCGAAGCCCAGCTCGAACAACTCGACGACCGGGACGCCGGGTTGCAGGAAACGGTCGATTCCCTGGAGGCCACGCTCGAGGAAGAGCGTTCTCGCCTCGCCGCCCTCGAAGACGAAAACGAACGGCTCGCGGGGGAGTTGGAGGAAGCACGGGAACTGGCCGGCGAACGGGAAGAAACCGTCCAACGGCTCGAAAGGGAACTCGCCGAGTTGGGCACCACCGTGGAAGCACTGGAGCAAAGCCGCGAGGAAGCCCTCGCCGACGCGGAGGCGCTCGAAGCGACTCTGGAGGAACGGGACGCCGAGTTGCAGGAGGCACGGGACGCGCACGCGGCGGCGATTGAGCAAGCGGAACGCGCCGAGGCCGAGCGCGACGAGATCCGTCAACAAATGCGGCAGGAAAGTGCCGCGTTTGAAGAGAGGGTGATGGCCCTGCGGGAGGAAGTCGAAGCGCGTACCGCCGAAGCCGAGGTCGACCGGCACCGGTATATCAACCTTCTCTCCGAGCATTACAACGCCCGGCAGGAAGGCCTGCGGGCTGAGGATTCCGAACGCGCCCGCGCAGCATGGACCCGCGCCCGCGAAACGCTCGACACGATCGAAGAGGAATTCCCCGAGCGTTCCGTCGAACGTTTGCGCCAGCAGGTCGACACTCTCGAAACGAGTTGAGTCGATGCCGCTAACCCCCGCGGGGCCGTCATCGGAAGCAACTCCCGCTTGCCGTCGGACCGCATCGAGCTGAGGTGCGACTCCGGTTTGATCACCACCGGACAACGGCGGGTTCGCAAGAGTCAACGGCTTCCGTCCGGCATTCGATTTCAACGGCACTTTTCTCCCTATCCTCCAGGGTATCCGGCCCGGAGATCGTCAACGAGTCGCCGTACGAAGTTTCACTGACAGTGACGGATCAGGAAGGAGTAATTCCCGCGTTTATGCCGCCGTTCTGGCTGCGAAACGCCCATTTGCAGACCGTCTGGCCCACCGTGTTCCGGCGGGTCAACATCGCCGCACCGGAGGAAGAACGGATCTTGACGCCGGATGACGACTTTCTGGATCTCGATTGGTACCGCGGAGGCAACAGCCGGCTGCTGGTGCTCAGTCACGGACTCGAAGGCAGCAGTCGACGGCCCTATATCCTGGGACTGGCGCGGGCGGCGCGGGCGGCGGGCTGGGATGTTCTTGCGTGGAACTTCCGCTCCTGCAGCGGCGAGCTCAATCGACAACCCCGGTTCTACCACAGCGGAGCCTGGGAGGATCTCGACCTCGTCGTCCGACACGGTCTCGAACAGGGTTACGCGCGGGTTGTGCTGGGAGGATTCAGCATAGGGGGCAACCTGACGCTTGTTTATCTCGGACAGCACGCAAAGCACCTTCCAAAAGAACTCGCCGGGGCGGTTGTGTTTTCGGTGCCCTGCGATCTCGCCGGAAGTGCCGAACGCCTCGCCAGGCCGGCAAACCGCCTCTACATGCGCCGCTTCCTCCGAGAACTGGGGAACAAGATGCGCCGCAAGCACGCGCGTTTTCCGGAGGTGTTCAACCTCGACGGGCTGGATGAAATACGAAACTTCCAGGAATTCGACGATCGCTACACGGCCCCTCTTCACGGGTTTCAGAATGCCCGGGATTACTGGCGGCGTTGCTCCAGTGCGGGCTGTATCGAGCCCATCAACCTCCCGGCATTGATAATAAACGCCCGGGACGACCCTTTCCTCAGCGAGCGTTGCTATCCGAAGGACGCGGTTGATGCCAACCCGCGCGTCACCCTGGAAACACCCAGCCATGGCGGTCATCTGGGGTTTGTCAGCCGCCCGACTGACGGCGTCTACTGGTCAGAGGAGCGGGCATTGGCGTTCCTGGAGGAAATCGGTCGCGGAAGCAAGTAGGCCAACGCCCGGAGCCGGCGGCCGGAGGGCCGTTCCTTTCTTCCACCATTCGGCAATCCGGTCCGGCCCCGCCATCGAAACGTTCGAGCACATGGAATGACCGGACATCCCTTTTCTTTGGCTCGCTGTGGTTCAGGATTGCCTGCGAACCCCTTTCCATTTAACCGGTGGAGAATGCGCATTAGTTTGAGTACCCTCGCCCTGCTGGTGGTATTGTTTGCGGGTTCTCCTGCCTGGAGCTCCCCGGCCTCGATCGTGGAGGAGGGAGCTCCGATGGATTTTCGGAAGATCATCCGGCACGCCAAGGACCAGGTCTTTCCCGCCGTTATATACGTTAAATGTATCCGCGAGAGAATGGAGGATGGCCGGCGACAGACCAAGGAGGTCGCGGGAAGCGGCGTGATTATCGGCGCGGACGGGAAGGCCCTCACCAACTGGCATGTGGTGGAGCATGCGCTCGAGGTACGTTGCCTCCTTTCCGACGGACGTGCGATGGAGGCCACGGTTCTGGGCATGGACAAACTGACCGATCTCGCGGTGCTTCAATTGCATCCGGCCGGGGACGAGCTCCCGCTGCCCCACGGGATCCTGGGGGACTCCTCCGCGCTTTCGGAGGGAGATTTTGTCATGGCCATGGGAGCACCATGGGGGCTCAACCGTTCGGTTTCCCTCGGAATCATCGCAAGCACCGATCGCTACCTCCCCGGCAACAGCGAATACGGACTGTGGCTGCAGACGGACGCTTCCATCAGTCCGGGGAATTCCGGCGGACCGCTCGTCAACACGGAGGGAGAAATCATCGGTATCAATACACTGGGAATCATGTGGGGCGGCACGATCGGTTTTTCGATTCCCTCCGACATCATCCGTATTCTGGTGCCGCACCTGGTGGAACACGGCGCTGTCAATTGGGCGTGGACGGGGCTGCAACTTCAGCCGCTTCGGGATTTCGAACGGGACATGTACTTTGATGCGGACGAGGGTGTGATGATCGCGGAAACCAACCCGGACAGTCCGGCGCGCGCCGCGGGCCTGCATCGAGGCGACCGCATCGTCTCAATCAACGGCACCCCGAAAACGGCCCGGACCTACGAGGATCTGCCCGCGATCCGCCGGGCAATCGGCCTGCTCCCGCCGGAAGACCCCGTCAAGATGGAGGTCGTGCGAAACGGCGAACGGCTGTCCGTGGAAGTCCAACCGCAGGCGAAAGGGGAACTGCAGGGCAGCCGCCTCGCCCTTCCGCGCTGGGATATGACCGTCAAGGCCATCAACCGCTTCGACACGCCCGACCTGTATTTCTACCAGTCCTACGGGGTTTTCATCTACGGCGTGCGACGTCCGGGAAATGCCCTCGTAAGCGGCCTGACCCGCAGGGATATCATCCTCGAAGTCGACGGGCGGCCCATTACCAATCTGGCTGATTTGCAGGAGGCGCATGATGAGGCCATGAAAAACATCGACTCGCGCCCGCGCGTCCCGTTGCGCATCATGCGCCAGGGACGGCCGCGGCACATCGTTCTTGATTTTTCACGCGACTACGAGAGATAGTCGGGATTTCCGACACCAACTCCAAACACCCACACACCCTATGATCCCTTCACTTCTTCGGCGAACCCTTGCACCGGTCCTGTTCCTCGCTTCGGCACTTATCGTGTCCGGAGACACTACGGCGAGCGATCCGGACACGGCCGCCTCCCTGGTCAAAGCACTCGATCCCTCGGTGGTCCAGGTGCAGTACACCCTGCGGTACGACGACGGCGACGCGCCGACCGGCAGGGGATGGGAGGAACGGTGTCCGAATTGCGGACGTTTTCACGGCTCGAGCCGCCTCGAACCGTTCGTTTCCCAGAATCGGCCTCTGGAGGCATTCGGATTGCTCGTTTCGGAGAACGAAGTGGTGACCCCGCACATGATGATTCATCCGAGGTTTATCGAGACCATCCGGGTGAAGCAGGGGACGGAAGTGCGGGAGGCAAGCGTAGCCGCCTATGCCAGTGAACAAAAAGCGATCTTCCTCGAACTCGCGGCCGCCCTTCCGGAAAGCGTTCCGCTAACATTCGGCGACGCAACGGTATCCCCGGACCTCAAGGGACTGCACGCCGTTTCATGGCAGAGGTCCCAGGGCGAGTGGACCGCCACGGTGCAACCGTTTGGCGGGAGCGTGTCCTACACGTCCAGTGGCGAAGGCTTTCGATCCGTCCCCGCCAACGTCGTCGTGGCCACGGCTGCGGGCGATGTGGTTGCGGTGATCATGGACGAGCGGTTGCCGCTCGACGATTCGTTGACGGGACAACCGCTCGCGTGGCCGCAGCTTTCCGCGGCGGAAATGGAGGAACGGCTGGCCGGGCATAAACAGCGCGTCGACGAAGGAATCCTGCGGGCTTCCATGGACTTCCGCAGTCCCCGCCAAACGGATGAAGAGAGAATGCGCTCGGCGATGGGGTATTCCCGCAGGCACAATGACGAAGACTCCGATACCGAACGTTCCGCCGCCGCACTGCTGGTCGAACCGGACCGGGTGATGATTCTGGCGGACCTGCCGATGGCTGTCACCGCGCGTCTCGAACGAATCCGGGTTTATCCGGTGAACGGAGAGCCCGTGACGGCGCAGTTTGAGGCTTCCCTTTCGGATTACGGGGTCCTTGTCGCCCGCCTGAGTGAGCCGCTGGAGAAACCCCTGAGGGTTGCGTCCGATCCGGTGGATGAGCTGCGCGGGCGCCTGTTGCTGGGTGCGGACTTCGAAGTGAGCGGCGGGCAGGCGAACGTCCGCCACGAACCGGTCAGGATCGCCGATCTGAGAATCCAGCACAGGGGACGCCTTTTTCCGGAGTTATCCGGCGGCTCCGAGAATACCTACCTCTTCGATCCCGACGGAGGCTGGGTGGCGGCTTCGGTGGCGCTTCGTGACAAGGACCCCGACGACCGGCGCTGGCGCTCACCGGACCTGGTTCTGTTTCCCGCCGCCGAGCTGGCGACGATCCTTTCCGATCTCGACGGCTATATCGATCCTGCGAATACGCCCCGTTCGGAGGATGATGAGAACCGGCTGGCATGGATCGGTGTGGAGTTGCAGGCGCTCGACTCCGGCCTTGCACGGGAACACGGCGTTTCCGGCCAAACGGATAACGGAAATCACGGCGCCCTCGTCACCCACGTCTTCGGAGAATCTCCCGCGGAAGAGGCGGGGATTCAACCGGGCGACATTCTGTTGCGCGCCTACCCTCAAGACCGTGAACGCCCCTATCCGGTCCGGATTGAAGAATCCCGCCATTACTACGACAGTTTTCCCTGGGATCAGCTCGACGAGATACCGGAGGAGTATTACGAATACCTTCCCGTCCCGTGGACGTCCACCGTCAATTCCTTCAATCGCATGATCACCCGGTTCGGGTACGGGACGAATTTCGATCTGGTCACCGTACGGGACGGGGAACAGCTTCGAAAATCCTTCGAAGTGGTGCTCAGTCCACCGCATTTCGACGCGGCCCCCGAACTGCGCGACGATTCGATCGGGATGAGGTTGCGGGAGTTGACCTTTGAAACCAGGCGTTTTTACCGGCGGACCGGCGACGAGCGTTCCGGGCTGATCATCTCCCGTGTCGATCCGGGCACCCCGGCGGCGATCGCCGGGCTGAAGCCTTACGAACTGATCACTCACGCCAACGGCAATCCCGTCTCCACCGTCGAGGACATGGAAGAGGCCCTGGAGTCAGGAGACGTGCTTCGGCTGGGGACTCAGCGCATGCATGAAGGCCGCATTGCCATCATCCGAACCGGGGGGAGCCAGTAAATCGCCCCTGAACACGGCCGGGGAAGAGGGAACGCACCGCCTTTTCCCGGGATGTGGTGATCGCCGGAGCCGCGGCGCCGCTTCCGGGCCGTCCCGCAGCGACCGCGAAGCGGCGGCGATTTACGGGGACTCTTTAATATGCACGTCGCGCTGCGGATAGGGTATACTGACACCGTGCTCTTTGAACTTTTTCCAGATCAGGAAATTGACATTGCTGAAGAGAAGCTTGGGACGGTGGTAAAGTGTATCGGTCCAAACCCTCAATTCGAAGTTCACCGACGAATCCCCGAACTCGATCAACCGAACCGCCGGGGCGGGATTTCTCAGGACATCCTCGCAGGCCTCGCCGGCTTCCAGGAGGGCCTGCTTCACGATCTCGACATCGCTGCCGTAATGGACCCCGACGGGGATCTTGAAGCGGACCTTTCGATCGTGGTGGCTCAGGTTGGTGACCTCCTCGGAAATGAACCGGGAATTGGGCACAATGATATCAATATTGTCGTTGGTGCGCACGGTGGTGCTCCGCGCCCGTATATCGATCACCGTACCAAACACCCCCTCGATCTCGATCCGGTCGGTCACCTTGATGGGACGTTCGATCAGGAGGATCAATCCGCTGAAGAAATTGTCGGCGACGTTCCGCAATCCGAAACCCACCCCGAAGGACAAGGCGCCGAGCACGACCACCAGGGTATTGATATTGAATCCCGGGGCCATCACCGGCAGCAGAACGAGCGCGCCGAGCACCATCAACGAGTAGCCGACCAGAGACGCCACGGCCGCGGCGACCCCCTCGTCGAGTCCCACGCTCCGGAACACCCGGCGCTGGAGGAAGCGGCGAACCCAGGACACCGCCAGGAACCACGCCACCAGCAGCAAGGTTCCGACCAGGAGGGATCGAGGGGTGATCGTGATGTCCCCCACTTCGATGGTGTAAGCCCAATACTCCATTTCCGGGAATAAAAGCAGATTCGTTCCGGGTTGGCGAGCCCGGGGATTCAAAGCCGGACCGAAGCGCCCCTGGCCCGCACCGCCTGCCCGAAACGCCCGAGGCGATAAGCCGGGTCCCTGCACGCCGGCGGGAGGTCCCAAGCGCCCTCGCTACGGGGCTTGAGTCATTTTTTCCAGGGATTTATCACTCTTCCGCGACAGGACGTGCCGGTTCGCCATGGAGATGCCGCTGAGCATGGCACCGGTGATTCCCAGGAACCCTTGGTCGGTCCCGCAGAGAAAGAGGTTTTCGTAGGGCGTGCAGCCGTCCTTGACCTTTTTCGGAGCCCCGTACACCGCTCCGTTGATGTGCCCCGTGTACCGGGTGATGGTTCGGGGGGTGAACATGTCGCGGGCCAGGGTGCGCTCGTTGAGGGTTTCCCGGTTGACCGGGCGCAGAAACTTGAGGGCGCGGGCGACCATCGTCTCGAACCACCGCTCCTTCTGTGCCCGGTACTCTTTCTCCGGGAGGGAGCACCAGCCGTCGCAGTTGGCGAGACAGGTGATGCGGAAAAACCCCTCCGGGAGCTGACGGTCACCGTAGTCGAAATTGTTCGGAAAACAGATCACCCCGCTGCGCGGGTCGACCAGATCCCCCGGAACCGAGTAATCAAAGCGGCCGGCGTCGTTGTAAAAGATTATGGTGTTGTCGCACCCCAGATCGCGGGGCTGACCCCGGAACACGGTGATCGATTCGACGAAGCTGAGCCGCCCCACATTGTCGTCGTTGCGGGGTGGTTCCGGCTCCCGCGCCTCCCGGCAGAGCCGGAGCGTCTCCGTCACCCCCGCCGACGACAACACGGCACCGGCGGTCACCTCCCGGCCGGAGTCAAGGATCACCCCCGCCACCCTTCCCCGGTCGATCCGCAGTTCCCGAACCCCGCACCCCATACACCGCTCAGCACCTGCCTCGCGCAGCTTGCGGAGCAGGGTTCGGGTCAACCGCCGGACCCCCTCAAACGGCCGCGCAAATCCTTCCAGGTAAACGGCCTGGAACATGATCGCGAACTGGGAATAATCCATATCACCCTCCCTGGCACTCCCGTAATACATCAGGGGGCAGAGCAGCATATCCTCGAGCCCCCGGTCGGTGATGTGGCTGCGAATCACCGACCGGGCCGAAGGATCGCCCCCCCCTCCTCCCGAAAGGTCACCGAAGGCGGCCACCTCCCCGGCCAGGGCCCGGAACCCGTCCACCTGCCCCGGAAACGCCCGCGCCACCTCGCTTTCGAGCACGGAAAAGTCATTGGTGAAGGTGAGCTCCTCCCCCGGAAAACTCACCTTCGAACCGAGCTGCTCGCACAGGTCCAGCTCCTCACGGTGAATACGGAGCTGCCGGAGCAGCTTCACCAGCGGGGTGCCGCGGACACCCCGGGGAACGTAGTTGGTGACCGCGTGAAGACCGACGTCGTACTTGCGGCCGCCCAGCTTGTAGAAGCTGTTCAGGCCACCGATAACCGTGTGACGCTCGAGGAGGCACACCTTTTTCCCGAAATGCGCCAGCCGGATGGCCGCGGCCATTCCCGCCATTCCGGCCCCGATAATCAGCACGTCATAATGCGACTCTCCGGGTGCCTGTAACACGGTTTCCGGCATCCTTTCGAGCCCCTGGTCCCAAGAACCGCCCGGGGCGCCCCTCTAAACCGACTGCTTTTCCAAAAACTTGGGCGTCAGGTACTCCGCACAACTGTCGAGGGAGGCCAGTTTCGGATAATCCTCTTCCGGTACTTCGATACCATGCTGTTTGCGGAGTTCCATAACGATATCCAGAAAATCCATGGAATCGAGGTCCAGCTGGTCCCGCAGGCGCACATCATCCTTGAGGTCATTTAGGTCCTCGTCAGGGGCGATATCCGCGATAATTTTAACAACGATCTGTTTGCACTCTTCTTCGGTCATATAATCAAAAGGGTTGACTCTACTACTCCACGTACGCCTTGGCAATCAAAACTGAATTAATTCCCAACATCCCGAAAGAATTATTGAGGATCACGTTGACCCGCCTGCCCTCGAGGGGTTTCCCGACCACCAGGTTGTTGACCTCGCATTTCGGGTCGACCTGGTCGACGTTGAGGCAGGGGTGAATCTTGCCATCGTGGAACGACGGCAGGTTGCCGGCCAGCTCCAGGGCGCCGGCCGCCCCCATGGCGTGGCCGATGAACCCCTTGGTGTTGTTGACATAGGTGTCGGGACAGTCCGAAAACACCTCCCGGAGGGCGATGCATTCCTGTTCGTCCCCCAGGGGGGTCGCGGTGGCGTGTGTGTTGACGACATCGATCCGGGCGGGCTCCAACCCGGCCCGTTTGAGCGCCTGCCGGATGCAGGCCCCCTGCTGCACCGAATACGGCAACACGTAATCCTTGGCGTCCGAATTCATGGCGTACCCCACGATCTCGGCGTAGATTTTCGCACCCCGCGCCTGCGCGTCCTCGAGCCTTTCGACCGTGAACACGCACCCCCCCTCGCTGACCACGATGCCATTGCGGTCGCGGTCGAAGGGCCGGCTGGCCTTGCCGGGGTCTACATGGTGGGCGAGCGCTCCCTGGCTCTTGAAAGCCGCAAAAATCCCGAAGGTGTGGATGCTTTCGCTGACCCCTCCGGCCAGGGCCACGTCCACCTCGCCCAGACGCAGCATCTGCAAAGCCTGGATCAACCCCGCATTCCCCGCGGCGCAGGCAGCGCCGATGGTGTAGTGGGGTCCGGTGATCTTCATATTGATGGTCACCTCCCCCGCCGGATTGTTCGCCACCGTGCGCGGGTTGTGGTGGTGGGTCCAGTAGCGCGTATCGTAGTTGAATTGCGAGATGTTGTAGATCTCGTTCTCGGTTTCAACGTTACCGTGCTCGGTCACCCCGAGGTACACCCCGACACGGTCCTTGTCCACCCCGTCCCAGTCCAGCCCGCTGTCCGCGACGGCCTCCCTGGAACAGTAAATCGCGACGCTCCCGGCCCGCGTCCCGATCCGCAGGGCCTTTTTCTTCTGGTACTTCAGGGGATCGAAATGGCACACCCCTGCGTGCACCGTCCCCATGTAACGGGTCTCGATATTTTCGACTCCCGCCACCCCGCTGAGAAGGTTTTTTCGAAACTCCCCCAGGGTGTCGCCATTGGGAGCGGTCAGGCCGACGCCTGTGATGACGATTCTGCTATTGGTCATGAAATGAAAAAAGGCCCCCCATCGAAACCCCGGGAAGGGCGTCAGGTCAAGTCAGCGGATGATTTATCAGCGGGATTTTCCGCCCGTCTCGCGGCCTGTTCCTCTCCGGGGTCCCGCGGGTGCCAGCGGCGCCCCGCCCGCCGGCACCTCCGCCATTCCCGGTAATGGTGAAGCTCATGCCGGATCAACGCCTCCCGCTTCGTTTCGACGGACACCCCGTTCGACCTGCAAAACGCCTGAATATTGCGCTCAAACAGGACGATTCGAGCCGCATGCGGGTAGACCGCCGCGAGGAGCCCCCGGCACCCGGGACGGGGGACCTGCAAGGGGGAGTAATCGCTCTCGATCAGCAGCCCCAGGCGGGTGGCTTCTTCCCTTTCCGGGCTCATGCGTCGTATTCCTTCCGGCAAATAAGAACCACCACTGAATCCTCGTCCGAAGCCCCCTGAAGCTCGTCCATGGCGAGCTTGGAGACGTGCTCCACCTGGGTAATCCCGGTGAAATTGGCGATACGCCCTCCGTGGAGCAGGAACACGTCGGGCACCACCTGCCCGGCGTCGCCGTACGCGGTCTCATCGGCGACGGCCCCGCTCAACTCGCCCCCGATCACCCCGGCGGTCGACTCAAGCACCCGGCCCCGGGTCCGCCGCAACCGAATCACCCCTTCCGTGTCCACCACCCGGATTCCCTCCCGCTTTCCCCGCCACAGGCCACCGAGCCTGCGCACGGGTTCGACACCCCGAAACACCCGGAACCCGTCGGCCCGCCCGGCGAGCTGAACCCGCTCGGCAGCCATGCCGAGCGACAGGACAGCGACCTCCCGCAGGGCTTCTTCGGTCATTTCACTTCCCTTGTCCTCCCTGGCCTCCCGGATCTCCGACGCTCCGGTGGCGGTGGCTTGAAGAATATTCCGCTGGCGGTCGACCTCCACCCTCACTTCGACCGTCTCCGGGGTGGCTCCCGCCCGGATAGCCGCGGTCCGGGCCTCATGACGCACCCTTAAAACATCCTCATCACTCGGATTCACCACATTGCGCTCCACCACCTCCTTGACCAGGGCCAGGGCCACCCCGACAGCCGAAATAATGGGCGCGTGACGCGAGATGCGGGTGTTCCATCCCAGTCGCTCGCGCAAGGCCGGGAGGATGGCGGCGGCCCCACCCCCTCCTCCGACCAGCTCGACCATGCCGGCATCCAGGTGATACTCGTGGATCAGACGGTGCAGGGGCGCTTCCACCAGGGGGAGCGCCTGTTCAAACATCTCTCCGGCCACCTCCTCAGGCGGCATTCCAAGGTATTCTCCCAAGCGGACGAATCCGGCCCGGGTCACCTCGGCATCACCCCGTGCGTACTGGTCGGCTTCGACGTACCCCAGAAAATTCGCCGCACAGGTCAGGGTGGGTGCGATGCGGGCTCCGTCCGGCGTGACGAACACGAGATACCGGTTGGTCGCATCTCCGGCGGTGGCGGCCTCCTCGAGCGCCGCGGATTCGATTTCTTGGGCCCTGGAAAAAGCCAGGTACCGGCACCCCGCGATGTGGGCGCTCCTGGGTCCGACGCCCGCGAGTCGCCTCTCCCGGACCCGGAGCATGCTGCCTCCGGCCAACCCGATGGTTCGGACGTCCAGTGTGTTGAGAAAGACCCGGTTCCCGCCGATGGTGGCCGGCCGGGTCTGGGGAAGACCGTCACGGATGACCGAGATGTCGGTGCTGGTCCCGCCAACCTCGAGAAAGATACCGTCGGAAACCTTTTCGTACATCAGCGCCCCGGCAATCCCGGCGGCCGGGCCGGACAGAAACGACAGGATGGGACGCCGCCGCATCTCGTCGAGGCTCATCACCCCGCCGTCGCTGCGCATAATCATGAGGGTGGCATCCACCCCGGAGTCGGCCACCCCGGTCGCGGTCCTTTCACTGGTCTCCATCATCTTCGGCAGGATGGCCGCGTTGATCACTGCCGTGCGAATCCTGAGCCGCAGCCCGTAGAGCGAGGACACTTCGTGCGTGGCGGTCGCCGGAAACCCGGCCTCCCGGGCCGCCCCGGCGATGCGGGACTCGGTTTCCGGATCGTCCACCGAGAACGCTTCCACCGCGACAATCGCCCCGACCCGTTCGTCCTTCATTCGTTTGAGCGCCGTCGCCAGGCCCTTCTCAAACGATTCCTCGCCGGCTGTTTCAATGTAGGCCGGCACGGAATCCAGAAACCGCCCTTCCGCCAGCTTCAGGGCGCCGAACCGGATCCCCATGGAAGTCTGCCAACCCGTAAAGCCCTTTCCCGCCCCGATGACCCCAATGCGGGAAACGTCGCCCTCCAGCAGGGCGTTGGTCGCCTGGGTCGTGCTGTGTGCCAGAAACGTGATTTCCCCGGGCCGGATTGCGTGGCGTTCAAGGATACCGCTCAGGGCGTCCAGTATCCCCCGGGCTACCCCTTCCTCCGCCTCGTGGGTCGTGGGCACCTTGGTGTACCCCACCACCTGGCGGGTCCCGGCATCGATGGCCACGACGTCGGTAAACGTCCCGCCCACGTCGATCCCGATACGAATGCTGCGCGAAACGCTCATGATCAGATCATCGTTTTAATTCTCAGGATGCGGGATTCCATCGCGTTCACAGGTACCAAAAGGCCGCCAGGGAAAGGGCGCAAAAAGCAACCGTCATCTGAAACAGGAGTGTCATCCGGGTGATCGCCATGACGGGGGTTTCCGTGTAACCGGCCACCCAGACGTTGTGGGTGTTGGTGGGGTCACAAACCGTCTGGACCTGGGTCAGGGACATGAGCAGGGCCATGATTGCGAGCGCGGGAAACACCTCCATCGAGTTCAGCATCGCGTAGATGCCGATCCCGAGCCCGAACGGATTGAGTGGTCCCCGAAACAGCACGAGCGGCGACAACAAGGCAAACCCGAGCACAAACCCCCACCAGGGCAAGTCGCCCAACCTCCCCAGGGCGGGCTCCAGGACGGCCTGAACCTCGGACATCGTGGACATATTCAGCAGCATGCCGATGCCCACCATGAGAATGATCGCCGGGGCGCCGGATTCGAGACCTTTCAACGCCGCGCGGGTCAGGATCCGGCTCGTCTGGCGAGGCTGGGTCGTGAGCACCCCGAACAGGGCACCTCCGATGAACGACGGAATCACCGGCCAGCCGAGTCCCAGGTGAAAAATGAGAGGGGTCAGGGGGGTCAGGAGCGCGATCCCCGGAACAGTGGACTCCTCCGCCCTGGCCTTCTCCGGCCCCAGGCGGGCCGAGCAGGCGGCAAAGAGCAAATTCTTTTTCGCGTAAAAAAGTATAAACAGCACCGTCACCACGAAATTAATCCCCAGCACCTGCAGCGCGAACGGGGCGACCTCGGAAATTTCGACATTGAGGGCGGTTCTATAAAACTCCCAGAGGCTCAGGTTCATGATGTACCCGGTGCCGAAAGCCATGATAAAAACCGACGCCGCCATTTTTCGGGGAATACCCACTGAAACGAGGATCGGCAGCATGAGCGTGCCGACCATGATCACCGCTCCGAGGCCCGTCAGAGCGACGAACAACACGCCCGTCACAAAAGCCAGGGTAAACGTGATGATGACCGGCTTATCGCCGCAGAATTCGGCGGCCAGCTTGACGATCCGTTCGGCGATGCCGGTCAGTATGGTCACTTGACCGAGCATCGCCCCGAAAAACACCGCCATGTAGGCCGTGCTCAAGCGCGTGCTGCCGTCGACCACGATTTCGGAAAGGATCTGTTCGTGCCCCACTCCCGAAATAATCGCCATCAGAATCGCCATGACGGGAATGGCCAGTAACGCCGGCATCTTCCCCTGCAGCATGACCGCGGCAAAAAACAGGAATATGAGGAAGAGAAGGACGGCGGTCATGAGTGGAAACGAACTCCGTTTATCCCCCGGCCCCGAAACACGGTCAAGGAGGAATTGGCCGAAACGCTTTCCGGCGAGCGGAGGACGGCGGGGCCCTCATCAAATCTGATCGAGCGGCCAGCAGAAAACGTTGAAGGGAGCCTCGCTGAAGGTGCCGAACAGGGCTTCGACCCGACGGGTTTCGGGCCAAGCATCGAGCTGCCGGGCTCCGGGCGGTTTGCGGTCGGGACACTGGGGGTTCAGGGCCGCGAGAACCGCCCCGGTGTCGAGTACCTTGAGCATGGCGGCGCTCCGCCCGGTAGCGCCGTTCGCGGCCCGGCGATAGGGTTCGGCGACGTTTTCCCAATCCGGAAACGGAAAGCTCAGCTCGCTCAAACCGTAGCGCTGGCAGCAGCCTGCCGCGAGCCCGAGCACCGTCTCGGGATCTCCTCCGAATTCGGCGACGCCGCCCCGTGCTCGGTTTCCAAGCAGAATCAGATAACCAAACGTCGCCCCTTCTCCGGCACAATGAAGCAGCAGATCCCGCCGCGAATAAATCAGCCGAGACTCTTGCGCTCCCCGCCGGCGGCGAAACGGGTGGCGCGCGTAGGCGGCCGCCATGTTCTCCAGCTCCGCCTCTTCGCCGCGGCAACGCACCGGCTCGAGAGTTCGGATCCCTGACCGTTGCAACCCCTTCAGACCGATCGAGAGCCGCAGAGCCCGGCCCCCGTTTTCGTATCCAAATTGCGAATACCTATGCCGGTCGCCCCAGAGGATCGACAGGGGAAACCCCTCTTCCTTCATTCGAGCGATCGCGAATTCCATCACCCGGCTCATTAAACCCCGTCCCCGGGCCGACGGAGCTGTGGCTACGGCCCCGATACCGCCGGCAGTCAACCGGGCCGGGCCGAGCTGCAGATCCAGCGGAAAAACCCGCACCAGGCTGAGGATCTCGCCGTGCTGTCCGCGGATTACGCAAATCCGGCTGAAATCCGTGGTGTCCGGTCCCCACCACGACGGGTAACGGGCAGGAAAAAAATCACGGGTAACCCCGTAGGCCTCTTCAAGAAAGCGCTGAATGGAGCTGTACTCATCGGGAGTGGCGGTATCGGGTTTCATGGTTCGGGATCCGGTCCGGAATGCAATTATCCATCCGGATCCCGGGATCACAATTCCAATCAGGCGCCGACCCGGACACCGAAAGGCACAAACACCTCTTCTCCGTCGACCTTGAACTGGGCCCAGACTTTGTAGAAGCCGGCTTCGCGGACCTGGAGCATGAATCCGATCTCCGGAGCCTCGCGATCGAGTGCGTAGTCGGTTCCCGCGCGCAACGGGTGCATGTGTGTAAAACCGCTTCGGGCCGGATCGAAGCCGACCAGGTGCGCGTATTCGCCCATGATGGGTTCAAGGAGAACTTCGCGCCCCTCTTCCCGGTGGCGTACCCGCAACCTCAATTCCTGGGGACGTCCGGGTCGGTAGCCCTCTCCCGTCGCCAAGAGTTCAAACCGATAATCTCCAGCTTCGACCCGTTTCCGCTCCTCGTTCACGGGTTCCCGGAGCTCGCCGGGAACCTCCAGGGAAGTCACCGAGTAAACCGGACGGCCGGTGCGCGCGGAAACGAAGTCGGCAAATATCCGATAGTCTCCGCCGGCCCCGGGAGTGAAGGAAAACCGGTACTCCCCGTCGACGTCGGCCGGTTGCGGGTGCACATGGTGATAGTCTTCCAGACTCGGATCGACAATCAAAAGATGAATCTTCTCTTCGTGGGTTTCCAGAATATCCTCGAAAGTGACCGGTTTGCCGCCGCGGGTCTCGACGGACAGGAGCACCTCCACCTCCCGCCCCGGCTCCGGGGGGCTCAAAGCCTCCGCATTCAGCCGAACCGGGGAGACCCGGTCGTTCACCAGACTGAACCCAATATTGCTGACGTCGCACAATTCGACCCGTTCGTCGGTCGCTCCGGCGGCCGCCAGGAACTGTCCGGGCCGTTCCGGCGCCACCGCGCCGGGAACCCAGCGAAGGACCACGAACAGGCCGACGGCTATCACCGTCAGCCACAGGATCTGCTTTTTCTGGGCAAGGGTAAGCGGTGTCCGGGATCCGGAAATCTTCATCACGTTTCCTCCTCCTTCAACCGGTTCAAAAAGTCACTGACCATCCATTGGCTGCCGTCGACCCGGTGCAGGATCGTGCCGTCGCTATCGACAAGCAGCGTCGTCATGGTGTGCACCCAGTACATTTCGTCGTCTTCATGGGCGAGCACCCCCAGTTGGGTCATCAGATCGCGGACGGCCCTGTCGGGGCCGGTCAGGAATGAATAGTTTTCCAGATCGATGCCCCGGTTCTCAGCGTAATCCCGGAGTACGCCCGGGGTATCGTAATCCGGATCAAGGGTCACCGACATCAACTCGAAATCCTCGATGCCGGTCTCGTCCGCGGACTTCTGAAGCTGGCGCATCCGTTCAGTGGCCGCAGGGCACATTTGCGGGTCCATGCAACGGGTGAAAATAAAATTGACCACAACCCGGTTGCCCTTGAACCGCTCGGGGCGGACCAGGTCGCCGTATTGATCGTAAAGGGCAAAACGCGGCAACGCCTCCCCCTCCATCCGGTAAGCTCCCTCCCCGCGCAGCACGGTGTCCTCCCGGAGGCGGCGGTTCAGGTGCTCCACAACCCGCTCGGAATCCTCTTCGGCGGGCCAGACCTGTTCCAGGCGGTAGGCCGCCTCTCCGCTCTCCGCGTCGGCCAGGAACGCGCGGATTTTCGCGCCCGGCTTCGCATTGGCAACATCCCCGGGGCGCGCCGACGCCCAAACCCGCGGCTCGTCCAGAAAGTCCGCCCCGGACTCGACCTCGACTTTCAGTTCTCCCTTGGCCCCGTCCACTTCCAGGATCACCCCGGTAAACGCACGGGGTTCCGCGCCGCCCGGCTCGCCGGAACACCCGCCGAGTAAGAGGGCGGCCGCAAACAGAATCGAAACGGGAAAAGCGCGGCACACGCACCTCCGCCTCTTGCCGCCTCCGGAAATATAAACAGTCATAATCTTTGATAAAAACCGGTTTCCTAACATAAAGTTCCTCTTGCCAGCCAACGAGCATCATTATTGGCTGTTTCGTTTGATTATCAATTACCGAACCTGAATTTCTTCTCTTATTAATTCGTACAATTAGATGTCCTGTTCTCTCTCGCAGAAACGAAATGACCGCTACAAACCCGCCCTGGCCTGGCTGGCGTGGTTCACCGTGGGGTGGACCCTGCTGCTTTTGTTGATGGGCGGCTTCACCACCAGCATCGGCGCCGGCATGGTCTTTCTGGACTGGCCCCTGTCGGACGGATCGCTCAACCCGTCGGGCTGGCTGCACGATCAGGACATGTTCGCCGAGCACAGTCACCGCCTGCTCGGAGCCCAGGTCGGCCTGCTTGTGATAGCCCTCGCGATCTGGCTTTTCCTGCGTGAGGAACGCCGCTGGCTGCGCCGGCTCGGGACGGCGGCCTTCGTGCTGGTGGCTATACAGGGCCTGCTCGGCGGCGGACGGGTGGTCTTCGATCAGTTGAACATCCAGACCGAACACAATTACCTGGCCCAGACCCTCGCCATCATCCACGCCTGCACGGCCCAGGCGTTTCTCTGCGTGATCGTGGGGATGGCCCTGGCGCTGTCACGCTTCTGGATCGAGCGCGGAGCGGGAATCCTTCGCCCTGTTGACAACGCGCTGCGCACCTGGGGAATCGTCGCCTGCGCGGCGGTCTTCTTGCAACTTATCCTCGGTGCGGTGATGCGGCATCACGACGCCGGATTGGCGATCCCGTATTTCCCCTTGTCTTCCGCCGATTCCCTGCTGCCTCCGGCCTGGAATTTCCAGGTCGGCATTCACTTCGCGCACCGGGTCGGAGCGGCGGCGGTCAGTATTGTGCTGCTCATCTTTGCCTGGAAGCTCTGGTACTCCGACCGGGTAGCGGTCGCCCTGAAAGGCATGGGTGCGGGCCTGGTTTTTCTGCTGGGGGCACAAATCTACCTGGGCGCCTCGATTATCTGGTTCCACCGCAATCCTTATCCAACCACCCTGCACGTTATCGTCGGAGCCCTGATCCTGGCACTCGCCTGGGGGATCACCTTCAGTTTTTTCCGGGCTACAGGTGCAAAACGGAGTTTTCCAGCCAGGGTCACGGACAGGGAAAAAGCCAATCGCGGGCTCGACGCACCGCTGACCGACGCCACCAGCCAATGACTCCGCACACCCGAGCTTCCGACTCATCCGGAATTGGCCCGCGGGCGGGAATCAAAGGCGGTCTTCTCGACTGGGGCAAGTACCTCGAGCTCACCAAGCCGCGCCTGAGCCTCCTCTCGGTGGTGACCGTCCTGGTCGGCTATTTCGCCGCGAGGCCGGCAGTGGACGGGTGGACGCTGATTCACCTGATGATCGGAACCTCTTTCGCCGCCGGCGGCGCGGCGGTCCTCAATCAGTGGCTGGAACGCGCCACCGACACCGGAATGCAGCGGACCAAGGATCGCCCGATTCCCACCGGGCACGTGCCGCCTTCCGCCGCCCTGGTGCTGGGACTCGTGCTTTGCGGCCTGGGCGGAATCCAGCTCAACTTTGGAGTCAACCCACCCGCGGGGTTTCTGGTACTCCTGACGGTGGCCGTGTACATTCTGGCGTACACGCCCCTCAAGAAACAGACGCACTGGTGCACCGAAGTCGGCGCGATTTCCGGGGCGATCCCGCCTATTGTCGGCTGGGCCGCGGCGGAGGGAACAGTTGGAACCGGCGGCTGGGTTCTGTTCGGGATCCTGTTTTTCTGGCAGATGCCGCACTTTCACGCCATCGCCTGGCTGTACCGTGAGGATTACGGCGCGGTCCGGTTCCCGATGCTCACGACCATCGATCCAGGCGGTTTCCGGGTTGCCCGCCACATGACGGTCTACGGGGCCCTTCTCTGGATCACCACCCTGCTCCCGGGTATTCTGGGTCAGACCAGCTTCCTCTACATCGCCGTTGCCCTGCTCCTTGGCGGTCACTTCCAATGGCGGATCATGAAATTCAAAAATGCCGTCAACCGCGAGGAAGCGGCCCGGAAGATCTTTTTCGTATCGATCCTCTACCTGCCGCTGCTGCTCGCCTGCCTGGTGGCCGATATCTGGTTTTTCGCCTGAACAACGATGACCTTCACCGAATTTCTTCCCACATTGAACGCCCTGCTCAACGGCGTGGCGACCCTTTTGCTCACCGCCGGGTTCATCTTTATTCTGAGGAAGCAGGTCAAGCGCCACCGGGCGGCGATGATAAGCGCGTTCGGGGTTTCGCTGGTCTTCCTTTTCTTCTACGTCCTGCACAAGATCCTGGTTAGAGGCGTCCATACCGAGTTCGGCGGAGAGGGTTTCTGGGCGTGGGTCTACTACCCGATGCTCATCTCTCACATCATCCTGGCAATGGCCATCGTGCCGCTGGTCATCATAACATTCTGGCACGCCCTGAAAGCGAATTTCAAACAACACCGCAAATGGGCCCGCTGGACCTTTCCGCTCTGGTATTACGTCTCGGTAACCGGGGTGTTGGTCTACTTCTTCCTCTATCACTGGTTTCAGGGGGGTGGAGGGTAAACGTGCCGGGGCCGGATTTCCGGCCGCCGTGGTTTGATCCGCCGGCGGTTCCAGACATAGTGGACACAGCCAGGGTTTGTCCTGTTGTGCGACGATCTGGCCAGTGAGTTGTCAACCCTCGGATCCCAGCGCATGTACGTTCAATCCTTAGCCACGGCCGTTCCTCCCAATCGTTTTACGCAGAACGAGTGCTGGGAAATCCTGAACGGATCCGATCTGGTCAAGGGTCTCACCTCCAGGTCGCTGTCGATTCTGCGCAAGGTTCTGACCACCGACAACGGAATCGCCTCGCGGCACTTTGTCACGCCGGAAATCGAGCGGGTATTCGATCAGGACGTCGACGAACTGAACGAAACCTTTCGCCGCGAAGCCCCGCTGCTCGCGGGGCGGGCCTTACGCGACGCGCTCGACCGCGCTTCCCTGCGTCCCGCCGATCTCGACGCCCTGTTGATCTGCACCTGTACCGGCTACCTTTGTCCCGGATTGAGCAGCTATGTTTCGGAACAGCTCGGCATTCGCTCCGACGGGTTTCTGCAGGATCTGGTTGGTCTCGGGTGTGGCGCCGCGATTCCGACCATGCGCGCGGCCGGCCATTTTCTTGCCGCTCAGCCGGATTCCCGCGTTGCCGTGGTCGCGGTGGAGATCTGTTCGGCGGCCTTTTATCTGGACAACGACCCGGGGGTTCTGATCAGCGCCTGTCTCTTTTCCGACGGCGCGGCGGCCGCGGTCTGCACGGGGAAGCCGCGCGCCGGACGCCCCGCAAGATACGCCCATGGATTCCGCACGGTTCACATTCCCGCCGACCGGGAATTGCTCCGCTTCGAGACCCAGGCCGGCAAGCTGCGCAACAAGCTGCATAAAACGGTCCCGGAAAAGGCGGCCCTCGCGGTCAAATCCCTGTTTTCGGCTGACAACGGAATTCCGGTCGGCACGGTTCTCGCCCACCCCGGGGGGCGGGATGTGCTCGCCGCGATCGAGGGCCAGCTTCCCGGGCATCCGCTTTCGGAGAGTTATGAAACCCTCCGGCACTGCGGCAACATGAGCAGCCCCAGCGTTCTCTTCGCTCTGGATCGCGCTCTGGAAAACGATACCGGGGAGGGAGATTTCTGGCTGGCTTCCTTCGGCGCCGGGTTTTCGTGTCACAGTTGCCGCCTCAGCCCGGCAGGATGATGAAGGATCGCTCTTTTTGGATTGGCAGGCAGGTCCGGTTTGCTTTAGATCGACTGTTTCCTTTTCAAGTGAACCGATTCATTTTACCATCAGCAGCACGATTATGACGCTTCGCGACCTCCTGTTTCTCATTCCCTTCTTCCTGATCAGTTTTTTCGCGCTCAGACCCAGCGTCACCGCGTTTGACCCAACCTGGATCGCCGTCTGGGCTTTCCTCGGGGCTGTCTGCATGACCGCGGTTGCCTGGCTCGCCCTGCAGATGTTCAAGGTGATCGTCGCCGACGAAAAACAGCGCAACGCGGAAAAGCGCAAGGAGGGGTAAGGACGATCCGATAGCTCGAGAGAGCCCGGACCGGCGGAACGGGGTTCCGGCTCCGCCGGTCCGGGAGGGAGCTGTCAATAGCTCAGAATCACCGCCGCGTGTGCCCGGTGATCCCTTGTGTCGTTCGCCACGGCGTCATCCCGTATCTGCCAGCCGTAGTCGAAACGCAGAAAAAAGTTGTCGTCGACTCTGACTCGGAGGCCCGGGCCCGCGCCGAGCAAATGCCTGCGCCGCTCCTCGCCGGCCTGCGGATCCTTGATTTCGGCAACGCCGTAGTCGAGGAAGCCGAGCACTTGCCATCGGTCGGGTGCCGGGCGCCCGAACCCCGTGAGTTCGTTCCAGTTGAATTCCGGCGACCTGAGTTCCGCGCTCAGCAAATAGCCGTTGTCCCCGGCGGCGGCCCGCTCCTCGTACCCCCGAACGCTGGCATGCCCGCCGACCCCGAGCTGTTCGCTGGCGAGCAAACGGCTGTCCGTGTACTGATACAACCCGCTCTTTTTTAAAGTGAAGCCCTGGGAAATATGGGACAATCTGTCAAAACCCAGCCGCGCCGTGTAGTACCTGGATTCGGCACCGGCGCGAGCCTCGTCAAAAAAGCGGTCCCGGTTCCGTCTGCTGATGAAATCGCCGGGACTGTAATACACTCCGGCGTGGAACTCGCTCTTCCCGAAAGGATCCCTCAGCGTTCCACTGTAGCGGGTCATTGCCTGTATGATTTCGGTCGCGGTGTCATAGACATTGATCTCCCCCCACTCGAGGGAATTGTCCGCCCGCTTGAAATCGGCCCCCAGGGTAAACTCCTGGGACAGGCTCAAACCGCGTGAGGGAAGCTCCCACCCCGTCAGAAAAATCGCATATCGTCCGCTGAGCCGGAGGGATTCCCCTTCCAGGGCCAGGTTGGAATCGACGTCCACATCGGATTCGACGTAATTGCCGAAGAAACGGACTTCGTGACGCAGCGGCAAGGGTATCACGTAGCTCCCCGAATGAGCCTTAACCCGGTCCATGTACCGGCCGGTGGTGAACTGGTAGTTGAGCTCGTGATCCATGGCAAACGCGTGCCCCCAGTTGAAGCCCGCCAGAAAGCGTTCTTCGCCGGTGAGCCGGTTACCGGTATTTTCAAAACCGCCGTAAACACGGAACGGAAACCGGTCCTCGACCTCGAATAACAGGTCGGTCTCGCCGGGTTCGGAGCCCGGCGCATAAACCACGTCGACCCGCCGGAAGGGATTCCTGTTCATCCAGTCGAGGTCCTCCTGGAGCATCAGCGAATCGATTTCATCGCCGCGTTCAAAGCGAATCTTGCTCGTGAAAATCGGCCGGCGGAACCAGCGCTGGCCGGTCACCTGCACGCGGCCCACCTGCCCCTCCAACACCTCGAGAACCAGGTGCCCGTGGGTCACGTCCTGTTCCGGAACGATCACGTCGACTACAGGCCGGCGATTATCGCGGTAAGTGATGATGATTTCGCGGAGAAGTTCGTCCAACGTCTCGGTTGTCAGCGGTTTCCCCAGGTACTTCCGGGCGTTGCGCCTGAATTCCGGGGTGTTCAGCAAGGGAAGCCCCGTGACATAAACGATACCGGTCGCCTGCGAGGGGAGGTCGCGTCTTTCTTCCGCCAGGGCAGGACGGATCACCAGTGCTTTCAACTCCTCAATAAGAACCGTCGCCTCGTCCTCATCCCGGTCGAAATCGGGCAGTTCAAATGGAACCTCCGGCCTCTCCTCCTCTCCCTCGGGCTCGTGCGGAGTCGTTTCATCCTCGTCCTGCGCGCTCAATGCCGTCGCGCCCAGAACCACCACCCAAAGGAGCGCTGCCAATATGCCGGATACGTTGCTCAACCTCATAGTTTATTGCCCTGGTGACATAAGAAGAATTACAGGATCAGTTCCTCCTGAATGCCCCGCTGCTGCTGAGACCGGTTTCACTCAGGCGCCCGGGCTCCGTGAGTTCCGGAGCAAATTCCCGGCGTTCGGGATCCTCTTCATAATAAAACACGGCGGCGGACACCGGGATCACGGGCCAGTCGTAAAGAGCGGCCAAACGATCGTACAGATCGAACGCGGGGCTCCAGGAGGGGTCGGGCAGGGGCGGCCCGGACTTGAAAAAGAGACGATTCCCCACGATCTCGCCGGGTTCCCCGAACCAGGTGTCGAACACGACTTCATCGACGATTCCCTCGACGTTGCGCGGCCGAATATCCCGCGGGCCGGCCGTAAAAATGCCCAGTGCGTTACCCGGAGTCAGGACGCCCAGGTTGACGAACACCCCCGAACCCACGCCGGGACGATCCGGATTGGCATGATCGACGACAAAGAGGGTCGCCTCCACACTTCCCGAATTGTCGATCACTCCCGCGGGCCCGATCTCAATGTCCTGCCCGGCAAAATACCGCATCCTCCCCTGCCCGGTGATCGTTCCGTTCAACAGCAGGTTCCCGCCGCGCACGTCGATCCAACCGCTCGCCTCGGTTCCGCCGCCGGAAGTGTCAATACCGCCGCCATCCGCAACCTCCACGTTGTCGCCCTCGACTTCCACCCGGCCGCCACGGTTGCCCGAAGCATCGAGTTGGCCGGTGTGGGAGACGTCGCCCGAACCCGCCCTGAGGAAAATCCGGCCGCCGTCCTCTTCAACCGTGTCGGCGCGCACCACTCCTTCGTTATTGATCGCCAGCGCGTAGTGATTGCCCCGCGCCGCCTTAAGCTCGACGGAGGCGGCGCGAATCTGGCCGGTATTCCAGACGGAGGCTTCCTCGTCTTCGCCTGCCTCGGCCCCGGGCGGCGCCAGCACCGCGATACGCCGGTCACCGGAACTCTTCAGGAGCAGGCGGCCCGCCGCCGCCAATCCGGCGGTTCCCGAACGAGCCTCCAGGCGCCCCCGGTTCTCCACCCGTTGCGCAAAGAGAAAAACATCCCCGCCGAGCGCCTGAATCTCCCCGAAGTTCCGAACCGCACTTCGCAGGTCGTCGTCCGCAACGGCAAACTCCAGGTCGCCCCCGCCCATAAAACCGTCATTGTCGACGTCGAGCGTCGAGGCGATGAACGAGCCGGCATGGATCACCCCACTCGATCCGACGAGAACGCCGTTCGGATTGATGAGGTACACCTTGCCGTTCGCGTTCAGTTCCCCGTGGATCTCCGTCGGATCTCCCCCGACCACACGGTTCAGTGCCGCCGCGGCCGCCCCGGGCTGATCGAATGTCACCCGCCTGCCCTCGCCGATCGAAAAATCCTCCCACTCGATCACCACCCGGTCGCTCTCCTGCTCGACCAGGTAGCTGGCTCTCATTTCGAACAGACCGGCCGACCCCTCAATAATCTCGGCTCCCGAGGGCAGCGTCGCGTGGGACAAGGGAAGCCAGGCCGTATAGAAAAAGGAAATCCCTACAGTGAGACGGACGGCAACAAGGGAAAAACGGCTCATGCCGTACAGGACTAGCACAATCCAGGGTCCAAGGGAAAGCACGATTTTGGCGGATCGCCGCCCCGAATGCCCGCGGGAGCCGCTCAATGCGGGCACCGCTCCGGAGTCACAGGAACGGCACGCTCCCGACGCGATCACAATTGATCCTTCAATGAAAACCGCTCGATCCGCTTGCGGAGGGTGGCGCGGGTGATCCCAAGAATGGCCGAGGCCTTGACCTGGTTGCCGCGGGTCTCACGGAGTGCCCGCAAAATCATCTCGCGCTCCAGCGTTTCGAGAATCGATTCATGAGACTCCTCCCGCATTCGCTCGTAGAGAGCAGTGAACGTCACGTCCATGTTCTCGGGTTCGGCCGGCGACAAGGACTCCCCTGAATGACTCTCCGGCACAGACCCGGCCGCCCCCGCCGCGGCCTTTCCGGGATCTTCGACCGAAACCGGAGCCTTTGCGGGACCCTCCCCGGACGCTCCCGCCTCTTCCGGGATCGCTCCTCCCTCCCCGGCCGCCCGGATTTCCTCGGGCAGATCCTTCACTAGAATCGCGTCCCCCTGGGCAAGCACGGCGCTCCGATAGATCACGTTCTCCAGTTCCCGAACGTTCCCCGGCCACTCGTACCGCATCAAGGCGGCGCGTGTTTCCGGAGAAACGGTTCGAACACGCGACTTGTGCTTCTTCTGCAGTTTCTGAAGACAGTAATCGATCAGTTCCGGAATATCCTCCCGGCGCTCGCGAAGCGAAGGGAGGCGGATTCTCACCACATTCAAGCGATAATAAAGGTCCTCGCGGAAAGTCTTCTCCCGCACCATCGCTTCGAGATTCCGGTTGGTCGCCGCGATCATCCTCACATCGGTCCTGATCGTCTCCGACCCCCCGACCCGCTGGATCTCGCCGTCCTGAATCACCCTGAGAATCTTCGTCTGGGTCGGCAGACTCATGTCCCCGATTTCATCGAGAAAAATTGTTCCCCCGTCACAGAGTTCGAATTTTCCGGCCCGCTGGCCGGTGGCGCCGGTGAACGCCCCTTTTTCATGACCGAAAAGCTCGCTCTCGATCAGGTTATCCGGCAGCGCCGCGCAATTCACCGCAAAAAACGGTTTCTTGTGCCGCTGACTGTGCTGGTAAATACACCGCGATACCAGTTCCTTCCCTGTGCCGCTTTCGCCGGTTATCAGAATCGTCGCGTCGCTGGCAGCCACCTGGCCGATCATCTTGAAAACCTCCTGCATCGCCTCCGACCGGCCCACAATGCCTTCCCGATAGTCCTCGCTGTTGATGACAGGCCGGTAATCCCCGATCCTGCGGAGATCCTCACGGGACTTGAGCGCCCCCTCCGTCAACCGGATCACCTTCTTCATATCGAAGGGTTTCATCAGGTAATCGAAGGCTCCGAATTTCATCGCCTCGATCGCCGTCTGGGTGGTTCCATAGGCCGTCATCAGAATAATCATCGGATTCGGATCGATGGACCTCAGGTGCTGCAGCGTTTCCAAACCGCTGATTCCCCCCATGCGGATATCCAGAAAAACCACATCCGGCGATTCACGGCGCACGATCTCGATACCTTCCTCGCCGCTGGCCGCCGTCAACAGGCGGTAGTTCCGGGACGAAAAAACCCGCTCCATCGAATAGCGGATCTCCTGGTCGTCGTCGACGACCAGAATGGTTGGACTTTTGCTCGAGGTTGTCATTTACTGGATTATCAAATCATCGGCTCATGGGTCAAACCGGGTCCGACCTCAAAAGCCACACAAGGATGAATCACCCTTCCTAAGCGTCCATGCGGTACTGGTCAATTAACTTGTTCTCTGTGTTCGGGATCCGGTTGGAGGTGCACGCTACTTTTTTGATTCTGGTGGGGCTTTTTGCCTGGACGGGCTGGGCGCTGGACGGAGTGGGCGCCATGTTCTGGTCCGTCCTGTTCATCCTGGCTGTGTTCGGGTGCGTCGTTCTCCACGAGCTCGGCCACAGTCTGGTCGCCCAGCGGTACGGCATTGAAGTCATTCGTATTCTCCTGCTGCCGATCGGCGGAATGGCACAGTTCCAAAGCGTTCCGCGCGAGGCGAGAAAGGAAGTGATCATCGCCCTGGCCGGCCCCCTGGTCAACTTCGCCCTCGCGGTGCCGCTCTTCGCCCTGGGCGGGATTCCGAGGGAGTTTCTCGCCCTTTCCCTGGGCGGATATTTCCCCCTGGTCAACACGCAGACCTTTTTCCAGGCCCTCCTGATTGTCAATCTGGTGATGGGCATGTTCAACCTCCTGCCCATCTTCCCCATGGACGGGGGCCGCATGTTCCGGGCGTTCCTGACCTACCGCCTCTCCTACCTGAAGGCGACGGGAACCGCCGCCATTGTCTCGAAAATCCTGGCCTCGGCCGGCATAGCCCTGGCGCTGGTCGGCTTGCCTCTGCTGGGATACCAGATCGCGATTCTTCCGGCCCTCCTGTTCGCCTTTATCTTCATCGCGGGCAATCTCGAGTACCGGATGGTCGAACGAAAGGAAACCCTCAAGGACCTTCATGTGGGACACCTCCTTGACTCCGACTTTTCAACCGTCCGGCCGGACATCCCCGTCGGGGAAGGCCTGCGGTTGCTGAATGAGGAAGGTTCGCGCGTGCTCTTGCTCGTCGAGAAAGGTTCCCTTTTCGGCATGTTGACACGCCAGCAGGCCGACATCCTCACCGAGGAACAATTCCTGCACACCGATCCCGTCGGCCGGCATTGCGAACGGAATATATCCATCCTCCAGGCGGAATGGCCGCTGGACCTTTTCTACGAAATGCTCGCACGTAACAAGCGGAAGATCTTCCCGGTATTCCAGGGCGGGCGATTAGCGGGAATTCTTGACACGGGCCGCCTCGACGAAAAACTCGCCGAACACGGAATTTCGGCGAAACGCCTGAAGCTGCCGTTCTGACTCGCGTGCCGAACGGCGTCGACCCAGCCCCTTGTCCCTGTCCGCGGGGCCGGGACGCCCCGAAGCATCAGGGAATGTCGTCGACCAATCTCCGGGCGCGGCCGCTCCAGATCCCCATCATATCCTCGCCCTCGATGCTTTCGGCCAGACTGCGGACACGATCGTAGTCGCCCGCCTCAAAGGCGAGTGATGCGAGCGTGTACTTCGCCTCCATTCTGACGGCGAGGAGAACCTCCTCATTGTCGGCGAGATCGCTCAACACGCGCCCGGCATCCTCCGTCCGGCCGAGCAGGATATAGGAAACCGATTTACCGAGCCCGGCCCTCCCGTAAAGCGGGTGCCCGTCCAGGCTCTCCAGCGCCAGGCCGTACCACTCGGCCGCCTGCTCGTAGTCTTCCTCATTGTAACGCAGGTCCGCAATGTCAAGGGCGGCCGCACCCGCGAGACGGTGACCGGAATGATCACGGGCAAACGTCTCTTTCTGTTCCGTGGTTTCGGCCGCGGCATACTCGGCCTGGATCGCGGCCTCTCTGCGCTCCGCCAGAAACAGCATGGTAAAGTAGAGAATGATCCCGACAAAGGTCGCGGCGATCAGGGCGATGATGACGGTGCTGTACTTCTCCCAGAAAAGGTACATCCGGTCCTCGAAACCGGCCTCTTTGTAAGCTTCGTCCACCGCGACGATATTACGCTCGTCGGCTTCGATCTGCTTGTCAGGTTCAGCTGTTTTCTTCTTCTTCATGGAAAATACGGCGGCTTTGATCCGGGTAAGCCGCCAATAAACGGGATCTTTCCGAATGGAGTCAACCTATTACTGGCAGCCTGTCGGACTTGCGCTGCCGCCTAAGTCCGACAGGCCGCTACTGCCGCCCGGTTGTTCGCCTTCTCCTTCGAAGATTCTTGTGCCTAATCAAAAACCACGGTTTTCCGGCCGTAGACAAGAATTCGGTGCTCGAGCTGCCAGGCGACGGCCTGGGAGAGCACAATTTTCTCCAGGTCCCGCCCTTTCCGGATAAGCGAAGCCACATTATGCCTATGGGAGACCCGCACCACATCCTGATGGATGATCGGTCCGTCGTCGAGAACGGCCGTCGCATAGTGCGCGGTGGCCCCGACCAGCTTGACGCCCCGGGCGTGCGCCTGGTGATACGGCCGGCCTCCCACGAACGCGGGGAGAAACGAATGGTGAATATTGATGACCTGACAACCCAGCCGCTCCAGAAAGTCCGCGGAAAGGACCTGCATGTAGCGGGCGAGGACCACAAAGTCCACGCCCTGCTCGCGCAGCAAATCGACCTGGCGCGACTCCGCCTCAGCCTTCGTTTCCCGCGAAACCGGAATGTGATGGAACGGCAAACCATAGTTCTCGCAATCGCGCCGAACCACCTCATGATTGGAAATCACGCAGGCAATGCGGCAGGCGAACTCCCCGCTCTTCCACCTCAGGACCAGATCGTGAAAACAATGCGGAAACCGGGACACCAGAATCGCCAGGGTGGGCACGTGGCCGGGCAGGGCCACGAATGTCTCCATCCCCAATCCGTCCGCGTAATCCCGGAACTCCGACGCTTCAGCGGGCAGGTCATCCGAAGCACTGTCCCATTCAATTCGCTGAAAAAAGACCCCTTCCTCATGGTCCCGGTGCTGATCGGCGTGAATGATGTTTCCTCCGCGCTCATAGATCCACCCTGAGAGGTGGGCCACGATGCCGCGGCGGTCGGGCCCGGAAAGGAGGGCGATCATGCGCTTTTCTTTTGGGGATCTCATAAGGTTTTCCTGTTCACTCAAGTTTCCAGAAAACGCTGCACCGCCGGAATGATTTCCTCGTGCGCGTCTTCGAGCACGTAATGGCCGGCGTCCGCAATACGGCGGATTTCGGCTTCAGGAAACAGCTCGCGCCATTTGCGGAGGAAACTGTCATCGAAACAGAAATCCCGGGCACCCCAGTAGATCAGCATGGGGCGGTCCCGGAAGATCCCGAGGTTTTCACCGGTCCTTGCCAGAAGCGCGTAACTCGGGTGCTCCGGCTTCATGGGAATGTCCTGCACGAATCGCAGGACGGCAATCCGGTTTCTCCAGCTGTCGTAGGGGTGCAGGTAGCCGCTCACGGTATTGGGAGTCATTCGATCCCGATGGACCACCGCCATGCGGAGCGCGGCCCGGACAAAGGCGTTAAAGAACCGGACGGCCACCGCGCCCAATACAGGCGTCCGGCAAACGGCGATCCGAAACGGAATGCGCGGGGAGGGAAAGGCAGCGGTATTCAAGAGGACGATACGCCGGATCCGCTCCGGATGCCGCTGAGCCATGGCCATCCCGACGGCGCCCCCCCAGTCGTGAAGCACCAAGGTGAGGTTCTTCAGGTCCAGTCCGGTCACCAGTTTCTCCAGATTCTCCACGTGCCGGTGCAGGCGGTAGGTATAATCACCGGGCTTGTCGGACAGGCCGCAGCCGATGTGATCGGGCGCCACGCACCGGTGCCTCCGGCGCAGCCCGAGGATCAGCCTGCGGTAATAAAACGACCAGGTTGGATTTCCGTGGACCATCAAGACCGGATCCCCCTCGCCTTCGTCGACGTAGTGCATCCGCGCCCCCTGTCCGACGGTGAGGTAATGGCTTCTAAAGGGATACAGGGCGCGCCACGACCCCCACGAGAAGGGATCATCCCCGTCACCTGCCGACTCGGCCCGGTTGCCGTCGTTTTCGGATTCCGTGATCATTGATTTTCGCCCCATTCCATGGCCAGCATCATCGAGCTGATGCCGCTCCCGATACCGAGCAGCGCAACACGGTCGCCGCCGCGCACCGCCCCCGCCTCGACGGCCCGTGCCAGCGTGATCGGCAGTGACACCGAACCGATGTTGCCGAGAGTGGCGAACGTCGAGAAATCCTTTTCCAGGGAAAGCCCGAGGCATTCGTAGAGTTTGCGGCGATGGGCGGAGCCGACCTGGTGGCAGACAATCCGCCCGGGGGTCGTCTCGTCCCACCCGGTTTCCCGTTTGAACTCGATCCAGGTTTTCCGCGCCAGGGCGACACCGGCAACCAGCAGCTCTTCGCTGTTGGTCTGCATCTCGAGTTCATCGCCGCCGGCGGCGGAGTCGCCTTCGCACAAACGATTCTGCCCGGTATCCGTCACCGACGCCCCGCCTATGAACCGGGAACCCGAAGAGGTCAGACCGGCGTGACACACCACCCCGGCCACGGCTCCGCAGCCGATCGTGAGATTGGCGAAATAGGGTTTGATGTCGTTCCGCGTCAGTCCCGGGTCGAGCAGGCGTTTGAGGGTGTTCTCAAGAAGGGGCCGGCCGTTTTCACCGGCCACGATCAACGCGCTGCGGATTTGCCCGGAGTCGATCAGGGCCCCGGCAAGCGTTACGGCGTTGAGGAATCCCAGGCACGCGTTCGAGACATCGAAAAACTGCGTGTGAGGCGACAGTTCCAGGGCCCCGTGCACGTAGGCCGCCGTCGCCGGCTCGAGGCGGTCCCGGCACACCGCGGCGTGGATCACGACATCGATCTTCTCCCTGGGAATCTTTGAAGCGGCGAGCGCCTTCCTGCCGGCCAGGATGCTTGCCTCGGATGGCAGCGTGCCCGAATCCCAAATACGCCTCTCCCGGATCCCCGTCATCAGTTCCAGCCTCCCCGCCGGGAGTTTCAGCCGCTCGTAGAGAGGCTTCAGCCGCTCCTCGATCTCGTCCGAAGTCCACCTGGTGGATGGAAGATCGTAGGCCAGCGTTTCAAGCACCGTGTGGGCAAACTTCATCCAATAATCCCCCGATCACGCCCGCTTCATCGCCAGGTCGATCAGTTCCTGGTCGAAGTAGTTGCACCCCAGTCCCGCGTCAATAACCATGCCGGTCCCGTTCATCCCGCTGGATCGCTCGCTCAGCAGAAACAGGATGGCATCGGCGACTTCCCGGGTGGCCAGCGCCCGCTTCCGGAAGGTCATTTTTTCGCCGTAAAGATAGCTTTCGATGTAACCGGGAATGCCGGCCGAGGCGCTCGTTTTGAGCAGTCCGGCGTTGACGGTATTGAACCGCACTTCCGTATCCGCGCTGAACGACTTGGCGAGGTTGCGGACCGTTCCGTCCAGGGCGGATTTGATCGGTGACATATAACCGTAATTCGCCGCGGTGACCAGGTGGGAGGAGATGCTCACCGCGACAACCGACGCTTTCGGGTCGAGGCAGGGTTTGAACGCGCGGGCGATCTCCACCAGAGAGAAACAGGAAATGGCCGTTGCCTGCAGGAAGTCTTCACGTTGAGTCTCGTGGAACGGCTTGAATCCCTCGCTGTAATTGGCGAAGGCGATGGAATGGACGATTCCGTGAAGGGAGCCGTGATCGTTCGCCACCGCCGCGGCCAAGTGACGGATCTCCTCCTCCCGCTCGACGTCGCAAACATACACGGGCGCCTCACCGAGCAACTTGCGCACCTGCTCGCGCCGCTCCGGCGAACGCACGCTGTAAATGACCCGGGCGCCCTGCTCTTCCAGGATTTTCCCGGTCTGATAAGCGACGCTCTTGCGATTCGCGACGCCGAACACGAGGATGTTCTTGTTTTCGAGGTTGAGGAAACTCATGAGGAGGACCGATTCTCTTCAATCAAGGCAAGGCCGAATTCCACGGTCATGATTTTCCTGTCCCCGGCGGTGATGCTGCCGCGCAGAAACCGGAACTGACCGAGGGTTTCCATCAGGGTTGCTCGAATAGTCAGCTCGTCGCCCGGACGGGCGATGTTCTTGAAACGGGCGTCCCTGATGCGCGTCAGCACGGGAGTCCGGTCACCCGGCTCGCCCCCGGCGTGATTGGCCAGGAGAATGGCGCCGGCCTGGAACACCGCTTCGCACAGGAGAACGCCCGGCATGATGGGATTTCCGGGGTAATGTCCCTCGAAATGCGCTTCGTCTTCGCGCAGAACCCGCCGGGTGGTGATCGAATCTTCGTTCCGTTCGATGATCTCATCGACGAAGAGAAAAGGAGGACGGTGTGGAATCTTGCGGTAAACTTCGTTCATGCTGGACGGTGTTTTAGATGAGAAAAGAAAAACCGGTACCTTGTTTACGGCCCCGTTTCAAGGATCAACGGCGGGGCGACGCGGTTCGGGGGGCGCTCGCCGGGAGCCGCCCGGCATGCCGCAATCCGAACCCGGCCGGAAAGCCGTCTCAAGACGTGGCAAACGCCGTCGGCGAACCCTGCTCCGCTCCGGCTCCCTGTTTTCGGGCATGAAGGTATTTGTCGACCTTGTTGGAAACGATAACCCCGTAATTGATCGTGCCGAGCCATCCCGACATGATGATGCCGACGGACCCGGCATGGTAGAGCCCGGGAAGCTTTTCCGGAAGATCCATCGAGCACTTCAAGCCTTCGAACTTCGTCCCGAACGAGGTTCCCGCCATGTGCCGGGTGTAATGCTCGATGGTCCGCGGCGTGGCGGCTTCCAGGTGATCCACTTTCCGGCGAATGTCCGGAATGTAAGTCTCCAGGGCATCGAGCGATTCCTCGATCATCCGTTGCTTTTCAGCCTGGTACTCTTCCTCGGAAAGATCCCTCCAGTCCTCGTAACGCGCGTTGAGCGACGCCACAATCGTGTAACGGTCGCTTCCCGGGCGAACCTCCGGGTAATAGACCGAGAAGGTGCGGCTCCGGGTGTCCCGCCGCACCAGTTCTTCGCTGGAAAAGGTCGGCGAACCCGAGGTGAAGACGAGGTCGCCGATATTGGGAATGCTTTCCCCTTTCCTGATCCCCATGTAAACCTGCGAGGAACTGCTGTTGAGCCGCACCTCTTTCACTTCGCGGACATAATCGTCATCGAAGTTCTCCTCGCCGCCCAGCTTGAGGACCGTGTTCTTGAGGTTCGCGTTCGAAAGCACCGCCCCGCAGCGAATCTCTCTTCCGTTTGCGACCACCCCCGTCACCTCGCGGCCGTTTCCCCGGTCCTCGACCAGCAACTTCTCGACGAGCGCGTTGCGCCTCAGGTCGACTCCGTTGCCTCGCAACACGCCAACCATCTTCTTGATCAGGTCGTCGGTTCCGCCCTGGAAGGTATAGACGCCCTTGCTCATGAAATTGGAAAAAACGATGCCGTAAGTGATCGCGGGATCGTCCAGGGTAGACCCATTGGCGTACGCGATCGGCTCCATCAGCAGCCGCTTGACGTCGTCGCGACCGGGAAAGAACTCCTCGAACAACTCGCCGGTGGTGCGCTGATCGTCGTCGTAGAAGTTCATCTCCCGGAGCGTCCGGAAAAATCGCTCGACCGTTTCGGGAGTGACGCCGAAATCCTCGGTCAGGATCCGGGTGAAGTCCTTCCGGTCAAAGGTAGTCCAGACGTTGAACTCGGGATTGATGAAGCGGACGTTCTTCAGTTGGACGATCGAATCGGCAATCTCGCGGCTCCAGTATTTTCGGCAGGATTTGATCATGCCGATCGGAAACCCGTGCAGGGAAATGTCGAATATATGCCCTCCCTTGCGCCGGAACCAGGTTGCCAGGCCGCCCAGCTGGTAATGGTGCTCCAGCAGCAGGACGGAGTGGCCCGCCTTCGCGAGGCAATTGGCCCCCGTCATTCCCCCGAGACCGCTCCCTATGACCACGGCATCATAATAGTCGGCAACACCTTTTAACCAATCTTTTCCCATTCTGCGTCACAGTGTGAAACAAAACCCGCGAAACGCAACCCCCGGAAATCCCCCTGAAGGCCCGCGCTGGCGTCGCCGCGAACGCGTTCCGTTACCCGGAACGCACCGGAATCGGCGATGACCGAACGCCCTCGAGCCTAATCGGGGTCTTTCAGCGGCAGCCAGGACAACCGGCTGTCTCCCCGCGGGTCTTCCTCGGTCCAGAAAACAACAGCCGTGTTCCCGACGCCGGCAGTTCGCGGGTGGGTCGCGAACAACCCCGCCCCGGACAGGCGACGCGGCTTCCCCCACGAGGTGCCGCCGTTCTTCTTCAGTGCGGAATAAATCTCCTTGGAATCGTCCTCCGCCGGCTGATCCCAGACCAGTACCTCCGTGCCGTCTTCCAGGATCGCCACATCGGTGCTTCGCCCGGCCCGGGTCGCGCTTTCGGGAATGGCCTCCCGCTTCCAGGAGTTTCCGAGATCGCCGGATCGAAAGGCGTACGCCCCGTTCTCTCCGTCTTCTCCGGTCCACACACTCGCGAGAATGCGGGGATGCCCGTCATCCCCGATTCCCAAAGCGAGGCCGCCGCCCACGTGGGGACACCCTTCGAAATACCAGTCGAACTCCCCGACCCGCCCCCGCGGCTCCCAGTTCCGGCCACCGTCCCCCGAGGTCGCCAGGCCCATATCGCTGGGGTCGTGATCCCGGTAAAGCGCGACCAGGGTTCCATCCCCGGCAATCTCAAGCCGATTCCAGCAACACGCGCAGATTCCCGGATCGATCACGCCGGGTTCCGACCACCCGTCGCCGCCGAATTCCAGCCGCGCGTGCCTGAGGCTGCGCTCCGTATCCACGGCATGGATCCAGATGGCGTGAAACCCCTCGTCATCCGCGGCCACCGCCGGAAAGCGAAACCCGGTTTCACTTGCAGGCGCCTGATCGGACGGGGCCGGGCCGGGACTCCACGTCCGGCCGCCGTTTTCCGAGACGGCCGTTCCCAACGGCCCGCTCCCCCAGGGCCCTTCGCCTTCCGCGGTCCAGACCGCCATCAACCGGTTGCCCGAAACCGCCAGTTGAGGATCGTTGCCCCGGCCATGGCGCCCCGGCGGAGCGTGATCCGCCGGAATCGCCGCCGGATCCGACCAGCTCGCCGCGGCGTCTTTCGAATACGTGTGGAAGAGGCTCATCGGCGCGTCATCGGTCTCCGGCGGAAGCGCGAACAGCAGATGCAGCGTTCCGTCAACCGCAACGACATCGAAACAGAACGCGGAAGCCGGGTCCGGCTGGCCGTCCCTCGAATCACCCGAAACCCGCCCGCAACCGCTCCCCGCCAAAAGGAGCGGCAGGACCAGGAAACCCAGAGTCGCCAGGCGCGACCGCGAAGCAACAGCTGTTACAGGATTGTATAATGCTTTCATCACTTTCCCCCTTGAGTTCAGTTGAGATCCCAGAGATCGTCCTGGTAGCCCGGGGCGGTCGGATCGGTCACGCCGTTTCCGGTCCACTCACCCGGAACTCCCGGATAAAACGGCGGCGCCACTTTCATGGTTCGTGCGTGTCCGTCCGCAAACGCCACACTGACCGCGGGTTCGCCTCCGAGATCGTGCCTGGGATTGGGACGCCCGATGTTGGAGGTCGTGGTCCGGGACGGGGGCATCAGGTGAGTCGCCAGGGTGGGTTAGCCCGCATCGGTCATTCCCGCGTCCGCAAGGGCCACGGTCCGTGAAGGCTGGCGGATGGCGGCGATCGGCTGCCAGTTGAGGTTCGTGTTGAACCCGTAGCTGGCTTCCCGGTCGCGTTGAGTATTATCCGGACAGTGCCAGATCTGGTCCCCCTCGGTATCACGGTTTGACCGGCCGGTGTTCAGATAGGGATAGAGGAGTTCCTTCCGGTCGGTCACTGAATCCCACCCGACGTACACGTCATGATCCTGTGCATACAGGTAGGCCGCCAGGCCGATCTGGCGTACATTGCTCAAACACTTGACGGACCTTGCCTTGTCGCGAACCGACGAAACGACCGGAATCAGCAGCCCGGCAAGAACCGAAATGACCGCGATCACCGTCAATAATTCCATCAAGGTAAACCCCCGGAGAAGTCCTCCATGGGTTTTTGCGTGGCCGGCGGAGGCGCCGGGAAGCGCTTCCGAACGGTTTCCGGTGTTGGGATAATATAACCCGCGGCAGGCGCGCCGCGGGACCTTGGCACCCGTGCCGCGTTGTGGCGAGGGCCTGATCCCGGCCTGTTGATCGATCCGGGAAATGAGTTCTTCCGAGTCCTGTAATTGAAGATTGGATTGCATTTTGAATTTTGGCCTGAGGCCGGTTGTTGGTTGACTGTGCGGGTGTTTGCCGGCGACGGTACCGCCGTCGCACGGAATAGCCGCGACCTCCGGAAGCGCGCCGGCTGTCAATCCGGCCCGGAGTTTATGCGGGAGCGGCTTCGCGCCGTGAATTTTCGGCGATGCGGCCGTGCGGATACTTTCGCAGCGATTCACATCCGCCTCCCGATAAACCCGCGCACCGCCCTGTGGACAACGCGCGTTTGAAGGGTCGCGGTCGAATGAAACCCCGTTCCCGCTGCCGGCCGCCTGGCCGGCATACAGCGGAAACGTTCGTTCAGGCAGCCGCGCCTCGAGGCGGGGGGGCTTGAGGGGAGAAAGTCAGGGTGTCGGGCTCCGTCGTGAATGAATCAATCGTCGCCGAATACCCGGGAGGTGACGGCATTACGGGTGAAACTTTCACCGGCAGGACAAACAGCCACGTCAGATGGATAGTATCACCGAAGAGACCGATCGACCCGGAATCGCCTCCTGTCAGCATCGTCTCAGCCACATGCCTGCAGAAGTCGCACGGTGCTTCACCACTGAACGTGCGTTCCGCGGCCTGCACCCAGGATCCGGTCTCGCGGTGGTGATCCACCGTCATGTTCGACCAACCGTACATCTGCAGAAACAGCACGTGGAAATTGAGGCCGAATGCAATCAGAGCCAGCAAGGCGCAGGCCGACGCCTTCTGCAGCATCGGCCGCCGGTCCCTTCTCGCGAAGCCGGCGACCCGCTTCGCGCCAAACCATGATCCACAGGCTGCCAGGATAGTTTTCATGGTTCGTCAATAATAGGCCGAAAACTAGTTCGAACCTTTGATCCAGGTCAAGAAATTCGGAAATAGTTCATCAACAAATGATCCCTCCGGCCGAAAACGAAGGTTGCGTTTGTCGCGCCCAAACCGAAAAACTAGTGCCTCGTGTTCGTCGTCACTCGTTCCCGAAAATGACTTCCGCTTTTGGACACTTTACGCAGCAACCTCAATCGAACCGGCCGGCCGGCTTCCGCGTGACCGGCGCCCACCTGGCCGAGCTGTATGCGAATGCGGCCCGGGTATGGGGGGATATGCCGGCGTTCGCCACCCGCCGGCAGGCGCTGGAATGGGAGCCCACAGGCTTTCGGGAGCTTTACAACCGGGGATGCTTCCTGGCCACCGCCCTGATCGATCTCGGGGTTGAACCCCGTGACCACGTGGGGCTCCTTGGCGACAATCGCCTGGAATGGATTCTCGCCGATTACGGCGTACAGTTATGCGGAGCGGCGGACGTACCGCGCGGGCGGGATGTGACCGACGGCGAAATCGCCTTTATTTTCCGCCACGCCGGCATCCGGACGGCGTTTGTTGAAACGGAAACCCTTCAGGATCGCCTGCTGCGTCTGCGCGGAAAGCTGCCGGAACTCCGGGAAGTGATTCTACTGGACCCCCGGGCCAAACCCGCGGAAGGAGTCCGCCGGCTTTCCGGGCTCATCGAAACCGGACGCCGGCTCCGCGATGCCGGCGACCGCCGGGTCGAAGAACGGGTGGCTCAGATCAGTCCCGATGACCTGTTCACGCTGATCTACACCTCGGGCACCACCGGCGAACCGAAGGGGGTCATGCTGACGCATGCCAACATGATTTCCCAACTGGAACGCATTCCGCTGGAGGTCACCTGCACGGACCGGGTTGTATCGATTCTTCCGGTCTGGCACATCTTCGAACGCGTGTTCGAAATGCTCGCCGTCAGCCGCGGCTGTTGCACCTTCTACTCAAGCGTCAGAACACTGAGCGACGACATGCGCAACATCGAGCCCACGTTCATGGGCTCGGCTCCCCGGCTGTGGGAGAGCATTCACCAGAAGATCCTCAAACGCGTCAAAGAGGCCCATCCGGTGCGCCGGGGGCTCTTTCATACCGCCTACTTCCTCAGTCACTATTACAAGGAGTCCGTCTTCTTTCTGACCGGGCGCAGCCTGGATCTCAAGGGACGCGGACGCATCCGCACCGCCGTCCTCGGGATCATTCACGCGGTGAGATGGGCCCTCCTGCTGCCGTGGTACGGATTCTTCAATGCCGCGGTACTGGAAAAGCTTCGCCTGGTCGTCGGGGGCGCGTTCAAAGGATCGGTCTCGGGCGGCGGCGCTCTGCCGCGCGAAGTCGACCAGTTCTTCAACTACCTGGGAATCCCCGTTCTCGAAGGCTACGGACTCACCGAAACGTCGCCGGTCATCGCGGTGCGCACCCCGTCAAAACTGGTGATCGGCACCGTCGGGCCGGTCATCCCCGACACGGAGATTCGTATTGTTTCACTCGATACGGAAAAGATCCTCTACCCGGATCGCTCGCGCGACGATCTCGGCAGAGGCCTGAAAGGCGAGATCCTCGTTCGGGGGCCGCAGATCATGAAGGGCTACTACCGCAATTCCGAAGCGACCAAAGCCGCCCTCGCCGAGGGGTGGCTGCGTACCGGCGATATCGGCATCATTACCTTCAACGACTGCCTGAAAATTGTCGGACGCTGCAAGGAGACCATTGTACTCTCCAGCGGAGAAAATTTGGAACCCGCGCCGATCGAAATGCGCCTTAACCAATCCGCCCTGATCGATCAATGCATGGTCGTCGGCCAGGACCGGAAGTATCCGGGCGTACTGATTGTCCCCTCTCTCGAGGGCTTTTCGGAACTCGGGATTTCGATGAACCACCGGTCGGAGCTGAACGGCCGGAAGGAGGTCAGGCAAAGAATTGCCGCGGAGATCCGGCAACGGATTTCACACAAAGAAGGATTTAAGGTCCACGAACGCCTCCACGCATTCGGGCTCCTCCCGGAACCCTTCACCACCGACGAGGAATTGACCACCCTCTTCAAGCTCAAGCGCCACGTCGTAACGGAAAAATACCGCGCCGAAATCGATGCCATGTACCACCGCGCGGAGGCTGAGCGATGAGGGGCGGCCGCGCAGGCCAGCGGGCAACGGCCCCCTGTGAAACCGGCTTCGAACGCTGAACGGCGGAACCCGCGACTCCCATGGAAATCAATCAGCAACTCCTCAATCCCGTCGAACAAGGGCTTTTGGCCATCATGATCCTGATCATCATGTTCGGCATGGGAGCCACCCTGACTCCGAAGGACTTTCGCAGCGCCCTGGAACGCCCCCGGGGAATGCTGATCGGTTTTTTGTCCCAATTCGGCCTGATGCCGCTGATCGCGTTCTCGCTGGCCGTCCTCCTGCAGTTGCCGCCGGCGCTTGCTATCGCGCTCATTTTGATCGGCTGCCTCCCGGGCGGCACCACCTCGAACATGTTCGCCTATTTCGCCCGGGGATCGGTCGCGTTAAGCATTTCCATGACCGCCGCCTCCACCCTCCTGGCCCTGGTGATGATGCCGATCCTGCTGGACCTTTATGCTTCGGGGTTCGCGGACCGGATCGATGCCGATCTGCGGGCAGCCGGGGACGACGTCGGCTTCGTGATGCCTTACACGAACATCATCCTGTCACTCCTTCTGGTTCTGGTTCCCGTGGCCGGCGGCATGATCCTGCTTCGCGTCTCTCCCGACTGGGCCAAAACGGCTGAAGACACCGCGGGATTCATGGCGATCGTTGTCATCCTGTTCCTGCTGGGTTCCGTGCTGATCCGGCACAGCAATCTGTTTCTCATTACCCCTTGGCAAATCTATTTGGGAAGCCTCTGTGTCGGCTTGATCGGATTCCTGTTCGGCTACGGGATGTCCTCGCTCACGCGCCTTCCTCCGCGCTACAAACGCTCGGTTTCCCTGGAAACGGGTATCCAGAACGGGCCGATCGCTTTCGCCATCATCCTGCTCAGTTTTCGCGAACCCCTGCAGAGCCAAATGCTGTGGCTGGCGATCCTTTATTCGAGCTTCATTGTTATCACCTCCTCCTTCGTCACTCTCTTTTACCGCCGTATCGGCAAGGGCGATTGGGAGATCCACCGGAACAACCTGGTCCACAAGCGCCTGTTCGGAGAAGATTACCACACCCGCTACCCCGAAGCCGCCGTCGGCAAGGTCGATCAGCGCTGAACCTTCCCTTATCCGCAAACTCTCCCAATACCTCCTCATTCCTCCAACCGTATCCGACAACCCGGCCAGTGATAAAAATGTCTCTCGATCCAGGACCGCCGGCGGCTTCCCTCGAAAGTATTTTGGAAAACTCGAAAGCACATACCCCCTGAGATTCTCACCCGGCAAAGACTCGCACGTACCGGGTTCAAAGGAATGTAATCCACCAAAGTTCCCGCGGCTGATTCCATGACACACCGTCCCAGGGTATTGAATCCGCGGTTTCCGCGCCATTCACCAATAGGAGTCCAACGCGTGCGAACCTGTAAATGTTAAAACTCCAGGGCCGAACCCTTCCGGATCCTCACGCCAACTCACAAACCTCGAAAAACGACAAAAATTTTCCCAGCTGGGAAAATTTTTGTCGCGATAGAATCATGCGAACGAAAGGATGGCTCGCGTTATGAGAGCATCGACGGAACTGTTTCTGTGGAAAATGTTTTCGATTGCGGACGCCCTGTTTTATCCGTCGTACCGGCACGCGTACGAGAGTTTTGAGGGCTGGGCCGACCGTAATGGCTTGTTGCGGCAGATGCAGCGGCTGGAAGCGGAAGCGTATCTGGAACGGCAACCGGGTGGGAAAGCGGACCGGAGCGGGCGCATCAGGGAAGCCTTGGATTAACGCTTAACGGTTCGGCGCACCTTCCTTCTCCTTGTCGAGCCGGCGCTCTATTTTCCGCACCACCCGGGCGAGCCGTCGATCCTCCGCGATCCATGATTCGAATTTCCGCGCCTGCACGCAGACGGCCGAACCAGTGCTCATTCCAAGGAAATGCGCCACCTCCCTCTGGGCTTGACCGCCATAACGCAGAAGGAACTTCGCGGCGAGCGCCGGTAACGGTGAACTGCGTCGCCTTTCTCTGAAACTTTCAACCTCCACGCCCAACTCCCGGCTCACCACCTTCGGAATCAGCTCCGGTTCCAAGGCCTCCACCGTCCCTCGAAAGGAGATGTCTTCACGACATTTCCGATTGACCCTCAGGCAGAACAGATAAAGTCGCACGTAATGCTCCTCCACTCCGGCCGCCAGACGGTCCAGGAACCCTTGATAAGCCCCGGCATCCCGGGACAACCGCAGCCGTTCATTTCGCCAACTCCCCACCATCCGCCCGGTAACATGGTAGATGGACTCCGGCTACTCCACTCGCAATGGCCGCGCCATGAAGAGCAAAATCAACGGGCTGAGACGAAGAAGTAAAGTATTAGCTCAAGGACCCTGACTGTTTCGCCATTTTCTTCTGTACTTGGGGAATGAATACACATTCCCCTCGCCGGTCCGCTCCACACGGTCGGGCTCGGAAACCGTGTTTTCCGGGGAAGGAGCGAATGCGTATTTCAAAAGGTTGGAAACCCCGTCTTTCGCCGGACTCGCGTACGCCGAACCCGGATACTCCGGAGGGACAGACGGGGCACGGTCTTTTCATTTGCAAGCTTTAATCCGCTTTTTTTAACCAAAAATCTCAAATTTCAAATTCACGATCTGAAATGCTTTTTCATGCGGCCTTCAGAGGCCAAATGAAAAAGCCGTGACAGACGGGGCGGCCCCAGGATTATAATATTGACCGATTCCGCTTCGCTTTCTACGTGTGTAAGGGAATGGAGAGGAAGCCGCGCATCGAACCCCTGGATCGCCCAAAGCCTTGACATGGGACATCCGACACGAGTGAGGAGTAACGTGTGTAAAATACAGGTATGTTAAAATTCCAGGGCCCGTTTGCCCCCTCCTCTGAAAGCATGGTTCACGGGACGGAAAGGCTGTCGATGAAACGCTCTCTGCGAACACATGCGTTTGTTGCTCTGTTGATTCCGATTTTCGGCGTTCCGTGGGTACCGACGGACGCCAACAGCCGCCTCTTGGACGAGAACTGGTCCGTCGATGAGACGGCGGTGATTGCCGATTATCCGCACAACGAGGAAGGCGCTTCCGCCCACGCGGTCCGGCCGGCGAACTATGGCGGCTGGACGTTTGCTCTGCACGCATCGCGTGATGGTGGATCGAGTGACGGTCTTTCGTCGGAGGTCACGCTCGGTGGGAACCGCGCGGTCCTCCGGCCCTGGACCGAGGGGCAATCGCCGGCCGGCACCTGGAGCGAGGAGCGTCTCACCCATCCGGGAGCCTGGCCGGACACCGGCGAAGCGGTAGTTATCAGAACTCAGCTTGGAGCGCTGGATGCCGGCCTTCCGTCGGGCTACGGCGGCAATTGGACCAGCGGGGTAATCGTGGGCAACGCGTACATCGGCGTTCGTTTCGGCCTTTCCCCGGGTCAGTTTCGCGTGTTCGACATTTCCGGTCACGATCACGACCATCATGTCATTGGCTTCGGGTCGCAAGCGGGCCCAAGCCAAACCCTCTCTCCGTCCCCGGCACAAGACGGAGCTCTTTACGATTTGGAGGTCATCGTCGGTGCCGACGACAGCGTCGGCATTGTGTTTGCGGGCACGCCGGTTGCGACACGAACGATTCCCGGGACCTATGGCGGCGCCGTGAGCTTCATCCGGCAGGGCGACGGCCGCGGAGTCGGTCTGTACGGGCCTCTGAGCATCCGTGTGGCACCCCGCGGGTTGGACGCGTGGATCGCCGAGCGCGGCATTCCGGTCGATTATCGGAGCGGACTGCGAGAGGCTCACGCCCGTCTGGCCGGCGACGATTTCGACGGTGCGCGGCAAGGATATTTGCGATTGGCTGCCGCTGCCGGGACGCCTCGTGAGGTGCGGGGCACCGCCTTGTTGGCGGCCGCTCACACCTACTTTGTGAAACAGGATTATCCTGCTGCGTCGGCCGCTTTTACACGAGTCGCGGGAGCGGACGGCATTCTTCCGCACCATCGGCGTGAGGCCGGGGAAAGGAGCCTGGAGATGGAGCGGCTTGCCGCGGGCCTGCCGGCGCGCGATCCGGTCGCTGCCCGCACGGAGGTCCGGGATTTCCCGGCACCCGGCAAGGTTTTTCATGTGGCGCCTGACGGCGACGATGCCGCCTCCGGCGAGCGAGACGCTCCGTTTGCGACCCTGACACGCGCACGCGACGCCATACGGGAGCTCCGTGCAGAAGAGGGAATGCCTGAAGGGGGCGTGACCGTCTTCGTGCGCGGCGGGGTGTATCGTGCGGACCGGACGTTCGAGCTTGAGCGGGAGGACTCCGGAACGAAGGACACTCCCGTGGTCTATCGTGCGTTTCCCGGCGAGACGCCCCGGTTCCACGGGGGGATCGAGCTGAGGGGGTTCCGTCCGGTCCGGGACGAACGGGTTCTGGCGCGACTTCCAGGCGCGGCTCGCGGGCGCGTCCTCGAACTCGATCTGGCGGAGCTGGGAATCGAGAACTTCGGCAGCCTCGGTCTGCGGGGCGGTCCGGGCACCGACATGGCCAACGCGCACCCCTGGGTGGAGCTTTTCGTGGACGGCGAGCCTATGGAACCGGCCCGCTGGCCGAACGAGGGGTTCGTCAATACCGGCGCCGTCCATCGCGGCGCTTTCCGCACCGAGGAGGCCGGGCAGCCCGGCGAGTTTGAGTTTCCCGGCGAGCGTCTCCGGCGATGGACGCAGGCCGACGATCCCTGGATGTTCGGCTACTGGGGACACCTGTGGGCGGGCCTGACACTGGCCGTCGGCGATGTTGACGCTCAACGGGGCCGCATCGTGACCAGGGACGGTCCAGGCTATGGCATCCGGCAGGGAATGCCCTTCTACGTTTTTAATCTTCTTGAGGAATTGGAGAGGCCCGGCGAGTGGTTTCTGGATCGCTCGACCGGGGTGCTCTACCTGTATCCGCCGGGGGATCTCGCAGGGGCGACGGTCGAGTTGTCGCTTTTATCGGAACCGTTTGTCCGCATGCGGGAGGTCCGCCACGTGAAGCTGCGGGGCCTGGTTTTCGAGTGCGGCCGGGCGAACGGGATTGAAATCGAGGGAGGCGGCGATGTGTTGCTGGCGGGCTGCACCCTCCGGCGCCTCGGGGCCAACGCGATCGTTATCGAGGACGGTTCTCGACACGGGGTGCTCGGCTGCGATCTCCACACTTTAGGGGCAGGCGGCGTGCGGATCGCAGGCGGCGACGTTCCGACGCTCACCCCGGGCGAGCACTTTGTCGCCAATACGCACGTCCGCGATTTCACCCGCGTCGACCGGGCGTATGCGCCGGCGGTTCACGTTGACGGGGTGGGCAACCACGTCCGTCACAACCTGTTTCACGACTCCCCGCACCACGGGATACGCGTTCACGGGTTCGAGCACATCGTGGAGCTCAACGAGGTACACAGCGTGGTTTACGAGTCCGACGATCAGTCGGGTCTCGATATGTGGAGCAATCATCCTTACTACCGCGGCAACATCATCCGCTACAATTTCTGGCACCACATCGGCAGCGGGCGAACGCACGCCGGACAGGCGGGCATTCGGCTGGACGACTACATCAGCGGGACTCTGATGTACGGCAACGTCTTTTATCGCGCCTCCGGCCCCCGTTTCGGGGCCATCCAGATTCACGGCGGCAAGGACAACATTATCGACAACAATATGTTCGTTGACTGCCGGTACGCGGTCAGCTTCTCGCCCTGGGGACCGGAGCTTTGGCGGCAGCGTGTGACCCGGGAGTCCGTTCGCCGAACCGCTGCCGATCTGGGGATTGATGTCGATCGACCGCCCTTCAGCGAGCGTTATCCGGACCTTGAGCGAATAACCGAGGACGCGGACCGTAACTTTGTCTTGCGGAGCGTTGCGGTTGACTGCGGCCGGTTCACGCTTCGCGAGCCCGGCCGCAACTTCCTGCTGGACAATCATATTTTCGAAGACGATCCCGGCTTTACGGATCCGGAGGCGCGGGATTTTTCACTCCCATTCGACTCGCCCGTTTACCGTCGCCTCGGCTTTCGTCCGATCCCGTTTGAGGAGATCGGACTTTACAAGGATGAGTATCGCGCCTCCTGGCCCGTCGCCCACGAAATCAGTCCCCGCTACGTTCCTCCAAGGTAAGGACCGGATACGGGGTCATGCGGCTTGTCATCGGCGAAGCGCCGATGCTGCGAAGCGCGGACCCCCTTTTGGTTTTCCGAAAACCTGGCGACGGGAAGGATAAAAGCCGGAAGAGGTTGTCACTGTCAGTAACCGAGCCCCATTCGGGTCAACAGGGCGACACCAGGCTCAATCGTCGTTTCGAGCGTCATCGAAGTGCCGGAAGAACCGGGCGGGGTCGGCCAGAAAATTCCGGGTAATCGTGACGTGCTCCAAGGCTTCGAATTCGACCGGCCGGACGCCGTCTTCGTCGAAGGTAAGAATCCGGGCGCCGGGAAAGGCGAGAAGAATCGGCGAGTGGGTTGCGATAATGAACTGGGCGTTGCAATCCACGACCCCCTTCAGGAGGTAAAGAAACGAAAGCTGCCGCTGGGGGGACAGGGCCGCTTCCGGTTCATCGATCAGGTAAAGCCCGGAATCGCTCATGCGCGACTGGAAAAACTTGAGAAAGCTCTCCCCGTGGGAAAGCTGGTGCAGGTCTTCACCGTACCGGGAATCGAGCGCGTGGCGCTGGGCCGCCATATAGCCGGCAACCCTGGGATCGTCCGCATGTTGTTCGACCAACCGGTCGAGTCCCTTGGCGCGCTCCTTGAGTTGCCGGGCGAAATTGAAAAAGTCTTCGGCTCGCAGATAAAACCCGAATCGGGTTCGCAGGCGCCAAGCCAGGGTCATGGCACCGGCCAGCGGCTTCACCGCTTCGATGGTTTCGTCCAGCTCCAGGGGCGTCCCCGTTGCGGAAGGCAGTTTCGCTTTCAGGGCAATCGCTTCGAGGAGCGTCGACTTTCCCGAACCGTTTTCGCCCACAAAGAACGTCACCGGAGAATCCAGTTCCAGGCACGCAAGGTTCCGCAGCGCCGGAACCGAAAACGGATACCCCGTTCTCTCGTCCGCGGACGGCGAAAGGTTCAAATAACGAAGAAAAGGCATGGCCCGGTACCGATCCCGGCACCGAACGTCATTCCTAACGACTTCCCGGGACCCGTCAAGTGCCGGGGTACCGTCCGGAAGGCGGTGTTGGAACAACCCGGAAAGACGTGGCATTATCCTTCGACGTTCGAATCGGCGGGCCGGATGGGTCCCCGAAGCTCCGGCCGTCTCCGGGGGGGTGGCACAACCGGCGAAAACTGCTCGCACGATCGTGCGGAAGGCACCTCCCGAGGAAACCCGACGGCAGGGTTCTTGCGGCCGCAAAAAAAAGCCCGGGACACGGGGTCCCGGGCTTTTCGTAATTGAGGGCCGTCGGCGACGGCCTCAACGGCTTCATGAAAATAGCGGCAGTTCGGCCTTGTGAAGCTGCAAGTGTTGGGCGGGCAAACCTCGCCCTCGCCTCTCAAAACGGAGTTTCGGATTCCGTCCGGTCACCTTCCCGCAACCGGGAAGGGCGGCGGACAGGAAACTCCCTGGACCGGCCCCGTTCAATTAAAGTCACCAACACGGGCCGCATCCAACCGCCTTCCTCTCGGTGAGGCTCGGCGGATCTCGATCGACTCAGGCAGGTCTTGCGCTGCCAACGGCGCCCAGAGCTGCGTTAAGTTTGTCGGATTTGTCTGAAAGTGATGTTTGGTGCATAGGCCTCCTTTGTTGATGGTTATCACGTTTGGTGACTCGTCTGAGTCGTTAAAGTCGAATACGGCATACTGTGCCACGGAATCCCTCAAACGCAAGAGCGGAAATTCGGGTGGCCCGGGACGGAACCCACGCAGAGGTTATGGCGCGGGAGGCGTCGTTCCGCTCTCGCGGAGCTCGAGGATTCCGGCCCCGATCCGGTCGGCAAGCAGGCGGCCCCTGGGGGAGAGGGAGAGGACGGAGGAGCCGGTCATGGCGGCGAGCCCCTCGGTCTGAAGGCGATCAAGGAACGCCCGCAGCGCCGGATTAAGCGTTCCCGGGAATCGCTCCTCAAGGCCGGCGAGATCGACCCCGTTCCGCAGCCGAAGGCCGAAGACCAGACTGTCGGCGGCGAGCATATCCGGCGTGATCCGCACGCGATCCGCCGTGCCCCGGCGGCCGTTCTCAAGGTCCTCCAGCCACTCGTCGAGAGCCGCCGGATTGGCGTAGCGCCATCCCCCGCGCTGGGAGGCCGCCGCCGGTCCGATCCCATCCCACTCGAACATCCTCCAGGTATTCAGATTGTGGCGACATTCCCTTCCCGGCCGGGCGTAATTGGATGTTTCATACTTATACAGTCCCGCTTCCTCGAGAACCGATTCGGCGATTTCAAAATAAACCGCCTCCTTTTCCTCGTCGAGAGCCACCTCTCCGCGGGACAGTTTCACCCAGAGCGCGGTATCCTCCTCGAATGTCAGGCAATAAGTCGACAGGTGTTCCGGCGCGAGCGCCGCGGCCTCGCGGAGATCGCTCTCCCATTCTTCCGGAGTCTGCCCGGGAAAGGCGAACATCAGATCCAGATTGACGTTGTCGAAGCCGTGCTCGCGGAGTTTCGCATAGGCGGCCAGGATCGCTTTCCGCGATGACTTCCGGCCGATGACCTCGAGCAGACGCGGCTGAAAGGACTGGACGCCGAGGGAGATCCGGTTGACGCCGATCCGCCTCAGCGCCTCGAGACGCCCGTCGCGGACCGCTTCCGGGGTCAGCTCCACGCTCCATTCCTCCGGCGTGCAGCCGGTTTTCTCCCGGAGGAGGCCGCCCAGTTCCTGAATGAACTCCGGAGGCAGCAGTCCCGGCGTGCCGCCGCCCCAGAAAACGGTGGTGACCGGACGGTCCCAGGTGGCCAACTCCAGTTCCCGGCGGACGCCGTCGACATAGCGCCGGAAATCCCCCTTCTCGGGGGTTTTCTGGTAAAACGCGCAAAAATCGCAGGTTGTGGCGCAAAACGGGACGTGCAGGTAGAGTCCCAGCGGCGCCACACGGCGGGATTTTTCCGGTGTTACCGTGGTTGCGGATTCGCTCCTCATCATTCCGGGCCCTGCCGCTCCTCACCGCCGAACTGGAAATCAGCCCAAACCAGCCGGTGGTCGCTCGCAAGGCGATAACCTGCCCCATCGTACACGCCATGCGAATCGGGAGCAAGCCGGCGCTTCATGGCGGGTGATGCCAGAATGAAATCGATCCGGCTGTAGAGATTCTGCCGCTCCCAGTGTTGAGTCCACTTGTGGCCGCGCGAATCCGCTGCCTCGACCGGGATCGAGATGCGGACGTCGCCGCGCCGCAGAAACCGCCGCAAGGGCGGGGTATCCCGGGTGTCGTTGAAGTCTCCCGCGATCACGAAAAGATCACCCGCCTCGGGGTCATGGCGTTCCAGGATGCGGTTCCGGGCCGCCGTGGCCTCTCCGGTTCGTTTCCGTTCGGCCCGGGGGTCGTCGTCGCGTTCGGTCCATTTGCTTTTCAAATGGAGAGTGAACAAACTCCATTCCTCGCCGGCGGTCTCGAATCCGATCTCGAGAAGCCCCCGCTTGATCGTCTCACGTCCGTCAAAATACGGAAAATCGGGATCGGTATGCCCCGTCACTTCGCGGAACGGCAGTTTGGAAAGCACGGCCACGTGCCTGACCTCGTCCCCTGCCTCCAGCACGTGGCGATACGGGTAGTCGAGCCCTTCCCGTTTGAGATCCCGCTGCAATTCCCTCAGAAACGGGGGCGACCCCATCTCCTGCAACGCGATCACGTCGGGGGCTGCCGAATGGATGACCCCGCGCAGCGCCGCTTTCTCCGTTTCCGGCTTCGGATACTCCGGCAGCCACCGGTCCCGCTCGTCGAGCCATCGGTCCATGACCAGGTAGTTTTCGACGTTGTAGGTCGCCACGCGGACGGCCTCCCCGGCAAAACCCGGCGCCGCGACCAGTGCCAGGAGGCAGATCGCTCCGATCAATCGTTGCAAACATTCAGGCATTGTCGGTCGGCGGGCGGGTCGCGGCGGGAAGCTGCGCCCGCATGAACGGTTCCGCGGAAACGTTTCCGTCACGCGTTTCGCAGGGCGGCCTCCCTTTCCACGAGGGTGGGATGGGAATAGTAAATGGCGCTGTAGAGCGGATGCGGCGTCAGGTTGCTGAGATTCTTTTCGGATAGCTTTCTGAGCGCGCGAAGCAGGGGTTCGGCCTCCCCCACCGAATCGCGTGCAAAAGCGTCGGCTTCGTATTCATGCTTCCTTGACATGATATTGAACAGCGGGGAGAGCCAGAAGGTCACCAATCCGCTCAAGAGGGCGAACAGGAGAAACGCCGGAGCCAGGCCGGCGGTCTCCGGGTCGAACCCGAAAGCCTGGTAGAACCAGGCGCTTTCCGCCAGCCAGGCGATCGCCCCGAAAGCAAGAAGAACCATGACCGCCGAAAGACCCAGCATCCGGGGAATGTGTCCCTTTTTGTAATGCCCGATCTCGTGGGCGAGCACGGCTTCCAGTTCCCGTTCTCCCAACTGCTCCATCAGCGTGTCGAAAAGCACGATGCGGCGGAAACGTCCGAATCCGGTAAAAAAAGCATTCGAATGGGCGGAGCGTTTACTCCCGTCCATCACCTGAATCGTTTTCGCACGAAAGCCGGTCCGGTCGGCCAGCTCCATGAGCCGTTTCCTCAGTTCCCCTTCGGGAAGCGGGGTGAACTTGTTGAAGAGCGGCATGATGAGCATGGGATAGAGCACCATCATCAGAAGCTGGAAACAGAAGAAAATCGCAAATCCCCAGATCCACCAGTAGGCCCCCACCCAGCCGACGAGCGCCAGGAGGAGGCAGATCAGCGGATACCCGATCGCGAACCCGATGACCAGCCCCTTGATCCGGTCGCTGATCCAGAGTTTCAGGGTGGTCTTGTTGAAACCGAACCGTTCCTCCAGCCGAAACTGGCTCCACCACTCGAACGGCAGGCTCGGCAGGCTCAGGAGGATCAACGTGCTGACGAAAAAGAGTCCCTCCGCCCAGACCGGGCGATCCCCGCCCTCTCCGAAAAATCCGTAGTACCACGGCAGCACCCCGCTCAGAATCACCGCCGCCAGAATGGCGGCTCCCCACAGCGTTTCGACCCGGCTGAAGCGGTTCTTGGCGAGCGTGTACTCAACCGAACGCCGATAGGTCTCGTCGGGCATCACCTCCCTCACCGCCTCCGGCGGCGAATCCGCGAAGCGGAGGACGTTGGCCCGGTTGAGCCGGTCGAGCCACAGCTCGGCCCCGGTCTTGAACACCAGCAGAACCAGAAAGACGGCGATAACCTCGTTTATCATAATAAACCCGGCAACATGAAGGGGGCGGACGCCGGCCGCAAACCGAAACTAATGCGCGTGCCCGTGGCCGTGGCCGTGGCCGGCGTGCGGGTCGGCGTAACTCCAACGCTCACCCTCCCACACGACTTCATCGCCGCGATGAATCCGGATCGTCATCCGGAACTCGCCGGAGGGATGGAACGAGGCCTCGGAGGGGCCGTAAAACTCCCGTATCCTCGGAAACGGGGGCGGGCGCGGGTCCAACGGGTCGTACTCGAGCAGTTCCTCGCCCGAGGCGAGAATCATTCCCTCTTCGTTCCAGTCGAGAAACCGGGGTTCGGGCATTCCGCGAATCTCGAAGGACAGGCGGTAGTCGGCGGGATTCCAATCGGGATCCTCCTCGGCGGGGCTCAGGAATATCACCAGGTGGTTGTCCGGTTCCGGGCGCGCGATTTCCATGGCCATCCGGCGATTCTCCACGGTGATCGAGTAAAGATCCCCCCCGTGCGGGCCGGACGGAGTCCGGTGACGCTGAAAATCCCGAAACCACGGCTCGAGAACCGCGCTGAAAACCAGGAGCAAAAACAAAAGAATTCCCAATCCGATAAAAACGTACTTCATTCGACCGCGTTTCCCGCTGATCACGTTGGGTTCGTCCAGGTAGGCCATGGCTGGGTTCAGGTGAGCGTAATTTTTGAAATGTTTTGCAGGATTAGTTTGAAAACGGAACTGTGCCTGCCAAAATGCAAGTGTGTCCAAAGCAGAGCGAAAAAACAACAGCGATTTAAGTTTCGAAAAAGCCCTTGAGAAGCTCGAATCGATCGTGGAAACCATGGAACAGGGAGATGTTCCCCTCGCCGAACTGATCACCCGTTACGAAGAGGGCAACAAGCTTCTCAAGTTGTGCGAGAAACGCCTCCGGGACGCTGAACTGAAGATCGAACTCCTGAAAAAGCAGCCGGGAGACGAAGCGGAATACAGCGATTTTGACCCGGACAGGGAGGAATAGTTCTCCCTCCGGGCACCCGACGAACGCACACCATTGACCATGTCCAAGACGCCTCAGCCATCCGACGGGTCCCTTCTCTCCGGCATCGCCGGTCCCGATGACCTGAAAAAGATCCCATTCGAAGAGCTTCCCCGTCTCGCCGAGGAAATTCGCGCCCGCATTCTGGGAGTCACTTCGGTCAACGGCGGGCACGTCGGGCCGAATCTCGGCGTGGTGGAGCTGACGCTCGCCCTTCACCGGACCTTCACCACGCCGAAGGACAAATTCGTCTTCGACGTTTCCCATCAGGGTTACGTCCATAAACTGCTGACCGGGCGGCAGGATCCGCGGTTTGACCGAATCCGCAAGAGCGGCGGCTACAGCGGCTTCCTCACCCGGGAGGAAAGTCCTCACGACATCTGGGGGGCGGGTCATGCCGGGACCGCGCTGTCGGCGGCTCTCGGCCTGGCGACGGCCCGCGACCATCTCGGCTCAAAGGAGCACGTCGTCGCGGTGATCGGCGATGCGGCCCTGACGTGCGGGATCACGATGGAGGCGCTGAACAACATCACCGCCAACACCAATCGTCTCATCGTTGTCCTCAACGACAACGAGTGGTCCATCGACAAGAACGTCGGGGCGATGGCGAGTTACCTGAACGAGTTGATCACCAACCCCGTTTACAACCGGGTCCACCACGATCTCGAATCGTTCCTCAAGCACCTCCCCGGGGGGGAGTCCCTGCGGCGAATGGGCTCGAGGACCAAACAGAGCGCGAAGAATTTCTTCGTCCCCTCCTGCATTTTCGAAAAATACGGTCTCCGGTACCTCGGGCCCTTCGACGGTCATGATCTGGAATTGCTCCACAAGAACCTCCATTTCGCGAAAAAATCGGACCAGCCGATCGTGGTGCACGTGCTGACCAAGAAAGGCAAGGGCTATGACGCGGCTCTCGACCACCCGGAGCGCTTTCACGGCACCAGTGCGTTCGACCTGTCCACCGGCAGGGGAAAGTCATCCAAAACGAATCCCGCCCCCGCCTACCAGGATGTGTTCGGCGGGGCCATGGTGCGATTCGCCCGCGAAATGCCGACCCTGGCCGGTATCACGGCCGCCATGCCCGGCGGAACCGGTCTCGCCCCCCTGCGGGACGAGTTTCCGTCCCAGTATTTCGATGTGGGCATCGCCGAGGAACATGCCGTCCTGTTCGCGGGCGGTCTGGCCGCGCGGGGAATGCACCCGGTTTGTGCCATCTATTCCACCTTTTTGCAGCGGGCCTACGACCCGATCATCCACGACATCTGCCTTCAGAACCTCCCGGTTACCTTTGCCCTGGACCGGGCCGGGGTGTCTCCCAACGACGGAGCGACGCACCACGGCCTGTTCGACATCGCCTACCTTCGCTGCGTGCCGAACGCGACCCTGATGCAGCCCAAAGACGAGGACGAACTGGTCGACATGCTTTATACCTCGATCCACACCCCCACTCCGACCTTTCTCCGGTACCCCCGCGGCCCCGCCCGGGGAGTGCCTGTCAAGAAACGGCCCGCCAGGCTGAAACTCGGCAAGGCCGAAGTCCTGCGCGACGGAAGCGATATCGTGATCTGGGCCCTGGGCCCCATGACCGCCGACGCCCTGACCGCCGCCGACCGGATCAGCGGGGAGGCGGGCATAACAGTCGGCGTCGTCAACGCGAGATTTGCCAAACCCATCGACGTGACGTTGCTCAAGCAACACGCCGGGGAGGCCTCGTTAATCGTCACCCTGGAAGACCACGCGCTCAGCGGCGGCTTTGGAAGCGCCGTACTCGAAGAACTCAGCGAGGCCCACGCAACGATCCCGGTGGAGAGGATCGGCTGGCCGGACCGCTTCGTGAGTCACGGCTCGAGCGCCGAGGAATTGCGGGAAGCCAACGGTCTCTCGCCCGACCGGATTTTCGAAAAAATCCTCAATCGCTGGCGAGCCCTGAAAAAGGCCCCCAATCACTCCGAACTCCTGTACAAGTGAGCTGGTTGGAGCGACCGCATCGGATCCCCTGGAACGGAAACCCCACAGCCTTTAAACCCCCGCCGTCCCGGCACCTGATTCATGAACGTCCAACGCCTGTTCCCCCGCCTCGCCTCGACCCTGCTGCTCCCGGGATGCCTGCTCTTTGCCGGAATCGCCGATCTTTCGGCAGCCGGGAAACCCGCTGATGCCATGAACCGGATCCTCTCACTCCTCGATCTCGAACAGCCGGGCCTCGATGCGGTGGCGCAAAGTGCGGACCGCCCCGCCGAGGCGCTCGACGCGCTCCTGAGCCATTACCGGAGCCGGGAGATCGCCTATCATTTCAATCCCGAAGAACCCTTGCGAAACCTGGATGAGATCGAAGAGGAGACCCACGACACCACGACCCTCGAAGCGGCGATGGCCCACCGGTTCACCTTCGAACGGGAAACCGTGACATTCGACGACGGTATCGATTGGAGAAAGACAATCTACGATCGCGAGTGGGGCTACATGTTTCACCGTCACACCCATTTCCGGACGCTGGTGGAAGGCTTTCGCCGCTCCGGGGACGAGCGTTACATGGAGGAGTTCGTCTACCAGATGCGGGAGTGGGACCGCCAGGTCGACGCCGATCATCCACGCACTCTCGAAACGGGATTGCGCCTCCAGCATTGGGTGCGGCTCTTTCCTGTCGCCGTGCGGTCCGAGCGGTTCACACCCGAGGTTCTGGCGATCTTTCTTGTCAACCTGCGCGACATGGCCGAATCCCTGAACTCGCGGGGTATCGACGGCTATCGGCGGGGCAATTGGGGCGCGATGGAGGCACAGGGAACCCTCCAGGCCGGCACTTACTTCCCCGAGTTCAGGGAGGCGGGGCAATGGAGGGACGACGCGCGCACCGTTCTCAACCGCCACTTCGCCGCCGCCACTTATCCGGACGGCGTGTACCGGGGGCGCAGCCCCCACTACCACAACGTGATCCTCAGAGAGTTTCACACGTTCAACCGGATTCTGGAACTCCGCGGCGATTCGATGCCCGAGGAACTGCTCGCGCACGGCGACCGGATGCTCGATTTTGCGGCGGCCTACACCCGTCCCGATCACTCCATTCCCCAATTCGGCGATTCCGACAACGATCCGATGCGCGAGCGGTTGTCAACCTGGTCGAACGACCTGAACCGTCCGGATCTCCTGTATCTCGCGACGCATGGAGAGGAGGGGGAGGCGCCCGCCTGGCGGGACCGCGTTTTCACCGAGGGCGGTTTCGCTCTTCTGCGGAGCCCGTGGGAAGACGGACGCGACGCGCGTTGGCTGATGTTCGACTTCGGACCGCGGGGCCGCGGCGGCCTGCGCTGCCTCAGTGTCGACCTCGCCGCGTACGGACGCCCGCTGATGGTTATGCCGGGGCGTTACCGGTACCACGACGAGGGAGGATTCCGCGAGTTGTTCGTCAGCACGCCGTTCCAGAATACCGTGTCTCTCAACGGCGAAAACCAGACAGCGAATCCCCGGCAGTCTCTCGCACGGAAAAAGCTCGGGGGAAATCTGAAGGTCGTCCACGCCTGGCACGACGGCTACAGCCATCTGGTTGCGGGCGACAACGGCGACGTTATCCATGAACGCCAGGTGGTGATGATTCGCGACGCCTATTGGATCGTGGCGGACCGGGTCCGCGGGCCCGAGGCAACGGAGTTCGAGTTTGCCCAGAACTGGCACTTCATGCCGGGAGAGCTTGTCGGCGTGGACGATCACCCCGGTTTTCAGACCCGTTATCCCGACGCCAATCTCGCGATCATTCCCCTGGGCGACACGGCCACGCCACAGGTAATGGACGGCTGGTACTCGCCCCGCTACGGCGTCAAACAGCCCGCGCCCTGGTTGAGTTTCTCGGGGAAGTCGGCGGGCAACTGGTTCCGCGCCACTCTGCTGGCGCCCTTCCCGGGCGTCGAACTGCCGCTCGTCGAAAAAAGCGTCGAACAGGCTCGGGACTCCGTAAAGGTCCTCTTGAAATGGGAGAACGGCTACAGCGACGAGGTGGTCATCCGGTTCGGCGACCGAAAGGGCGGGGGCTACAACGAGTGGAACGGCACGAACGCCGACGGGGAACGGCAGACGGAAAAGCTGGATTGATATACTGCACGTCATCAGGTTTTCGGAAAACACACCCCACCAGCCTTGCGGCTGGCCCCCCTCTCAAGAGGGGAATGAATTAGAAGACGGGCGGCAGGAGAATCCGAAAACTTGATGCAGGGAGGTATAGTAAGACTCCCCGGCCGATTCTCCATGTTGATCCGTACAATGGCGTTCCAGCCGCTTTTTTCAGGTTGAGCTTCCTCCTCCAACCCGGCTCACGACATAGCCGCCGGCCAGCAACTGAACCGCGTGATAGACCATCAGCGGCAGCAGGATCAGACTGAGGTCCGGGCGATCGGCGAACAGGAGCTGGCCCATGGGGATCCCCATGGCGAGCGATTTCTGGGGAGCGCAGAAAAAAGCGGCCAGGCGGTCTTCCCTGGAGAACCGAAGCAGCCCGGCCCCCTGCCAGGCCAGCACGTGCATCAGGACAAAACCGGCCAGAACGAGCAGAAAAACGGAGATGACAGCGCCCGTCTGGTCCTGCGCCCAGAATCCGGAGGCGACCGACCGGGCGAACGCCGCGTAGAGGATAAAGAGAATGGCGGCGTTGGTGAGGCGGCGCAAACGGGCTTGCCGCCGTTCCGCCGCCCCCTTCAGCCACGGCCGGAGGACCTGTCCCAGGGCCAGGGGCAGCAGGACGAGCACCGCGATATCGCCGATCATCGACAGCCCCGCGTTCCCTTCCATTCCCTTCCCCGAAATCCAGAAAATCCAGACCGGCACGATCACGATCGCCGCCACATTGGAAACGGTAGCGTTAAAAAGCGCCCCGGGAACGTTTCCCCGCGCCGCCGCCGTAAACGCCACACACGTGGAAATCGTGGTTGGAAGGATCGCCAGGAAGAGGAATCCGAGGCGGACATTCGGATTCAGCCAGCCGAGCTTCTCGCCCAGGACGAAATCAATCGCCAAGGCGATGACCGGAAACAGCAGAAACAGGAATCCATGAACATAAACGTGCAAACGCCATTGCAGGAGTCCCCGCCACAGGACATCCGTCGGCAGAATCAACCCCTGGATCAGAAATATCAGAAAGACGCACAGGCCGGTCGTCCATTCGGTTCTGAGCCAGCCCCCCGGCGCCCCGGGCTCCGGGAATAATCCCGCGAGCACCAGCGCAAGAATCACCCCCAGAAGAAAACCGTACCGAAAGATGCCGTTCGCAAAAAACCCCCTGTGGAAACTCAAGCTCACGGCCGGAAGGCATTCACGGCTCAACCGTTCGGGCCGATGGTGAGGGCGACGCGCTTTTCGGGTTGCAGGTGACGCTTGGCGAACGCCTGGAGATTCTCCAGGGTGACGGCGTCGATTTTGGCATCCTGCTGCAGCCAGTGGTTGACCGGAAGCCCGTAGGTCGCGTTGAGTCCGGCGATCATGGCGCGCGTACTGTTGGTCTGCAGGCTCATGCGCTTGCGCGCCTTGATGCGGACCCGGCAGCGCTCCAGTTCCTCGGGGGTCACCCCGCCTTCCCGCACCCGGCGAATCTCAGCGTCCATCTCGCGGGTCACTTCCCCTGCTTTCTCCGGATGGGTGCCTGCATAGAGAAAGAACATGCCTTCATGGATTCCGGAAACCCGGCCCGAACCGACGTAATAAGCCAGCCCCAGTTCCTCGCGCACGCGCTCGAACAGACGGCTCGACATGCCGCTGAAGAGCTCGTCGAGCACCTCGCCCGCCGGAAACGTCTCGTCCGCCACGCCGCAATCCGGGAACCCCTGCAATACCACGGCCTGCTGCCGGCGGAGCGATTCCGAAAAACCGCCGGGCTCGGGCGGCCCGCCGAATTCGGACGCGCCGCGTTCGAACGGGGCGGACGGGAGGCTTTTCAGGAAGGCCCGGAGTTCATCGACAACCTTTGAATCCGCGAGGTCCCCGGCCACGGACAGAACCAGGTTCGCCGGCACCACCAGCCGCCGGTATTGGGCGACCAGGTCGCCGAGTTCGATCGCCGGAATGGTTTCCGTCGTACCGGATTCCTCGATACACAGGGGATGATCGCCGAAAAACCGTTCCCGCAGCCGCTTCATCCCGTAGAACAGGATCTCGTCCAGCTCCTCCTTGAGGGAACTGAGCTGGGCGGCCTTCTCGCGCCGAAAGGTGTCCTCCTGAAACACCGGATGGCACACGGCCTGGTCGAGCAAATCGAGGGCGATGTCGAAGTCGTCTGGAAGAAATTCCAGGGACACGCCGAAGGTGTTGTTCCCGCAGAATTCGGAAAAAGCGCCCCCCACCGATTCGATCTCCTCGGACACCTCCTCGGCCGAACGCTTCTCGGTATCCCGGGTCATCAAGGCGGCCAGGAGCGCGGTGACTCCCCTCTTTTCCGGGGACTCGTAACTCCCGCCGCCCAAACAGATCAGGCGGACATGCACGTTGGGCAATTTGGCGTTGTGGTGAAACAGGAGACGCGCGCCGTTCGCGAATGTCTCCTCTTCAAAGGCAACCGGCGCCGCCTGCCCGTGTTTCCCTTTCCGAGCGGCGGGACGCGCGGACTCCGGATTCAACGAAACCGCGGTCATTTTCCCGGGCTGCAGGTAGTGGCGCCCCAGCTCGCCCAGTTCGCCGGCGCTTACGTCGGCCAGACGCCGAAAATAGGCGCGGGAAAATCCGATATCGCCCGCGACCACCTCGGCCACCCCCAGGCGGGAGGCCTGTCCGCTGACCGTCTTGCGGACATTGATCTCCGAAACCAGCGCCTGCCGGACCGCCTTGTTCACCGCGCCGTCGTCCAGGCCGTCGCGGAGTGTGGATTCGATCGTTTCCAGGACGGCTTCGGAGGCACGCTCGCGTTTGTCCGGGTCCGCCGTGAACGAGATCCCGAGCAAGCCGCCGCCGCCCGGCTTCCAGGTCATGGCGTCGATTTCGTGCACTAGTTGCTTCCCGTCCCGCAGCCGCTTCCAGAGCACCGAACTCTTCCCGTTCCCGAGCACCGCCGCAAGGATATCGAGCCCCGGGGCATCCCGGTGAAACAGTCCGGGAATCTTGAAGGCGAGCGTGCAGCGGGAGACGTTGACGTCCCGGTAAAGGTCGGCGTCGCGCCGCGCCACCTGCTCGGGCTCGAACGGATTCAGAACCGGCGATAGCTTCCGGCGGTTAAAGCCGCCGAAGTGATGCTCAATCCGCTCCCGGGCGGCGTCCGCCTCGACATCCCCGGCAACGATCAGCGCCAGGTTGTTCGGCAGGTAGCGCGACCGGTAATAGCCCAGCAGGTCCTCGTGGGTAACCGACTCGAAAACGTCACGGTACCCGATTACCGGATAGCGGTAGGGATGCTCGCGAAAGGCGGTCGAAAACAGGGTTTGGGTCAGGGTCCGGTCGGGATCGTCGAGGCCCATGTCGATTTCCCGCAGGATGACGTCGCGCTCCCCGACCGCTTCGTCCGGCGGAATGGTCGCGTCGAAGACGGCGTCGGCCAGAACGTCGAGCGCCACCTCGAAATACTCGCTGGGGATGTCGATGTAATAAACGGTCCGGTCAAACGTCGTGTACGCGTTCATATTGCCGCCGTGTTTCTGCACCTCGGCGGCAATCTCGGGCCCCAAACGCTTGCGGGTTCCCTTGAACAGCATGTGTTCCAGGTAATGGGAAAGCCCCGATCCGAGAAAGTCCCCCTCATGGATGCTCCCGGTTTTCACCCAGGCCTGGACTGACACGAGGGCTGCGGAGGTGTCGGGCTTGACGATGGCCACCAGGCCGTTGTCGAGCGTTGTACGGTCGATCTCTTCGCTGAAAAAGGGTTGCAGGAGCCGCTCGGCATCGGCCCCGGCCATATAGGATCTCGTCATAGGTACTTCCCGGAAACTCAGTTTGCGTCGATATTCTTCCTCTTGGTCTCACGGGCCCGTTTCGATTGCAAGGCCCGCCGTTTCTTTTCCGGAAGATAAGGATATGAAAACGCTTCCTCGAAGTCGTAGACGGAGTCGAAATCCTCCTTGCTGTCCTGTTCGGTCTTTCCCAGGACGCCGTATTCCACCAGCTGGAATACTATTTCCCCAAAGTCCCCGCACTCGCGAATATTCCAGCTGTGCAGCACGGTGAGGGTCATGGGGCCGTACTGGTCCAGCGCATAAACCCGGATTCCCTCAAGGAGTTCCTGACCGGAAACGTGGCGCGACGTGCGCTCGGGGTTGCCGGCATGCTCCTTCAGCGTGTAGTCCAGCGCCTGCCGGACGAAATAGTAGGCATTCCTCTCGAATCGGGCGTCTTCCTGACGAATCAGATCGAGGACTTCTGAAAAATTGCTGCACTGCATTGATGAAAAGCTAGCACAATCCGAGTTGGCAGTAAAGGCCCGCCGGGCCCGCATCCGCCGCTCCACGGTTACTACAATTGGTTTGCAATCTCAAGGCACCCCGAATAAAGGTGGTTTCTGACTCTAAATCAAGAACGATGAATCCGCTGATGTCGAAAGAGGAAATCAACCGGGATGACGACCGCCTCCTTGAAGAGGCTGTGGCTATGCTGAAGAAGTCCGGCCATCGCGTCACCCAACCCCGAATCGCCATCCTGAAAGCCCTCATCAGCGAAAAAGGGCCGATCAAGATAGAAGACATTCATCGCCGGGTCAGCGACCGCAATTGCGACCTTGCCACTGTTTACCGCTGTATCGGGGCCTTTGAAAAAATCGGCATCGTGCGGCGCTGTTTCTTTCCGGACGGCTCCAGTCTGTTCGAATTCATCGTCGGCGGCGATCACCATCACCACATCATCTGCACCTCCTGCCGGAAGGTTGAGACGATAGATGTCTGCGTGGTCGACGGCCTGGAGCGTCTCGTTCACAACCGCGGCTACCGGAACGTGTCTCATATGCTGGAGTTTTTCGGCGTCTGTGAAAACTGCGCGCAAAGCGAGGACGGAAAAACGGACTAGGAGGCTGTCGGGCTTCGCCGACAGCCTCCTGAAATGGCGGCGGGTCAGGAGCTCGATCGGAGGGATCGGGCTTATGGAGAGTGCGGGATTCGGGCCGCTTCGTCGAAACACACGCTTATTCGAGTGGCCGCCAGCCCCGGGCTTTTTCTGGCTCAAGCGTCTTGACTACCCCGTCCGGGACGGATTTTATGAGCACTTATGTCGCAAAATCCCATGAAAGGTCTCGGCACTAAAGCCGTCCATGCCG